>CALWNP010000013.1 GCA_944382835.1 uncultured Gemmiger sp.
CAGCTCGCCCCAGTCGGTGAAGGGGAAGGCATACTCGATGTCGGTGGTGGCGCGGGAGTAGAAGGCCAGCTCGGCAGCCTCATGGTCCCGCAGGCGGAGGTTCTCCTCCTTGATGCCCAGGCTCAGCAGCCAGTCACGGCAGAAGTTCTTCCAATAGGCGAACCACTCCAGGTCGGTGCCCGGCTTGCAGAAGAACTCGCACTCCATCTGCTCAAACTCCCGGGTACGGAAGGTGAAGTTGCCGGGGGTGATCTCGTTGCGGAAGGCCTTGCCCACCTGGCAGACGCCGAAGGGCAGCTTGCGGCGGGTGGTGCGCTGGATGTTGGCAAAGTTGACAAAGATGCCCTGGGCGGTTTCGGGGCGCAGGTAGCAGATGCTGCTGGAATCCTCGGTGACGCCGATGGCAGTCTTGAACATCAGGTTGAACTTGCGGATGGGGGTAAAGTCATGCTTGCCGCAGACGGGGCAGACCACCTCGTCGTGGGAGGCGATGAAGGCGTCCATCTCCTCAAAGGTCATGGCGTCCACATCCACACCCTTGCCCTGCTCGCAGTCGGCAATCAGCTTGTCGGCGCGGTGACGGCTCTTGCAGGAACGGCAGTCCAGCAGCGGGTCGGAGAAGCTGGCCACATGTCCGGTGGTCACCCAGGTCTGCGGGTTCATCAGGATGGCGGCGTCCAGGCCGACGTTGTAGGGGCTTTCCTGCACGAACTTCTTGAGCCAGGCCTTCTTGACGTTGTTCTTGAACTCCACGCCCAGGGGGCCGTAGTCCCAGCTGTTGGCAAGGCCTCCATAGATCTCGCTGCCGGGATAGATGAAGCCGCGGTTTTTGCACAGGTTGACAATCATGTCCAGGGTCTTTTCGCTGTTTTTCATTTTATACTCCTTCCGCGTGGCTGGCTGCCACGCAAAGCACTTTTTTGCCCCGCTGTGGGCAGATATCAGCTATTATAGCACAGCCCCGCCGCCGTTACAAGCCGCCTTCCCGTTACAGAAACTGCCGGGCCAGCCGGCGGGCCAGTTTCAGCAGCAAGGCAGGGTCCCGCAGGGCGGGGTCCGCTGCAACCAGCCGGTCCAGCTCCTCCCGCACCCGGGGGATCTTGCGCAGCGGGATGCCGATGGCCGCCAGATCCCGCACCGTCACCGGGGCATGGGGCGGTTGGGGACCTGTTTTTTGTACAGCATGGGGGTCAAAGCCATAGATCAGCTTCATTGTTCCAATCCTCCTGCGGATAAAATGCCGGTTTCAAGGTTTCGTTTTCTGTAATTATACCAAAATTTCAAAAAAAGTGTTTATTTTACCAATGAAAAATTATATAATGATAAAGCATTACATTTCATTTTGTTGCGCCCCAACAGGAGGGCGGACGTTGGTATGAGGTGACCTTGATGGCTAATTTCAGTAGTTACAGCTCCAAACTGTTGGACGGCGTGCAGCGGGTACATTTTATCGGCTGCGGCGGTTCCGGTATGTATCCCCTGATCCAGATTTTGCACTCCCGCGGGCTGACCCTCACCGGCAGCGATGTGGAGGAAACCAAAATCACCCAGAGCGAGCGCGCCATGGGGATGACCGTTATTCTGGGGCATGACGCCGCCAACCTGGGCGACGCCCAGCTGGTGGTGTACAGTGCAGCCATCCACGACGACAACCCCGAGCTGCAGGCCGCCCGTGCCCACGGCATTCCCACGGTGGAGCGCAGCGTGCTGCTGGGCTATGTGAGCCGGCTGTACCCCCAGAGTGTCTGTGTGTCCGGCACCCACGGCAAAACCACCACCACCGGCATGATCACCACCATGCTGGAGCTGGCCGGCCGGGACCCGGCGGCGGTCATCGGCGGCCAGCTGCCGCTGATCGGCGGCTACGGCAAGGCCGGCAGCGGCCACAGCATCGTCATCGAGGCCTGCGAATACAGCGAGACCTTCCTGCAGCTCACCCCCGCCGTCGGGGTGATCCTGAACATTGACAACGACCATCTGGAGTATTACCATACCATGGGCAAGCTCAAACTGGCCTTCCAGAAGTTTGCGCTGCTCTCCCACACCGTGATCTTCAACATGGACGACCGCAACACCCTGGATGTGGTGAACACCATCGACCGGCCGGTTCTCTCCTTCGGCATCCGGGAGGATGCCCGGTTCCGCGCCGTCAACATCCAGGAATACCGCCCCGGTTTCTACGCCTTTGACGTGGAGGAGCTGGGCGATCACTTTGCTCACATCGAGCTGGGGGTGCCCGGCTACCACAACATCTACAACGCCCTGGCCATGTGCTGCTGCGTCCGTCCGCTGGGTCTGAACCCCGCCGACGCCGAGCGGGCCGCCAAGGATTTCAAAGGCACCGGGCGCCGGTTCCAGATCAAGGGCGAGTGCAACGGCGCCGTGGTGGTGGACGATTACGCCCACCATCCCACCGAGCTGGCCGCCACCCTGGCCACCGCCAAGAAGATGGGCTATGACCGGGTGATCGCAGTGCATCAGCCCTTCACCTATTCCCGTACCAAGGCGCTGATGAAGGACTTTGCCGAGGTGCTGCGTCAGGCCGACCAGTGCGTGCTGCTGCCCATCATGGGAAGCCGCGAGGTGGACGACGGCAGCGTCAAGAGCGAAGACCTGGCCGCCAAGATTCCCGGCTGCGTGGTGGTCGGCGGCCTGAAGGAAGCCGCCGACTGGGTCAAGCAGAACGCCCGCAAGGGGGACCTGGTCCTCTGCATGAGCTGCGGGGACCTGTACAAGGCCGCCGACATGATGGTGGAATAACCTTTCCAAGACAAAATAATGCCCGCCGCACTCCGAAGTGCAGCGGGCATTTTTTTGCAATTTTCTGTCCGGCCGGCTTTCTGCCGCCCTGTCATTTCCGCCGCTGGCGTTCATCCAGAGCCTCCAGCAGCGCCTCCCGGTCATTGGGCAGCCTGCCCTCCATCACCGCCTGCAGCAGCTGGTGGAGCACCTGACCCACCATGGGGCCGGGGCGCACCCCGTGCTCCATCACATCGCCGCCGTTGACCTGCAGCATCCCCACTGCATAGCAGCCATGGACCGCCAGATAGCTCATCCGCTCCTCGAAGGCCTCTACCTCCCGCCGGCGGGCCAGCACCGCCCCGTTCTGGGCGTGGGCGTCCAGATCGGCGTATTTCAGCCGGCACAGCCGCCGCAGAAAGGCGGCGCCGTACTGTCCCAGCGCCCGCAGGGTGGCCGGGTCCCCCTGCGGCAGCGGGGCGTCGTGGATGGCCACCAGGCCGGACGCCCCCTGTACCAGTGCGTTGGACGCCCGGAGCCGGCGCAGGATATCCCGGGCCAACCGGGCGCCCCGCTGGTTGTGGCCGTAAAAGTGCACCGTCCCATCGGCCGCCACGGTGCGGCAGAGGGGCTTGGCCAGATCGTGGAGAAAGGCCGCCCAGCGCAGCATCTGGGCCCCCCGTTCTTCCAGCCCCTGCAGATTCAGCGCCCCCACCGCCACCGCGGTGTGCTGCCAGACATCATAGCAGTGCCACCGCCCCGGCTGGTCGCAGCCGATGCAGGGCAGGATCTCAGGGATCACCCCGGCCAGCACCTCGCCGTATTGGGAAAGCACCTGCCCTGCGTTGGGGCCGGACAGCAGCTTGTCCAGCTCGGTGAAGCAGCGCTCGGCCGAAATGCGGTTCAGCGTCCCGCACAGCTGGCGGGCCGCCCGGGCGGTGGCTTCCTCCAGGGAAAAGCCCAACTGGGCCGCAAACCGCACCGCCCGCAGAATCCGCAGGGCATCCTCACCGAACCGCGCAGCGGGGTCTCCCACACAGCGGATCAGACCGGCAGCCAGGTCTGCCCGGCCGCCGTACAGGTCCACCAGCCCCGCTGTGGGGGAATAGGCCATGGCGTTGATGGTAAAATCCCGCCGGGCCAGGTCCTCCCGCAGTTGGGGCACAAAGAGGACCCCATCGGGGTGGCGGCCATCGGAATAGCCCGCCTCCACCCGGTAGGTGGTGATCTCGTAGACCGCTCCCTCCAGCACCAGGGCCACGGTGCCGTGCTTTTCCCCGGTCAGGATCTGGCGGCAGTCAGAGAAAATCGCCTTGGTCTGGTCGGGGGTGGCATCGGTGCAGATGTCCCAGTCGCCGGGCCGGCGGCCCAGCAGGCTGTCCCGGACACAGCCCCCCACCACATAGGCCGAATGTCCCGCCCGGTGCAGGGTGTCCAGCAGCATCGCCACCGGGGCGGGAAGCGGAATGGTGACCGCTCCCCCCTGCCCTGCCGGCCCTGTCATTGCATCTGCCATTCCTGGCTCAGGTCCACGGTGCAGGTCACACAGTCCCCTTCCTGGCGCAGCGCCGCGATCTTGTCCGCCGCGGCCTGGGCATCCGGCATCCAGGTGACCAGGAAGAAGTTCTCGGCGGGCACCCCGTAATAGACCCACACCCCGTCGGTGCGGACCAGGTCGGTGAGGTGGTCCAGCTCCTCGCCATCCAGCAGGCCCTGGCCCTCCTCGGCGTAGATCATCTCGGGGGTGATCTGGATGGAATCGATGACGGTGATGCTGCTGTTGATGTAGGTATCCCGGTCGGTTTCCTGCCCGCCCTGGGCCCAGACCGAGGCAAACGCCTTGATCAGCAGTTCCCGTACCTCCAGCATCTTGTCTCCGGCTTTATACATGATGGACACTTCCTTTTTTCAGTTTTGCATTTGGCTGCCAACAGTATAGCACAAACCGTTCCCCTGTGCCAGATTGGAACGGCATCTTGCTGACCGCCATGGTGTTTGGGCAAAAAGGAGAGCCGCCCCGGCGGAGCGGCTCTGTGCTGCATCAGTTGAATTTGAAGATTTTCTGGGCCACATGATACCCCCAGAGGGAAAGACGGCGTCCTGCCGCGGTGGGCAGGTTGGTCAGCCCCGCCACCGACAGGCAGCAGCGGCGCCAGACCCGCTTGTCGTGCCGTTTGAGGTAGTCCCACAAATCCTTTTTCTTGGCCAGAGCCTGAGGGGTGCCGTCCATGGTCAGAAAGACGCTGGAAATGGTCATCATCATCGAGAGGTAGTTGAGCATATAGGCCCGCAGCTTTTTCTGCCGCTCGGGCAGGGCATAGAGGTCCACCGCGTCAATCATGATCCGGGTCACCCGCAGCTGCTGGTCCACCCGCTTGAGCATAACCTTTTCGTTGACGCTCTGGTCCTCCCGACCGATGAAATAGCGGTAGAGGTCCAGATCCAGATAGTACAGCCGCTCACAGCAGGGCAGCGGCTGGTAGACAAAGACGTTGTCCACATAGAAGGTGTGCTTGGGCAGCTCCAGCTTGCACTGGCGCAGAATCTGGGTGCGGTAGATGACGGTGTGCATCAGGATGTTCTGGCTCTGGGGGAAATGCCCAATCTCCTCCCAGGTAAACACCCGGTTCTGGGGCAGAATCCGGGTATAGCGGACGGTGTGATGGGTGTTGTCCACCGTATGCTCGTAGACATAATTGCACATCAGCAGGTCCACCGGCTGGTCCATGGCGGCAAACTCCCGCAGCTTGGCCATCACCTGCTGCAGGGCATCCCCGTCCAGCCAGTCGTCGGAGTCCACCACCTTGTAGTAGAGGCCGGTGGCGTTGCGGATGCCCTGGTTGACCCCCTCGCCGTGGCCGCCGTTTTTCTGGTGGATGACCCGGACGATGTCGGGATACTTTTCGGCGTAGGCGTCGGCAATCTTGCCGGTGTTGTCCTTGGAGCCGTCATCCACCAGGATGATCTCGGCCTCGGGGCCGGCGGGAAGCAGGCTTTCGATGCAGCGGTCCATATAGTCGGCCGAGTTGTAACAGGGCACGGTAAAGGTGATCAGTTTCATAGGTTGTTCTCCTCTTTCCAGTTTTGGGGTCAGGCATGGCGCATCTCGGCCACCCATTGGGGCCAGGACTCCACCGCCGCATCCGCCACAGCGCGGGTGGCGGGCCAGTCCTCCTCGGTGAAGGTATCCCGCACCGCAATGGTGAAGAAGCCCGCCTTTTTGGCGGTATGCACCGCGGTGGGGGAATCCTCAAAGACCATGACCTGCTCCGGGCCCGGGGCCCCCAGCAATTCGGTGGCCCGCAGATAGACCTCGGGTTCCGCCTTGCCCTGGGGATTGGTGCAGGCGATGGTGAAGGCAAACCGGTCCAGGATGCCAAAGCGGGTCAGCGCTGCGTCCACCAGCGCCTTCTCGGTGCCGGAGGCCACGCACATCCTGACTCCCCACTGGCCCAGCAGGTCCAGGGCGTCCAGAGCGCCGGGCTTGAGCACCGCCACCTCGGCATAGGCGCGGCGGGCCTCCTCCCGGATGATTTTGGCCGCCTCCTCCGGGGTGATGGGCAGCTGGTATTTGTTGACATAGAACTCGGCACTGCCCTCGATGGTCAGGGTCATGTTGTCCCGGCGGTCCTCCCGCGGGAAGGTCTTTCCCCAGCGGGCCAGCACCCGGTCGGCCACCACATCCCACATGCCGGTGGAGTCCAGCAGGGTCCCATCCATATCCAGAATTGCATAAGGCAACAACTGCATTGTGTTCCCTCCCCCAAGTCAATATACGTTATAAGGATACATGTTTTTGCGGCAAAAAACAAGTCTGAAACGGAAGCTGCGCCGTCGAAATTCTGCGCCGCAGCAAAAAAGCACCCCCGTGCTCCGGCAATGCAGAACACGGGGGTGCAGGTTTCAGTTACAACTGCGCAGCAGAGGATCAGACCTTCGGCTTGGGGCCGGCGTTGGCGATCTCAGCGGGCATGTTGGGGTACTTCTTGGCGAAGTTGTCGGCGAACATCTGGGCCAGCTTGTTGGCCTGAGCATCGTAGGCAGCCTTGTCTTCCCACATGCCACGGGCATCCAGCTTCTCATCCGGCACGCCGGGGCAGCTGACGGGGTAGTCGACATTGAAGATGTCATGATGCTTGAACTCGATGTTGTCGAAGGTGCCGTTCAGGGCAGCGGTGACCATGGCACGGGTGTAGGGCAGGCTCATGCGCTTGGCGCCCATGGCAGCACTGCCGCCGGCCCAACCGGTGTTGACCAGGTAGACCTTGGTGCCGTACTCGTCCAGCTTCTTGCCCAGCATCTCGGCGTAGACCGAGGGATCCATCGGCATAAAGGGCTCGCCGAACAGGGTGGAGAAGGTGGGCTGCGGCTCGGTGACGCCACGCTCGGTGCCGGCCAGCTTGGAGGTGAAGCCGGTGACGAAGTGGTACATAGCAGCCTCACGGCTCAGACGGCTGACCGGGGGCAGAACGCCGAAGGCATCGGCGGTCAGGAAGATGACAACCTTGGGGATGCCGCCAACGCCCGGGATCTGGGCATTGTCAATGTAGTTGATGGGGTAGCCCACACGGGTGTTCTCGGTCAGGCTGCCGTCGTCGAAGTCCAGCTCACGGGTCTCGGGATCCATGACCACGTTCTCGACCAGGGAGCCGAACTTGATGGCGCCGTAGATCTCGGGCTCGTGCTCAGCGCTCAGGTTGATGCACTTGGCATAGCAGCCGCCCTCGAAGTTGAAGACGCCGTCGGGGCTCCAGCCGTGCTCGTCGTCGCCGATCAGCTTGCGGCCGGGGTCAGCAGACAGGGTGGTCTTGCCGGTGCCGGACAGGCCGAAGAAGACAGCGGTCTCATGGGTGACAGGATCCATGTTGGCGGAGCAGTGCATGGGCAGGACGTTCTCCTTGACCATGACATAGTTCATGGTGGAGAAGACGCTCTTCTTGATCTCGCCGCTGTACTGGCTGCCGCAGATGACGATCATGTGAGCTTCGTAGTCGATCATGATGGCGGCTTCGCTGTTGACGCCGTCCACCTCGGGATCGCACTTGAAGCCGGGGGCCACCAGCATGGTGTAGTCGGGCTCGCCATAGTCGGCCAGTTCCTCAGCGGTGGGGCGGATCAGCAGCTCATGGATGAACATGTTCTGGCTGGCCAGCTCGTTGATGATGCGGAACTTCTTGGTGTACTTCTTGTCAGCGCCGGCGAAACCGTCGAAGATGAAGATTTCACGGCCCTGCAGGTAAGCAGCAACCTTGCTCTTGATGGCGTTGAACTTTTCACGGCTGATGGGACGGTTGACCTTGCCCCAGGCGATCTCGTTGTGGATGCCCTCGCTGTCAACGATGAACTTATCGTTGGGGGAGCGGCCGGTGTACTTGCCGGTGGTGACAACCAGAGCGCCGGTCTTGGACAGGGAGCCTTCGCCGCGGCGCAGAGCGGCTTCGGTCAACTGGGCGGGGGTCAGATTGCGGTACACAGCCTTGGGGCCGATGATACCGAGTTTTTCAATTCCATAGGTCTCCATTGGAAAAATACCTCCTTGTACGCCATTTTAAAATCATGGATCTGTATTTAGTATATCGCATGAACCTTGAAAACGCAATGGACGAAATGTTGGATTTGTTAGAAATTACACGAACGGGTTTTATAGCATGCGCACAAAAATTTTCCAATTGTTGCACAGATATGCTATAATAAGCGAACAGGTACAAGCAACACAGTAATCATTTGTTCATGAAAGGAGACTGTTTTATGTTGGAGAATGAAGTTCTGCGCAATCTGCACACCCGCCGCAGCTGCCGCGCCTACCAGGCCAAGCAGATCAAAGAGGAAGAGCTGGAAACCGTGCTGGAAGCCGGCACCTGGGCCCCCACCGGCCAGGGTCTGCAGAGCCCGGTGATCATCGCGGTGCAGGACCCCGATACCATCCGGGAGTTGTCCAAGATGAACGCCGCCGTCATGGGGGTGAATTCCGATCCCTTCTACGGCGCCCCCACCGTTTTGGTCGTTCTGGCCGACACCCGGGTGCGCACCTATGTGGAGGATGGCAGTCTGGTGCTGGGCGCCATGATGGAGGCAGCCGCCAGCATCGGGCTGGGCTCCTGCTGGATTCACCGCGCCCATGAGATGTTCGACAGCGAGGAGGGCAAGGCCCTGCTGAAGAAATGGGGTGTACCCCACGCCGAGTATCTGCGCGGCGTGGGCAACTGCATCCTGGGCTACCCCGCCGAGGGCGGCACCCGGGAGCCCAAGCCCCGCAAGCAGGATTACATCATCCGGGTGAAGTGAGCTTCTGCCCGGACAACCGCCGCCCCGGAGGGAGCCCACCATGATTTTAGGCATCGGAACCGATCTGTGCGCGGTGGAGCGCATGGGCAAAAGCATCCAGAGCCCCGCCTTTCTGCGCCGGGTCTTCTCGGCCGGGGAGCAGGCGCTGCTGGAAAGCCGCAGCGGTAAGGCCCGGGCCGAAACCGCCGCCGCCAACTGGGCGGCCAAGGAGGCCTTTCTCAAGGCCTGCGGCACCGGCATCGGCGGGTTTGCCCTGTCCGAGCTCTCGGTGCTGCGCCAGGACAGCGGCGCTCCCTGCTTTGTGCTGGAGGGCAAGGCAGCCCTCTGGGCCAAAGAGAACCGGGTGCTGCCCCATCTGAGCCTGACCCACGACAGCGGGCTGGCCATGGCCTTTGTGGTTTTGGAAGTGCGGGATGATTAAAACCCCGCTTCCCTGCTTATACTGTAGGTGTGACACAACAAGCAGGGAGGCATGACGCATGGAAGTACACAGAGGAGAGGTTTTCTACGCAGATCTGAGCCCGGTGGTGGGTTCGGAGCAGGGCGGGGTACGGCCGGTACTTATCATCCAGAATGAGATCGGCAACCGCCACAGCCCCACCGTCATCGCGGCGGCCATCACCTCGCGGCAGGACAAAAACCGGCTGCCAACCCACATCGGGGTGCGCGCCGACCGCTGCGGTCTGGCCAAGGACAGCATCGTGCTGACCGAACAGATCCGCACCCTGGACAAACGCCGGCTGCGGGAACGGGCCGGGCGGATTCCGCCCGAGGACATGCAGCGGGTGGACGAAGCGCTGGGGGTCTCGATGGGGCTGCTCTCCCAGGACACCCACACCGACAACGGATATTTCTGAACCGAAAAACGGGTACCGTGCACAGCGGTACCCGTTTTTCGTTGGGCAACGGCAAAGGCCGGCGCATCTGCGCCGGCCTTTGCCGGATGGTTCTATGATCGCGCGGGGGTCGGCCGCGATCCATTTGTTGGAATGCGCGTCTTCAACCGATGAAAACCATCAGAACTCCATGCGGTTGAATTCGTGGATGCCCGACGGGATCACGTCGTTGTATACATCCTCGGGCAAACCGTAGGTGCAGTCCGGCTCCAGAAAGCCATGCATCCACTTTGTAAGCGTGTGCAACTTCAACATTGCAACCCCATCTCCTTTCTGTTTTCTACCCTTAGTATATGGGAGAGAGGTCGTTTTGACAAGTCGCTTTTTGTACAAACTTACAAAATATTTTTGTATATCATTTTTATTTTCGGCAATTTGTCTATTGCAAGGCCACGTTTGTATTTGTTACGCGGACAGTTCCTCCCAGGCCTCCTGCATGTTGTCGGCCGAGAACAAGAACTCCCCTTCCGCCGAATACACCTCGATATGGCCTGCCACATTGATAAATTTCTGGGTCATCATTACTCCCTGCCTTTCCTTTGTTGTACCTTCATTCTACCGGAAAGGCAGAGAGATAAACCGGACTTCTGAGCCGAAGTCCGGTTTTGATCATCCGATTATTTGTACTTTCAGCCGATGACGCAGGGTGCGCATGGCCCACAGCACCCATCCGCAGAGGAAAAACCACAGCACCGAGTATTTGGGGCAGATGTATCCGGCCAGATTGCCCCATTCCCGGCTGTAATCCCAGACATGGATGCCCAGCAGTTGGGTGCAGAGGATGCCCAGCCCCAGTTCCAGCCCGCTGACCCCCGCTGCCCCCAGCAGGGCGCAGACCGGCAGCGGCAGCCGCAGGCCGGCATCCAGCCAGTGGAGGTAGCACAGGCAGATGCCCCCGGCCAGAAACATGGTCCAGTGGGTGGCACCCCGCCAGGCCAGTTCCACCCCCAGGTAGGCACCGCCCCCCAGAACAAACAGACAGCTGCGTTCCCATCGCTCCACAACAAAAGCCCCCTTGCCGCCGGCGGCAAGGGGGCTTTCGGCCTCTCCCCTGCCGCCGGACCTGTGATCCAAACGGGAGTAACCCGTTCCTAGATAGTCTGTCCAGGGAAAAGAGAAAGTAACCATTTTGTCATATTTTATTTTGCCAGAACCTTCAGCAGGGCGTTGCGGGTGTCCCACAGCTTCTGGCTCAGGTCCACATAGTAGCGGTGGGGGTTCTCAAACCGCTTTACCTCATCCCACAGGGTGCCGATCTGGGCCTTGCAGAACTTGCGGATGTCGTTGAGGGCGGGGTTCTGGTACACCCGCTTGCCCTCGGCATAGATCTGGGTGGACAGGCAGCGGGCGGTGCAGTTTACATAGGTCCGCTCCTTCCAAGTTTCCACCGGATCAAAGAGGGTGATGCCGTGCTTGGTCTCCACCTCTTCGTCGGCCAGGGTGATCAGGTCGGCCATGGCCTTGCCGTCCTCGTCGTAGATCCGCCAGACCTTCTTCAGGCAGGGAATGGTGGTCTTTTCGGCGCTCTCGGAGAGCTTCATCTTGGGTGTGTAGCTGCCGTCCGCTTCCTTGACGGCGGCCAGCTTGTACACCCCGCCGAAGACCGGGTCCGACTTGGCGGTGATCATGTTCTCGCCGATGCCAAAGCTGTCCACCCGGGCGCCCTGGAGGATCAGATCCCGGACCAGGTACTCGTCCAGGCTGTTGGAGGCGCAGATGGGGCAGTCGGGATAGCCGGCGGCGTCCAGCATCTTGCGGGCCTTCTTGGAGAGGTAGGCGATATCGCCCGAGTCGATGCGGATGCCCTTGGGCCGCCTGCCCATGGGCTTGAGGACCTCGTCAAAGACCCGGATGGCGTCGGGCACGCCGTGGCGCAGCACGTTGTAGGTATCCACCAGCAGAACGCAGGCGTCGGGGTACATTTCGGCGTATTTCTTGAAGGCGTCGTACTCCGAGGGGAACATCTGCACCCAGCTGTGAGCCATGGTGCCGGAGGCGGGGATGCCGAAATCCCGGGCCGCCATGACGCAGGAGGTGGAACCGCAGCCGCCGATGTAGGCTGCCCGGGCACCGAAGTAGGCGGCGTCATAGCCCTGAGCCCGGCGGGCGCCGAACTCCATGACCGGGCGTCCTTCTGCTGCCCGGACAATCCGGCTGGCTTTGGTGGCGATCAGGCACTGGTGGTTGAAGGTGACCAGCAGCAGGGTTTCCAGCAGCTGGCACTCGATGGCCGGGCCTTCCACCGTGACGATGGGCTCCTGGGGGAAGATGGGCACCCCTTCCTCGATGGCCCAGATGTTGCAGTGGAGGGTGAAGTTGGCCAGGTAATTGAGGAACTTTTCATCAAAGACCTTGGTGGAGCGCAGATAGTCGATGTCCTCCTGGGTAAATTCCAGGTGATCCACCGCGTCCATGAACTGCTGCAGGCCGGCCATGATGGCGTAGCCGCCGCCATCGGGCACCCGGCGGAAGAACATATCAAAAACCGCGATCTTGTCTTGGTATCCCTCGTCCAGATACCCGGCGGACATGGTCAGCTCGTAAAAATCGGTCATAGTCGTCAGGTTGCGTTTGACATCCAGCATAGAAAAACCCCCTAGGTTTCTATTGTTTCGGGTGTGTATCCGTCCGGCGGGCACATCCGGTTTCCAAGGCCGTCCGGCTTTTGGGTTCAGGTCGGTGCGCAAGGGTTCAGCCCCGGCGCTTTTTGTTGTTGGTGCCGCTCACCGAGAAGAGCACCGCCACCACCCACAGGAAGGCGTAGACCGCCACCGCGATCATGGCCAGCACCACCACCACCTTGAAGTAGGTGCTGCTGAAGAACTCGCCCACCTTGGTCAGGGTGTAGAGCACCTGGTTGCGGTCCACCGTACTGCCGGCGATCAGGTCCACCGTGCCCAGGGACTCTCCCTGGATGGAGAGGGTCACGGTGCCCACCACATCTCCCTGTTTGATGGGGGCGGTGAGCCGCTCGGGCAGGTCAAAGGTCTTTTGGGTCAGGTCGGCACCCCCGTCCCGGGGCAGCAGGGTCATCATGTCGTCCGCCGGGTAGAGCATCACGGTATCCGCCTGGGTGGAATAGATGATGGGCAGCTCCGAGATGGGCTGGGTGGTGTCCAGCGCCGGGGCAATGGTGAAGGTGTCGAAGGCCCAGTCCATAAGCTGGGCGGTCTCCACCAGGGCGGGGCGATCATCCACATCCAGCGAACTGTGCAGCACCACACTGATGTAGCTCTCCCCGTCCTGGGTGTGCCAGCCGGCAAAGTTCTGCCAGTCATCCAGGCTGCCGGTCTTGCCGCCCTGGGTGTAGCTGCGGTAATAGCCGCTGTCCGAGTTGATGAGCATATCGGTGCTCAGGATGTTGTAGGGCGCCTCGTGCATGGTGGAGGCCGGCATCTGGTAGCTGGTGGAACCCGCCGCCTGGACAAAGGCGTCATAGCTCATGGCGGTGCGCAGGATCAGGTAGGCGTCCTTGGCGGTGGTCACGTTGCCGTGGTCCAGACCGCAGGGGTCGGCAAAGGTGGTGCCGGTGCAGCCGATGCGGGCGGCCTCCTCATTCATCATCGCCACAAAGTTGTCGATGCTGCCGCCTCCCATGTAATCCGCCACGATGTAGGCTGCCTCGTTGCCGCTGGGCAGCTCCATGGCGTAGAGCAGCGAACGCAGGGTGTGGGTCTCCCCCCGCCAGATGTCGGCGGTGGAGGCGTTCTTCCCGTAGAGAATGTCGTAGATATAACCGGGTGCCGTCACGGTGACGGTGTCCAGCTGATCCTGGTAGGTTTCCAGCATCAGGATCATCGTCATCAGCTTGGTCAGGCTGGCGGCCTCCATGGAGGTTTCGCTCTCCTTCTCGTAGACGACAATGTTGGTGTCCAGGTTGACCACATAGGCGGCCGCCGCACTGATGGCGAAATCCGGTTCGTACCCTTCGGCGGCAAAGGCTGGCGTTGCCATCACGAACACCAGCACCAGCATGGCGATCCAGCCTGCAAAGCGCTTTTTCATTGGCATCGTCCCTTGTTCCTTTCCTTGTCTTGCTCCCCCGGAAAACCCGGGAAGATCCCTCTTAGTATACCAAAAACCGCCGGGAGAGAAAAGGTTATTTTGCCGCCCTGCCCCATTTTGTTCAGTTCATGGCGCCAGCCGCCTCAAACAGCCGTTCCACCTCATCGGCCAGCGGCCGGTGGGCGGGGTCGGTGAGGTTGGGATCGGCGGCCAGCAGCGCCTTGGCCTCCTCCTGGGCCACCCGCAGGGTCCGGGTATCCTGGACCAGGTCCGCCACCCGCAGGGTGGGCAGGCCGTGCTGGGCTTCCCCGAAGAAATCGCCGGGGCCGCGGGTTTCCAGATCATACCGGGCCACCGCAAAGCCGTCCGAGGTATGGCAGAGGAAGCTCAGCCGCTGGCGCACCGCCTCGTTCTCGTTGTCCGAGATCAGGATGCAGCAGGAATCGGCGGCACCGCGGCCCACCCGGCCCCGCAGCTGGTGCAGGGCCGACAGGCCGAACCGCTCGGCGTTCTCGATGACCATGACGGTGGCGTTGGGCACATCCACCCCCACCTCGATGACGGTGGTGGAGACCAGCACATCCAGCTTGCCCTCCTTGAACTCCTCCATCACGGCGTCCTTCTCCTTGGGCTTGAGCTTGCCGTGGAGCAGCCCAATCCGCCGGTTGGGCAGCATGGGGCAGGCGGTCTCGGTGTAATACTGCTTGACCGCCTTCATCCCGGCGTCCAGCTCGTTCTCCTCGATGGCGGGGCAGACGATGTAAACCTGGTGGCCGGCGGCGATCTGCTTGTCCAGGAAGCCGTACATATCCCGCCGCTTTTTGCCGGTGATGAACCAGGTGCGGATGGGTTTGCGCCCGGGGGGCAGCTCGTCCAGCACCGAGATGTCCAGGTCTCCGTACATCAGCAGACCCAGGGTGCGGGGGATGGGGGTGGCGCTCATGACCAGCAGATGGGGGCTCTGGGCCTTGCCGGCCAGGATGCCCCGCTGGCGCACCCCGAACCGGTGCTGTTCGTCCACAATGGCCAGCCCCAGGTTTTTGAACACCACCTTGTCGGTGAGCACCGCATGGGTGCCCACCACCAGACCAGCCCGGCCGTCGGCGATGGCGGCCAGAGCCACCCGCTTTTCCGCCGCCTTCATTCCCCCCACCAGCAAAGTCACATTGACCCCGAAGGGTTCCAGCCGATCGGCCAGATTGGCAGCGTGCTGCCGGGCCAGGATTTCGGTGGGGGCCAGCATGGCACTCTGCCAGCCGTTCTGGGCCGCATACCAGATGGCGGCAGCAGCCACCAGAGTTTTGCCGCTGCCCACGTCCCCCTGCAGCAGCCGGTTCATGGGGGTCTTGCCACAGAGGTCATGGCAGATCTCCTCGGTGGCCCGGCGCTGGGCCCCGGTGGGGGCGTAGGGCAGGCTGCGCCAGAAGGGCTCCAGATCCAGCGGCCGCATGGGGGCGCTGGTGGCCCGCCGGCCATGTCCCCGCAGCAGAAAGATGCCAATCTGCAGCAGGTAGAGCTCCTCAAAAATCAGCCGCCGCCGGGCGGCTGCCGCATCCGCCGCATCCCGCGGGGCATGGATGCCCCGCACCGCCGTGGCCTTGTCCGGCATCCGGTAGCGGGTCAGCAGCTCGGGGGGCAGCGGGTCCGCCAGCTCCCGGGCGGCATCCAGAACCTGGAGCACACAGCGGGCGATCCGGGTGCCGGGCAGCCCGTCGGTGCTGCCGTAGACCGGCAGCAGCGGATTGCGGGCCACCTGTTCCTCGGTGCGGACCAGCGGGTGCAAAATTTCCCGCCGGGTCATGATACCCCCCACCCGGCCTTCAAAGAAGTAGCTCTCCCCCACCACCAGGTTCTGGGCAGCATAGGGGGCGTTGAACCAGGAGAGGGCCAGTACCCCGCTGTCGTCGGCAGCCAGCACCCGGGAGAGCATCCGCCCGCCCTTGATCCGGCGGTCGGGGTCCTTCTGCAGGACGGTGGCCCTGACGCAGCAGTCCACATCATAGGGGGCCGACGCCACGGTATAGGGTTGGGAATAATCGATGTATCGCCGGGGATAGTGGAGCAGCAGGTCCCGGACGGTCTGGATGCCCAGTTTTTCAAACTTTTTGGCGTAGGCCGGGCCCACGCCCTTGATGTACTGAACCGAACTGTCTAGGTTGGGCACCGGCGCAGGCCTCCTTTCGGCAAAAAATTCAAGATTGAGAAAAAGGACGAACCCGGGCCACGGCGGCCAAAATTCGTCCTTTTCTGGTTATTTCCTTCGGCTCATTCCACGCTGATCATGTAGTAGTAGACCGGCTGGCCGCCGCTGATATGGCTGACCTCGATGTTGCCGCCGCACTTGGCGCGGACCAGATCGGTGGTGCGCTCGGCGTCCTCATCGCTGACATCGCAGCCGGAGATCACCGTGATGAACTGGGTGTCCTTCTTCTTCATGCTGCGGGCCAGGCGGTAGGTCATCTTGGCCAGATCATTGCCGGTGGCCACAATCTTGCCGTTCTCCAGCGCCATGATCTCCCCCTTGTGGATGGGGCGACCGTCGTACTCGCTGTCCCGGGCGGCGTAGGTCACCAGACCGGTGGACACCTTATCCGCCGCTGCCATCATGTTGACGGCGTTCTCCTCGGGGGCGGCGTCGGGGTCAAAGTTCAGCATGGCGGTCATGCCCTGGGGCACGGTGCGGGTGGGCAGCACCAGCACCTGGCGGTCCGCCAGCTTCTGGGCCTGTTCCGCCGCCATGATGATGTTCTTGTTGTTGGGCAGCACCAGAACCGTCTTGGCCGGCACACTCTGGATGGCGGCCAGGATGTCCTCGGTGGCGGGGTTCATGGTCTGTCCGCCCGAGACAACCGCATCCACACCCAGGTCTCCGAAGACGGCCTTCAGGCCCTCGCCGGCGGCCACCGCCACAAAGCCGTAGGCCCGCTCGGGGTCCACCGCGGCGTAGACAAACTGCTCGCCCTGGGCAGCGGCGCGCTCCTCGGCGGCCGCCTGCTTTTCCAGCCCCTTGCCCTGCTTCTGGCGGGCCAGGAACTGCTCGTGCATGTTCTCGATCTTGAAGTCGGTGAGGTAGCCGTACTTGATGGCCTCGCTGAGCATCATGCCGGGGTCAGAGGTGTGGACATGGCAGTTGGCCACATCGTCGTCCTCGATGACCACCACAGAATCACCGTTGGACTCCAGGAAGGCCCGCAGACGGGTGACGCTGGCGCCCTCGTTCTTGTGCAGCAGGAACTGGGTGCAGTAGCCGTTCTTGATGTCCTCCACCTTCATCAGATCGTCGGTGAAGACCCCCTTGCCGGCGCTCTCGCTGGAGACCTTGGGCTTGGCGGCCACTTCCTGGCTGGGGATGATCTCGCCGCCGTCAAAGACCTGCTTCATTCCCTCAAAGACCAGCATAATGCCCTGGCCGCCCGCGTCCACCACGCCGGCCTTTTTCAACACCGGCAGCTGGTTGGGGGTGTCCTCCAGCGCAGCCTGGCCGGCGGCCAGCACCTCGTCCCACAGAGCGGGGACTTCGGTGGCGGTGCTTGCGACAGCCGCCTCGGAGGCCAGCCGGGTGACGGTGAGGATGGTGCCCTCGGTGGGCTTCATGACCGCCTTGTAGGCAGCCTCCACACCCATCTGCAGCGCCTTGGTCAGATCGGCCGCCTCGGCGTTGGTCTTGCCGGCCAGTGCCTTGGAGAAGCCGCGGAAGAGCAGACTGGTGATGACGCCCGAGTTGCCGCGGGCGCCCCGCAGCATGGCGGAGGCAGCGCACTTGCTGGCATCGGCCACGGTGCAGTCGTCGGGCAGGTTTTCCAGTTCCTTGCAGGCCGCACCGATGGTCATGCTCATGTTGGTGCCGGTGTCACCGTCGGGGACCGGGAATACGTTGAGTTCGTCAACACGGGTACGCTGGTTTGCGATATTGTTGGCGCCGGAAAGGATGGCGTCGCGCAGCGTCTTGCCAGTAATCATTGATTCAACACCTCATTGCTAGTTTTGGGGGATCAGGCCGAAATGATGTCGTCCACATACACATCGATGCGGGTGACCTTCAGGCCGGTGGCGCGCTCCACCTCATCCTTGACGCGATGGGTAATGCTTTGGGTGATGGACGCGATGTTGAGCCCATACCCCACCTTGATGTGCAGGGTGATGGCAAGGCGGCCGTCCTCCTGGGTAACGGTGACGCCTTTGTGCGGTAAACTGCCGTTGCGCAATGCGCTGCGAACCGTGTTGGCCGCCGGGGTCTGCCCCATCGCGGCGATGCCGTAGCAATTTTTGGCAGCCTGCGCGACCAGGCCGGAGAAGTAATCATTGGTCAGTGAAATATGCCCATAGGGGTTCACTTTGGTGATCATCGCCGTTCCTCCTTCGTTATGGCTTTTTGGGCGCAGCCCCGCCAAAAAGCCGGATTACACCCATGTAATTGGATTTATTATACACCATTCCGGGGCGTTTGAACAGTAGGTTTTGCACAAAAGATTCCCTCTGGATTTCGTCGTTCTTTTTTTACAATCCATTCACAAAGTCGCCACCGGGAGCGCGTATACTGAGAATGAACCAATTCCGTGCTCTTGCCGCGGGCACGAAAAACCGCAAAGGAGTTTATCATGAACCTGCTCTATTTTCTGACCCCCAAGCAGGATGTGCTGTATATCTACGAGGATTTTTCCCTGCGCCAGACCCTGGAAAAGTGGTCCAACCAGCGGTTTGCCACCATCCCGGTTTTACGCCGCAACGGCGAATTTGTGGGTACCATCACCGAAGGGGACATTCTGTGGGGCATCAAAAACCTGCACGGGCTGGACCTGGAAGCCAGCGAGGATGTGCCCATTGCCACCTTCCCCCGCCGCCGGGATTACAAGGCGGTGACCGTGACCACTGACATGCGCAGCCTGCTGGAAGCCGCCATCGAACAGAACTTTGTTCCGGTGGTGGATGACCGCAACGTCTTTATCGGGATTGTGCGGCGCACCGCCATCCTGAGCCAGATCTACAACAGCTACAAGACGCCTCCCGCCGAAAAGGGTCCCGAACATCTCCCCGATTCCTCCCACAAGCAACAGCGCCGGGCCCCTTCGATGGCGTAAACATCTTCTTTCTTCCGGCCGCCCTCTGTGTCCCCCAAGCAACAGGCACAGAGGGCGGCCAATTTTTCTGCCGTAAACACAAAAAAGCCCATCGCAGGGCAATGCTCTGCGATGGGCTTGAAAAGCGGAATTGAAGTAAAATTACTTCAGCTCGACCTTGGCGCCGACTTCTTCCAGCTTCTTCTGGATCTCTTCGGCATCGGCCTTGGAAGCCTGCTCCTTCAGCTTGGCCTCGGGGGTCTCGACGAGCTTCTTGGCCTCCATCAGGGAAGCGCCGGTCAGCTCCTTGACAGCCTTGATGACCTGCATCTTGTTGGCGCCGACTTCCTTCAGGATGACGTCGAACTCGGTCTTCTCTTCCTCAGCGGGAGCGGCAGCAGCGCCGGCAGCGGCCGGAGCAGCAGCGGCAACGGCGGAAACGCCGAACTCTTCGCAAATGGTATCAACGAGCTCTTTGAGCTCCAGAACAGTCATAGTCTTGACAGACTCGACAATGGCAGTGATCTTCTCAGAAGCCATGGTAGTTACCTCCATTATGTTTGTTTGTGTGCGGCCGTTGTTTCGAGCCCTAGGCCGCTTGGCTCATGCTGCCTGCAAAATCAGGCAGCGGGGGTCTCTTCCTGCTTGTCGGCAACAGCCTGAAGGGCAACCGCCAGACCGCCGATGATCCCGTTGAGGGAGCCGGCCAGCATGGAGAGCAGACCTTCGCGGTTGGGCATGGTGGACAGGCTCTTGACACCGGCGGCGTCCAGGACCTGACCATCGCAGAAACCGCCTTTGACGGCAAAACGCTTGGTCTTGTCGGCATCGGCAAACTTGCACAGGATGCGGGCAGCAGCGGCCGGATCTTCGGCAGACAGAGCAATGGCGGTATCGCCCTTGAACCACTGAGCCAGATCCTCGTACTGGGTGCCTTTGACAGCCAGACGCAGCATGGTGTTCTTGACGACCATGTACTCCACGCCAGCCTCACGCAGCTCCTTGCGAAGTTTGGTATCGGCCTCCACCGAGATGCCGTTGTAGGAAACAACAACACCGGCCAGAGAGTTGGACAGCTTTTCGTTCAGCTCCTTGACAAAGGCCTTCTTGGATTCCAAAATCTTTGCGCTGGGCATTTCTTGTATTCACCTCATTCCGCTTGTAAGTTGAACAGGCAAGCGGCTTTGTATTGAAAAAAGCCCCTTCCCCGTTGCCGGGAAAAGGGCTTTGAAAGCAGAGCAGTCAAACGCACGTTTCTCGGCAGGTGGGCATACGCCCGTTATGCCTTGCGGCACCTGCTGTCTTAAAAACAGCTTTTAGAGTATACCACAGAAGCGTGGGTTTGTCAAGCAATGTTTTGAAGCGCGATCAGACGCCGTACTTCAGGGTGTTGACCCGGATGCCGGGGCCCATGGTGGTGGCGATGGTAGCGCTCTTGAAGTACTGGCCCTTGGCAGCGGCGGGCTTGGCCTTGGCGATGGCTTCCAGGACGGTGTCCAGGTTGACCATCAGCTTTTCGGCGCCGAAGGAAGCCTTGCCAACGGGAACATGGATGATGTTCTGCTTGTCCAGGCGATACTCGATCTTACCGGCCTTGGCTTCGGTGACAGCCTTGCCAACGTCGGGGGTCACGGTGCCGGCCTTGGGGTTGGGCATCAGGCCACGGGGTCCGAGGATTTTGCCCAGACGGCCAACCTTGCCCATCATATCCGGGGTGGTAACCAGGACATCGAAGTCCAGGTAGCCGCCCTGGATCTTGGCGATCAGATCATCATCGCCGACCTCCTGGGCGCCGGCAGCCTCAGCGGCCTTGGCGGCATCGCCCTTGGCGATGGCAATGACCCGGACATTCTTGCCGGTGCCGTTGGGCAGAACGACGGCGCCGCGGACCTGCTGGTCGGCATGGCGGCTGTCAACGCCCAGACGGACATGCAGCTCGACGGTCTCGTCGAACTTGGCCTTGGCAGTCTTGCAGCACAGCTCCAAGGCTTCCTGCGGCTCGTAGGTTTTGCTGCGCTCAATCAGTTTGGCGCTTTCGGTATAAAGCTTACCGTGTTTCATTACTCATTCCTCCATGTGTGGTCGTTATGGGATTTTGGATTCCCTCCCACAAAATCGCGGGTCGATCAGCCTTCGACGGTGACGCCCATGCTGCGGCAGGTGCCCTTGATCATGCTGACAGCAGCCTCGAGAGAAGCGGCATTCAGGTCAGGCATCTTGGTCTTGGCGATCTCCTCGGCCTGAGCCAGGGTGATGGAGCCGACCTTGTTCTTGTTGGGCACGCCGGAAGCGGTATCAATGCCCGCAGCCTTCTTGATGAGGACGGGCGCCGGAGGAGTTTTGGTGATGAAGCTGAAGGAGCGGTCGGCGTAGACAGTGATAACGACGGGGATGATCATGCCCATCTGGTTCTTGGTACGCTCGTTGAACTCCTTGGTGAAGGCCATGATGTTCACGCCCTTCTGGCCCAGAGCGGGGCCAACAGGCGGGGCCGGAGTTGCCTTGCCGGCGGGAATTTGCAGCTTGATGTAGCCAGTGATTTTCTGTGCCATGATATTTGCACCTCCAAAATTTGTGGTGAGTTGCGGCCCGCGGCGCGGGCCTCCCACGAGCAGGCGGCCATCGCCCGCTCTATAAAAACCTCGTACAGGTTTCTACCGGAAATTACAGCAGTTTGACCTCGTGGAGTGCCAGCTCTGCCGGCAGCTCGCGGCCAAACATGGTGATCTTGACGCGCACCTTGCGCGCCGCCTTGTCGATCTCCTCGACAGTGCCGACGGAACCTTCCATCGGCCCGGCCACGATCTCGACGGTATCCCCGACGGCGTATTCCACCTCGGGTTCGGCGATCATATCGACACCCAGCTTGGCGACCTCATCCTCGGTCAGCGGCTCCGGTTTGGAAGCCGGACCGACGAAGCCCGTGCAGCCGCGCGTATTGCGCACGATGTACCAAGTGTTGTCGTTCATGACCATCTTGACAAAGACATAGCCGGGGTAGATCTTGCGCTGGACTTCTTTTTCACCGATCTTGTTGCCGGTTTTGTCCAGCTGATCTTCCAGCACCGTCTCGGTGGGAACCTTCACATCGCAGATCAGGTCCTGCAGGCGACGGTTTTCCACCATCGTCATCAGGTCCTGGGCGACCTTGTTCTCGTAGCCGGAATAGGTATGCACAACATACCAATACGCCTGTTCAGCCATGGTTTCAGCCTCCGCTTTCAGCTCAGACACCAATCATCAGATGAATCGCACCGCCAAAAAGCATGTCCAGCACCACCATGAAGATGGCAGCAATCACAACGACCACCACCACGGTGATGGTGTTGAGCTTGACATCCTTCTTGCTGGGCCAGACCACCTTTTTCAGCTCGCTCTTGGTGTCTTTGAAATACTTGCCGATGCGGGCAAAGAAGCCCTTGACCTTGCTCAGGAACGAGGGCTTTTTGGCCGCTTTTTTGGGCTCGGCGGCTTTGGCATTGTCCTTGACCGCTTTCTTATCTGCCATCGTCAAAGCTCCTTACTCACTTGGTCTCGCGGTGAATGGTATGCTTCTTGCAGAAACGGCAATACTTTTTCATCTCAAGCCGGTCGGGGTTGTTCTTCTTGTTCTTTTCCTTGTTGTAGTTGCGCTGTTTGCACTCCGTGCAGGCAAGGGTGATTTTCACAGTCATTGTTCGGCACCTCCATTTAACGGTTTATAAAGCCTCCCTCGCGCTTGCGGACCGTGCCCAAAAAAGGGCACAAAAAATAAGCCCGCAAAAGAGGTAGTATCATACTACCACAATCACGGGCTGCCGTCAAGGGTTCCGGCGGCATTTTTTTGAGGGTTTCATTGCAGTGGAACGTCGATTTCCTGCTGCAGGGTAAAGCTGTACAGGGTCAGTCTGGTCACCGGCACCGGCAGCCGCAGGGCAAAGGCTCGGCGGTACAGCCGCAGCTGCCCGGCATAGGCCTGGATGTAAAAGTCGGGGTCCCGAGAGCGGTCGGTCTTGTAGTCCAGGATTTCGGCGTGGTCCGCAAAGACCAGCACCAGGTCGGCAATGCCCTGGACCAGCACCTCGGCCTCCCCTGCCCCCCCCCGGGCCAGTTCGGGGGCCACCTCCGCTGCCGGCAGGGCGGTGATGAAGGGTTCCTCCCGCAGCACCCGCTGGGCCTGGCGGACCCGCCGCCAGACCGCGCCCTCAAAGAAGGGGCGCAGGTCCTCCAGCCGCAGCTGAGCGGCCAGGTCCGGGTCCAGCAGCCGCAGGGTGATCTGCCGGTCCACCTCGGCTTTCAGGTCCAGGTCCCGGTCAAAGGGCACGCTCTGAAGGAAGGCGTGGATGGCGGTGCCTCGCTCGGCGCCGGTCATCCCGCTCTTTTGCAGGAAAGCAGGGCGTTCCAGGGCAACCTGCCGGGCCGCGTGGGTCACCGCGCTGACACTGACCTTGGCGGGGATCTCCCGCAGCGGGGCGTCGGGGGCAGTCCAGCTGAAGCCCGCCATAATGGACTCATAGAGGATCGGATCGGGTTTGGCATCGGCTTCCGGCTCGGGAAGCTCAGCGGCTGCCGGGGGCTGCACCACCCGGACGGTCAGCGGGGCGTTGGTGCTTAGGTGGCGGGGCAGAAACTCGGCGTACTGCCACAGGGCGTCGCTGTCGGGATGGAGCAGGACGGCGGTGAGAATCCACCCGGCCCAGCTGGAAAACTGGCGCAGAGTTTCGGCCCCGGTGGTGCCCGCATAGGCGCACAGAGCCGGCCGCTTGAGTTCCTGGGCGGCATTTTTCAGCGGCACCGTCACGATCAGGGCGTCCTGGGCGCGGGTCAGCGCCACATAGAGAATCCGCATCTCCTCGCTGAGGGTTTCGGCCCGGATGGTCTGGGCCAGCGCGGCATAGGGCAGGGTCTTGTACCGTTGGGCCCGGCCGCCGGCCCGCAGGGTCAGCCCCACCCCCAGGGTGCGGTGGCAGAGCACCGGCCGGATGGCGTCGCTGGTGTTGAACTTGTGGGAAGTGTTGGCCACAAAGACGATGGGAAATTCCAGCCCCTTGGATCGGTGCACCGTCATGATGGAGACACAGCCGGGGCGCACCTGGCCGGTGCTGCCCTGGGTCAGGCCGCCGCTGGCCCGGGCTGCGGTCATGGCCCGCACCAGGGCGGACAGCCCGGCCTTGCCGGCGCCGGCTGCCCAGGCCGCATAGGCGTGGAGGTCCTCCCGGCAGCGGGCGCCATCGGGCATCGCCCCCACCGCGGCCAGGTAGCCGGTACGGGCAAAGAGCTCCTCGATGAGCTGGGGCACCGGCAGGGTGCGGGCCAGCTGGCGGAAGGTCCGCATGCTTTGCAGGAAGGGGGCGAACCGCTCCCCACCGCTGTGGAGCAACGCGCCGTAGAGGCTGCCCCGGGGGCAGGCCCGGCGCAGGGCCACCAGGTCGTCGGGGGTGTAGGGAAAGATGGGGCTGAGCAGCACGGCGGCCAGCTCCACATCCTGGGCGGGGTTGTCCAGGACGGTGAGCAGCGCCGCGAAGGGCCGCAGATGGGGGGCGTCCAGCAGGTCGGCGGTCACGTCGGCGTAGACCGGGATGCCCAACTGGCGCAGGGCGACCTCATAGAGGGGAAAATCTGACCGGCCCCGCAGCAGGATACAGAAGTCGCCGTAGTCGCAGGGGCGCTGGCCCTCCTTGCCCCGGACCACAAAGCCCTCCTCCTTCATCTGCCGGATGCGCTCGGCCACAGCCCGGGCGTCGGCGGCGGCATCGGCGCCGTCCAGCACATCCACCTCGCAGAGGCCGGGATAGGCGGGGTCGGGCTTGCCCACCACCAGACGCTGGCCGTCACCGTAGGAAATGCCGCCCAGGTCGGCGGAAAAAATCTGTTCAAAGAGGTAGTTGATCCCCTGGATCACCGTCCCGGCGCTGCGGAAGTTGGCGTCCAGCGCGATGGTGGCGGGGCGCTCCACCGGCGCCGCGGGGGCGGGGTCGAGGTAGGGGTAGGGCTGCCAAGCCTCTTGCTTCTGGATGAACACCGAGGGGTCGGCCTGGCGGAACCGATAGATGCTCTGTTTGATGTCCCCCACAAAAAAGAGGTTGGAGGCATCGGGGCGGGCCAGGGAAAAGTAGATGGCATCCTGCAGGGCGTTGGTGTCCTGGTATTCGTCCACCAGCACCGCGCTGTACTGGCGGCTGACCGTCTCGCAGAGGGAGGTGCGGCTGCCGTCAGGGTTCTGGAGCAACTCCAGGGTCAGGTGTTCGTAGTCGGCATAGTCCAGCAGCTTTTCCTCCACCTTGGCCTGGAAATACAGCTGGCCGAACCGCCGCACCGCCCGCACCAGCGCCGCCACCAGGGGGGCGGCACGCTGCCGGTCCTGGGCGAACTCGGCGGCGGTGCAGAGCAGGAAGTCCGACCGCAGCCGGGCCGCCTGTTTTTTGGCCCGGTCCCGCAGTTCACTGGCGGCGTTGGCGGCGGTGTTGGAGGCCTTGCCGCCCCGGATGGTTCCCGCCTTGCGCCACTGGTTCAGCTGATCCAGGGCGGCCAGGGCATCGTCCCAGCGGCCGTCCTCCAGCCGGTCCAGCAGCAGCCGCAGCCGGTCCTGGTCGTCCAGCAGCACGGCGGTGTAGGCGCGGTCGGCCGCCTCGTCCCGGGATGCCGCCAGCACCGCGCTGTCGATGAGTTCCAGAATGCCCCGGGTCTGGGCGCAGGCGCTCTGCAGCAGCGCCTTGCCCCAGAGGGTTTCCTGGGGCGGGAGGTCCTGCTGCCATAGGGCGGCGAAGTCCTCCAGCGCCCGGTCGGGATGGGGCAGGGTGCGGGTGAAGTCGTAGAGATCCAGGATGGCGCTGCCGGCGGTGTCGTCGGTGCGGCCCCGGTCATAGAGATCGGCAAAGGCGCAGAACTCCGGGTCGGCGTAGGCCTCCTCCAGCACGGCAGCCAGGGTTTCCTGCCGGATGCGGAAGAGGCTGGCCTCGTCGGCAGTTTCAAAGTCGGGGGGGATTTCCAGCGCTGAGAAATGCTGCTGGACAAAATGCAGGCAGAAAGCGTCCACCGTCCCGATGGAGGCCCGCTGCAGCCGCATCTGCTGGCGGCGCAGCCGCACATCGCCGGGATGGGCCCGCACCTCGGCCACCAGCCGCTGGGTGATGTCGGCCCGCAGCTTGGCCGCAGCCGCGTTGGTGAAGGTCATGATCAGCAGGCTGTCCGCCTCGGCGGGGTGGTCGGGGTCGGTGATCAGTCCCACTGCCCGCTCCACCAGCACCCGGGTTTTGCCGCTGCCCGCCGCCGCGCTGACCAGCAGGCTGCCCCCGCGGGCGGTGATCGCCGCGGCCTGGGCAGGGGTAAATTGAATCTTGGCTTCGGCCATGGATGGGCTCCTTTCGGTCAGGTGGTTTCGGGGGAATCCTCAAAGGAATCCCGGGTCAGGTCGGGGGTGCGCTCCCCTTCCCCGTCAGCGTGACGGCAGACCGCCCGGTAATCGCAGTAGGAACAGGGGCTGAAAGCACCGGGCACCAGCGGCTGGGCCGCAATCTCGCCGCTGTACAGGTTGCGGGCCATCTGGGTGAGCAGTTCGTCCAGATGGTCCCGGATCCGGTCCAGCTTGTCCCGGTCGGCCAGGCGGTGCTCGGCCCGCAGCGGCTTGCCGGTCTTGGCGCTGAAGCGCAGCGGCACAAAGGCGCCGGTGCCCTTGGTGTCCATGTTGCGGTAGACCGTCTCGTCGTCCAGCAGAAGCCCTTCCAGGGGGTAGTCCTGGTGGGCATCCTCGGGGGTATCTTCGGTGGGGCGGGCCTCACTGGTGGGGCTGGGGTCGGCCAGCAGATACTCCACCCCGGCGGCGGTGGCTCCGGGGAAGAGGGCCCCGCCGTTGCGCTCCAGGGTGAAGAGGTAGAGCAGCATCTGGCAGTCGAGGCCGTAGTAAACCTCCCGCAGATCAAACTTCTTGTTACCGGTCTTGTAGTCCACCACCCGCAGATAGGTCTTGTCCCCGGCGGGCATGGCGTCCACCCGGTCCACCGTCCCCACCACCCGCACGGTATGGCCCTGGCCGTCCTCCAGCTCCACCGGGGGAACCTGGGGGGCATCGGGGTGATCGGGGTCGGTGCGGTCGTCAATCCTGAGCTCAAAGGCCACCGGGTGGAAGTTGGACTGCCGCATATCCCGCTGGATGAACTCCAGCAGCCCCACCAGGTTGCGGCGGATACGGTCAATCAGATAGTTCATCCGTACCCCGCAGCCCGGCAGGTTGGCTTCCACATACTCCTCCACCAGGGCATTCACCAGGGCTTCCAGTTCCTCCCAGCTGAGCCCGGTGAAGGCGGCGCCCTGGCGGCGCAGGGCATTTTCCAGCACCCAATGGGTCAGGGTGCCGCTGATGTTGGGGGCCAGCTCGGCCTTGCGCCGGGGGCGAGCCTTGATGATGAACTCCATAAAATAGCCGAAGGGGCAGACCACATACCGCTCGAACCGGGTGGGGCTGATCCGGATGCTGCGGCCCAGAAGGGCTTCCAGGGCGGCGGTGTCGGTGACGGCGGCCGGGGTATGGGCGGCAGCCCGCTCCACCGCGGCAAAGCCGGGGACCGCGGCGGAAGTGCCCTCCAGCTGATGCAGCGCCGCGTAGACGGCGGCCCGGCCGGGGGTGTTTTCCTGCCACAGGCTGCCCAGCAGGTCCAGGGCGGCGGCGGGGGTAGCGGCCAGATCCGCCGGGTCAGGCCGGGTTTCCGGCACCGCCAGCAGTTCCAGCGCCGGGGCCAGGGCGGCGCTCACCGGCAGCCCGGCGGCACCTCCCGGCCAGCTGAGCCACAGCCGGCGGCGGGCGGCGGTGAGGGCCTTGTAAAAGCAGACCTGTTCCCGCAGCACCCGGTTTTCAAAGCAGTCGGGCAGTTCCGCCCCCTGGGCGATCATGGCGTCCCGGTCGGCGTGGGTCAGCAGGCCGGTGTCCCCGGGGGTCTGGGGGAACTCCCCTTCCGCCAGGCCCAGCACAAAGCAGGCGTCGGTCTCGGGCAGCCGCATCCGCCCCGCCGTGGTCACAATCACGCTGTCCAGGCTCTGGGGGATGTGGCCCATGTCGGTGGTGCGCAGCAGCAGGGTGAAGAGATCGTCGTAGTCGGCGGGGGTCAGCAGATTGGGCTGGCCGTCGGCGGCGGTGCCCACCAGCCGGACCATCTGGTCCAGCAGGCCGGCAACCACGTTCCACTCCCGCAGGGCCTCGTCGGCGGCGGGCAGTTCTCCCTGCTCCCGCAGCTCCTCGGCCAGAGTTTGCAGCGCCTTTTCCGCCCCCAGGGACTGGAGGAAGAAATAGAGTTGTTTGGTCAGGGCGGTGACATCCGCCCCCCGGGCCTTGGACAGGAAAGTCTGGGTCCGCTCCACCAGAAAGGCCCGGGCGGATTCGGCGGCTTTCAGGTCCGCCTCGTCCTGCTCGGTGAACCGGTCGGTGTAGCCCGCCGGGTTGCGGGTGAAGGGATGGCGCCAGTCCTCGGCCAGCAGATTCCAGGTGTAGGCATAGTTTTCCAGGGCGCACTGGGCCTCGGCGGGCAGATCTACCAGGCCGGTTTTCAGCATCGCCAGCAGTCCGCGGCTGGACAGCCCCCCGCGCAGCAGGCCTAGCGCCGCATGGACCGCCCGGGCGGGGGCGGTGTTCTCGGGGGTGGTGGGCTCATCGCAGAAGAGGGGGATGTCCTGCAGCCGGAATTCGTACCGCAGGGCGGGCAGATAGGGCCCGGCGTCCCGGCAGATCACCGCCATCCGGCGGTAGGGCATACCGGCCCGGGCCAGCTTTTTGATCTGGGCCGCCACCGCCTTGGCCTCGTCCTGGCGGCTGTCCGCCGGGTAGACGGTGATGGCGGGGGCGGCCGGTTCCACCGTCAGCTGAGGGGTGTAGGTGGGGTCGGCCAGCAGCAGATTCAGCTCGGCCAGGACAGGGGTGTCCCGGTGGCGGGGGTCCTCCCGCAGCACCTCCTGGCGCACCGGAACCCCGGCCCGCTGGGCCAGCGCCTGGAGGGAGGCCGCCACCTGCTTGGCCCCGCTGAAGACCCCCATGCCGCCGGTCAGGTCCTGGGTGCCGTCGCAGCAAAGGCTGATGGTGACATCGGCCACCGGCAGCATGGCGGCCAGCAGCGCCCGCTTGGGGGCGTTGAAGGTATCGAACTCGTCAATGTACACCCCCCGCCCGGCGAAAAAGGTGGGCTCCAGGCTGCGGGCGGCCAGCTCCTGGCGGTCGCCGGGATCGGTGGCGGTCTGGGCCAGCAGCGCCTCGTAGGTGCTGTAGATCAGGGCCAGCTCCGACAGCTTTTCGGTATCGGCACCGGGCGCGGTGGCATAGGCCGCCAGGGTATCGGGGCGGACGCCGGCGCTTTTGAGCTCCTCGATGGTCTGGGCCGCCTTTTCACAGAAGGCGGCGCTGCGGCGCTGGCGGTTGTAGTAGACCACCCGGTCCAGCAGACTGTCCAGGGCGCGGCGCACCAGCACCGCCCGGCCCGCCTCGGTGAGGGTGGGCACCGCCGCACCGCCGTAGCGGCGCAGCAGGGTTTCGGCCAGGCTGGTGAAGGAATAGCTCTCCACATAGCCCGAGAGGCTGTCCCCCAGGGTGCGGTAGAGGTTGCCCTCGGTGGAGGAGGTGAATTGTTCCGGCACGATGAGGATGCTGTGCCGGCCCGCCTCGGCGCGGCTGCGCAGCTCCCCGAAGAGCCGCCGGGATTTTCCGCTGCCCGAAGGCCCCAGAATCAGATTGAGCATGGATCTCTCCTTTTGCAGAACAGGGATGGTGGTGTTGGGGGTATTATACCACACTCCGGTCCCCGGCTGCCAGTCAGCGCCCGCTCATCTTCTGCCAGGCAGCCCGAGCCGAATCCCACAGGGCAAACCGCACCTCGTATCCCCCGAAGACCAGGGCGTTTTCGGCGGCACCGGGGTAGCGGCCCTCGCTGGTTCCCACGCAGAGTTCGGGGTAGAGCACGCAGAACCAGTTGTGTCCGGCGGCCGCCCCCAGCTCGATGCGCAGGGCGGTGTACTCCCCCGCCGGCAGCCGGAAGCTGCCGTAGTCCCGGGCGGGGAAATCGGCGGTTTCCAGCCGCACCGCCACCGCCTGGTCGCTGTGTTCCCGGCGCAGGGTGCGCTCGGCAATCTGCTGGAAGACCGGCAGCGCCTGCCGCACCGCCTCCACCGCCTGGATTTTGTCGGTACTGCCTTGGAGAATGGTCTCCATCTCCCCCAGAACGGCGTCCCGGACCTTGAGCTTGAGGAGCTGATCCTCGATGGTATCGCTGTTGGCCAGGATGTGCAGCCGCAGGGTGTCCCGGCAGACCGCCCGGCAGGCGTCCTGGTACCGGAAGACCGCCACACTAAGTACCACGCTGAGCACCAGCCCCAACAGGCAGCCCCATTCCAGCACGGTGCGCCGGCGGCTGCGGCGGGCGCCGGGTTTTGCAACCAAAAATTCAGACATAAAAAACTCCCCTTTCGCCCGCAAGTATGGGCCAAAGGGGAGACGGATAAACATTGAAAATCAGCCGCGGTTCTGGGGGGCAGGCTTGCGCCGGCTGAAGAGCACCCGGGCGCCGCCCCGGTCGGGCTGGGCCAGATAAACCTTGTCGAAGGACTGGCGCAGGGCCTCGGCGGCCGCCTTGGCCTTGTCTTCCTCGGCAAAGACGCCGAAAACCGCCGCGCCGCTGCCGGTCATCTGGCTGGTCAGGGCGCCGTGGGCGTTGAGCTGGTCGCAGATGGCCGGGGTTTCCACCGCACCGCTGCAGTGTTCCAGGGCGTTGCCGGCGGCGGCGCAGACCCCCGCCAGGTTCCCGGCCCGGATGGCCTGCTCCTGCTCTTCACAATTGGGATGGACCGGGCTGCCCATGGTGTCGTAGCGCTGGAAGGCCTCGGGGGTGGACACCCCCACGCTGGGCATGACCACCACAAACCAGCAGGGCGGGCAGGGCGGCAGGGGTTTGAGCAGGTCCCCCACCCCCTTGACCCGGCAGGTGCCCCCCATGAGGGCGAAGGGCACATCGGCCCCGATGCCGGCCCCGATGGCGCAGAGCTCGCTCATCGAAAGGTGGGCGTCATAGAGGGCATTCATCCCCACCAGCACCCCGGCGGCGTCGGCGCTGCCGCCCGCCATGCCGGCCCGCACCGGCACATGCTTGCGGATCACAATGTCCACCCCGGCCAGCAGGCCGGTGTAGTGGAAAAAGGCCAGTGCCGCCTTGACGGCGGTGTTCTTTTCGTTCACCGGCACAAAGCTGCCGGGCATCCGCACCGTGAGCTTGTCGCTGCGGTGGAGGTTGAGACGCTCGTAGAGGGTGATGGTCTGCATGACCATATCCAGGTCATGGTATCCGTTGGGCAGGGTGCCCACCACATCCAGCGAAAGGTTGAGCTTGGCCGGGGCAAGCACGGTCACCGAGGTTTTTGGCGTCATGGAAAAACACTCCTGTTCTGTGATGGATCAGTCCTTTGCCCAGCCGTTTTCCCGCAGGAACTCCCGGATGCGGCGCAGGGCGGTTTCCAGATGATCCACGCTGTAGGCATAGCTGATGCGGGCGTAGCCTTCCCCGCAGGCGCCGAAGGCCTCGCCGGGGATGATGGCCACCGCTTTTTCGTTGAGCAGCCGCTCGCAGAATTCCTCGCTGGTCAGGCCGCTGCGCTGGATGCTGGGAAAGACGTAAAAGGCGCCCCGGGGCTCGAAGCAATCCAGCCCCATCTCGTTAAGGGCCTTGACCACCAGACGGCGGCGGCGGTTGTACTCGTCCCGCATCATCTCGATGGCCTCGTCGCACTGGCGCAGCGCCACCACCGCGGCGTACTGGCTGGTGGTGGGGGCGGACATGATGCAGCTCTGGTGGATCTTGGTCATGATCTTGATGACCGGTTCGGGTCCCACCGCGTAGCCCAGCCGCCAGCCGGTCATGGCATAGGTCTTGGAGAAGCCGTTGACCACGATGGTCCGCTCCTTCATGCCGGGCAGCGAGGCGATGCTCACATGGCGGTCCAGCCCATAAGTAAGCTCGGCGTAGATTTCGTCCGAGAGTACCATGATGTCGGTGCCCCGCAGCACCTCGGCGATGGCCTCCAGATCCTTCTGGCTCATCACCCCACCGGTGGGGTTGTTGGGATAGGGCAAGATCAGCAGCTTGGTGCGGGGGGTGATGGCGGCGCGCAGCTGTTCGGGGGTCAGGCGGAAATCGTCCTCGGCCCGGGTGGCGATGTGCACCGGCACCCCGCCGGTGAGCTGGGTGATGGGCTCATAGCAGACAAAGCAGGGCTCGGGGATGATGACCTCATCCCCCGGGGCCACCAGCGCCCGGATGGCCATGTCGATGGCCTCGCTGCCTCCCACCGTGACCAGCACCTGTTTGGGCTCATATTCCAGCTCAAAGCGGCGGGCCAGGTAACGGGTGATCTCCACCCGCAGCTCCATCAGGCCGGCGTTGGCGGTGTAGCGGGTGCGGCCCTGTTCCAGGCTGCGGATGCCGGCGTCCCGGATGCTCCAGGGGGTCTTGAAATCCGGCTCCCCGACGCCCAGGGAGATGCAGTGGGGCATATCAGCCGCCAGGTCAAAGAACTTGCGGATGCCGGAAGGGCGCATGGCCTTGGCGGCCGGCGCAAGCAGAGAATCATAGTTCATCACAGCACGGTACACTCTCTTTCGTCAGCTTCCTCACTCTGGTAGAGCTTGCCGCCCCGCTTGTAGGCCCGCAGCACAAAGCTGGTGGCGGTGGACAGCACATCGTCCAGCGGGGACAGGCGCTTGGCCACAAAGAGGGCAATCTCCTGGAAGCTGCGCCCCTTGATGACCACCTGCAGGTCATAGCTGCCGCTCATAAGCAGCACGCTGTCCACCTCGTCAAAGCTGGCGATGGTGGAGGCAATCTCGTCAAAGCCGCGGCTCTTACGGGGAGAAACATGCAGCTCAATGACTGCTTCCACCAGGTTGACGCCGGCGGCCTCCCAGTCGATCAGGGCCTCGTATCCCCGGATGTACCCCTGGGTGGCGGCCTCATCCATCATGGCGGCCACCTCGGTGGGGGTCTTGTCCAGCATGGCGGCGATGTCCTCGATGGGCAGCCGCGCGTTTTTCTCAAGAATGCGAAGCAATTCTTCCATAGGTGTTTCCCCTTTCTGGCTCTCATGGTAAAGGTATGCGGCTATTATACCATATCAGGACGCAGTTTGCACCTGTTGTCGAAAAACTTCCCCGCCCCGGGGCCGGCGGCAGGGCATTCCGCCCTTCCCAAACCCGGTACAATCTGATATAATAAGGCCGGTTTCTACCCTTTGGTGGGCAGATGCCGTGAGATTGTGTAACTTGTAAAGGTAAAGGGGTGCTTATCCATGAAAGCTGTCATCACCGTCATCGGTCATGATACCGTGGGCGTCGTCGCCAAGGTCAGCGGTGTCTGTGCCGAGCTCAACATCAACATCGAAGATGTGACCCAGAGTATCCTGCAGGAGATGTTCTGCATGATCATGCTGGTGGACCTGTCCGCCTGCTCCGCCGAACCCGCGGCTGTCCGGGAACGGTTTGCCGCCCTTGGCAAGGAGATGCAGATGCAGGTGACCGTCACCCGGCAGGAAGTCTTTGACGCCATGCACAAGATTTGACGGAGGCGGCACAGGGATGAAGATACTCAACAGCAACGATATTATGGAAACCATCGAGATGCTCACCGAGGAGAATCTCGATGTGCGCACCGTCACCATGGGCATCAGCCTGCTGGACTGCATTGATCCGGACGGCAAAAAGGCCTGTGAGAAGATCTACAACAAGATCACCACCCGGGCCAAGGACCTGGTACCGGTGGTCAACAAGATTGCCGCCGACTACGGCATTCCCATCGTCAACAAGCGGATCAGCGTGACCCCCATCGCCATGCTGCTGGGCGCCGCTCCCGACGCCGACCCGGTGTGGTATGCCAAGGCGCTGGACGAGGCCGCCAAGACCGTGGGGGTCAACTTCATCGGCGGCTACGGCGCCCTGGTCCACAAGGGCTTTTCCGCCGGTGACCGCCGCCTCATCGAGAGCATTCCCCGGGCGCTGGCCGAGACCGAGCTGGTCTGCTCCAGCGTCAACGTGGGCTCCACCAAATCCGGCATCAACATGGACGCCGTCCGGCTGATGGGCCAGGTGGTGCGGGCCACCGCCGAGCGCACCAAGGACAACATGTGCATGGGGGATGCCAAGCTGGTGGTCTTCTGCAACGCACCGGAGGACAACCCCTTCATGGCCGGCGCCTTCCATGGCCCCGGCGAGCCGGACTGTGAGATCCATGTGGGCGTCTCCGGCCCTGGCGCCGTCCGTGCGGCCCTAGCCAAGCTGCCCAAGGACGCCCCCATGGACGAGGTGGCCGAGCTGGTCAAGCGCACCGCCTTCAAGATCACCCGGCTGGGCCAGCTGGTGGCCAACCTGGCCAGCGAACAGCTGGGGGTGCCCGCCGGCATCATCGACCTTTCCCTGGCCCCCACCCCCGCCATCGGGGACAGCGTGGCCAACATCCTGGAGGAGATGGGGCTGGAGAGCTGCGGCTGCTGCGGCACCACCGCCTGCCTGGCCCTGCTCAACGACGCGGTCAAAAAAGGCGGCGTCATGGCCTCCAACCATGTGGGCGGCCTTTCCGGCGCCTTCATCCCGGTGTCGGAGGATGACGGGATGATCCGGGCCGCCAACTGCGGCAGCCTGACCCTGGAAAAGCTGGAAGCCATGACGGCGGTCTGCTCGGTGGGCATCGACATGGTGGTCATCCCCGGCGACACCAGCGCCGAGGTCATCAGCGCCCTGATTGCCGACGAGGCCGCCATCGGGATGGTCAACAGCAAGACCACCGCGGTCCGGGTGATCCCCGCCATCGGCCACCAGGCCGGCGACGTGCTGGACTTCGGCGGTCTGCTGGGCCATGCCCCCATCATGCCCATCAGCAAGTTCAAGCCCGATGTGATGATCCACCGCGGCGGCCGGATTCCCGCTCCCATGCAGGCGCTGAAGAACTGATCCCCCGTCCGCCCCAGGAATGCCAAAGGAGGTGCCGCCATGCCGATGATTGTGGAGCAGCAGGTGTGGGACAACAGCTACAAGGACTTCCACTACTTTGTGGCCGAGGACCGGCTGACCCAGGCCATCGACGGCCTGTTGGACCAGCTGGGCTGCGCCCCGGCTGCGGGGCAGCGCTGCTTTGAGATCGGCTGTTTTCCCTGCCGGTACATGGCCCACTGGTGCAAGCGGTATGACCTGGAGGCCAACGGGGTGGATCTGACCCCCGAAATCGGCCCCGCCCTGTTTGCCTGGCTGGCACAGGAGGGGGTGCGCTGCGGCGAAATCCGCCAGGACGACGCCTTTGCCCTGGCCGCCCGGCTGGCCGGGGCCGGGCAGCAATACGACTTTGTCTACTCGGTGGGTTTTCTCGAACACTTCGTCAACTTTCTGGATGTGGTGGACCTGCACGACAAACTGCTGCGCCCCGGCGGACTGATGCTGCTCACCTGCCCCAACTTCCGCGGCGGGGTGCAGAATCTGCTGCACCGCTGGACCGACAGCACCAACCTCTCCTACCATGTGGTGGAGTCGATGGACCCGGCCAAGTGGGCTGCCCATCTGGGGGACCGGTATGAAGTGCTCTACCAGGGCTGTGTGGGCGGCTTTGACTACTGGTGCGGCCAGGGGCAGTCCCGCCGGGAGGACCTGCTCTCCCGGGTGGTGCTCCACCTGCAGCCCTTGTGGGGCAAGATCCGACGCAACAGTCCCCTCTATTCCCCTTACTGTCTGCTGATTGCCCGAAAGAAATAATTTTGTTGGTATAAACATCCCCCTTTCTGCGAATACTGGGTGCAGAAAGGGGGATTTGTCATGTGCACTTCCTGGTTTCAAAAAATTCTGCTCCTGCTCGTCCTGGTGGGCGGGCTGAACTGGGGCGTCTACGGCATCTGGGGCTTTAACGCCGTCGGATGGCTGCTGGGCGGCAGCCTGAGCTGGCTGGCCCGGGCGGTCTTCATCGTGGTGGGCGTTGCCGCCATCTGCCTGGTGCCCGCTCTGTTTTCCTGCGGGTGCTCCTCCGACAAGCCGGAGCCCAACGCCCCGTAACCGCAAAATCCCCGCCGGGTCTTTCCGGCGGGGATTTCCTTTTTTCAGGATCATTCTGAGGGCAGGGTGTCCCGCCACTGGCGCAGAACGGCCAGGCTGTCCTCCTTGGACAGGCAGAATGGGCTGTCGGGCAGGGCCCGGAAAAAGGCGCAGAAAGCCTCATTGGTTCCCTGCTCGGTAAAGCGGAGAATCTTGAAATGTTCCCCGCCGCACAAAAGGTAAAAATAGACCCCTACCCCTTCGGCCACCGTCAGGTAGGTTTCGGGGGGCGGAATCAGGTCCGGCGCGTTGAGCAGATAGACCGGATGCCGGCCGCTCTCGCTGAGCTGAATCAGCCGGTCCAGCATTTTGTACCGCACCGCCGGTTCCAGCGGCCGGTAGATGCTCTGGGGAATCTCCCGGATGCGGCCGGTCTGGGCAAATTCCCGGATTCCATCCTCCACACAGAAGCAGGTCATCTTGACCAGAGCCATCTCGGCCAGACGGCTCTGGATCAGTGCCATCAGCTCCTCCCGCCCCTCTTGGGGCAGCACCACATGATCCCGGATGATCTCCTCGTCCAGGGTGATCAGGATGGAGGGCTCCCGCCGCAGCAGCCAGGTGGGACGCCGCTGACGGTCCATTTCGCTGTTGTATTCGATCATGGCGCGGGCACCGACCCCCTCCTGGGGTGCCACCGAGAGAAAAGAATGGGCCTGGCGGAAATCCTTGGCAAACTGTTTGCGGCAATTTTCCACCATTCTGGCATCCCGGATGATGGTGGCCAGCCGGTTGTTCTGCCCGATGACAAACAGCGCATCGGGAAAGAGCAGATAGGCCGAAAACAGAACCCCCGGCACCCGCTCGTAGCCCTGGGTGTAGGAGAAGCAGATCTCATAATGGATGTTCTCCAGATGGGCAAAGGGTACCGCCGTTGAGAGATGCTTGAGGTTGTAGACCGTCTCCTCCCCGCCGGGGGTGCGCTTGGCAAAGGTGGAGAGCTGCCAGATGGTGCCGCTGCCCGGGATCCCCACCAGCAGGTCGGCCATCGTCCGCAGCCATTTTTCCCCCAGCCCCGGGGGAATCATCAGCGGTGCGCTGCCATTTTCGGCGCAGTACCGCCGCAGCAGATGCCCCAGCGCCCAGATGATCTGCCGCTCCCCCTCCAGATGACAGACGGCCTCGCCGTTGTCGCAGTTTTCGGAGAGGATTTCGGGATAGGGTTTGCCGTACCCCTCCCGGGTGTGGAAAATCTTTCGCAGCATTTCCAGGATACAGCTGCGCTGAAGCCGCTGGATGGGATCGGTTTTCTCGTATTCGTAGAGAATCCGGATCTGCCGCTGTTGGGCAGGGGTGGCCTGCAGCGCCAGCAGCAGCCGTTCCAGCGCCTGGGGGGTGGGCAGCCGGCGCCCGGCCAGAATGTGGACGAGGGTGGGCCGGTCGATTTGGGCATACCGGGCCAGCGCCGTGTTGGTGGCGCCGCTTTCCCGGCAAAGTGCCTGCAATGCCTCGTTCAATCGCTCCATGGGACATCCTTTCTTATTAAAAAGACATTTCTATTTTTTGCAAAAAGATACAAACTGGGCTGCCACCCCCCTTGCCACAGGTTGAGTTTGATTTTTTCATCCAGTATAATAAGCCCACAGGCAATTGGTTATAATGCACTGTTTTTCAATAGTAACGGAGGTGCTTTTTATGGACAACGTCAGAAACATTCTGCTTTCTTCTGCAGAGATCCGTCTGAACCGTGCCACCTTTCCCGACCGCGCCTTCCGTGCGTCTCTTTGCCGCCTGTTTCACAAATCTTCCGGCGGCGTGCTGACCGCGGAGGAAATCGCCCGGACCACCACCCTGGATCTGAGCGGCCAGGACATCCAGAGCCTGAAAGGGATCGAACACTTTACCGCCCTGACCGAGCTGCTCTGCGGCAGCAACCGGCTGAACCGGCTGGATGTCTCGGGACTGCCGAAGCTCCGGGTGCTGGCCTGTGAGTACAACCGATTGGGCCGGCTGGATGTGCGCGGCTGCACCGCGCTGGAGGTGCTGGACTGCCGTGCCAACCTGCTCAGCACCCTGGACCTGAGCAGCAACCCTGCTTTGCAGGAACTGCTCTGCGATTCCAACCTGCTCACCCGGCTGGACCTGCAGGCCAACCCCGCCCTGGTCCAGGTCTGGTGCGATCACAACCGCATCCGCCGGCTGGCCCTGCCCGCCAATGCCAGGCTGCAGGATCTGCGCAACAGTCGGATGGCGGATTTGTGCATGGCCTGATCCACAATTTAGCACCGCTTCGGCGGTGCTTTTTTGTTGCCCCGGGGATCAGTCCAGCGGCTGGGCAAAGGCACGGGTCCGCCGGGCATGGAGTGCCACACTGAGGACCAGCCCCACGCTGAGATACATCATCACCACGCTGGACCCACCTGCCGAGAAGAAAGGCAGGGTGACCCCGATCACCGGCAGCACCTGGAGGTTCATCCCCAGGTTGATGACGGTCTGCAAAAACAGGGCGGCAAAGATGCCCACGCAGAGATACCGCCCCAGCAGGTCGGTGCTGTGCAGCGCCGTGGTCAGGGTGCGGGCCGCGATGCCGAAGAGAAGCAGCAGCGCCGCCAGCGCCCCCAGAAAGCCCAGGGCGTTGGCCAGATAGCTGAAGATAAAATCATTCCAGGCATTGGGCACAAAGATGTGCTCCCCGGTAAACAGCCCCTGCCCGGTCAGGCCCCCGGTGCCGATGGCCATGGCCCCCTTGTTCTGCTGGTAGGCAAAGTCCGAGAGGGCGGGATCGTCGGGATGGAGCAGGGCCAGAATCCGTTTGAACTGGTACCCCTTCAGCAGGTCGGGTTTGACGGTCAGCAGCACCGCACTGCCCACCGCCGCGGCGCCCAGCACCCCGGTCACCAGCCAGCGGGACAGCCCGCCGGCAAAGAGCATCACCAGCCCGATGCCCAGAAAGACCAGCGCGGTGCCGTCGTCCCCCTGGATATGGATGGCCGCCACCGGCACCCCGATGTGGAGCAGCAGCCCCAGCAGGTTCAACGGCCGGTTGACCCGCCCGTGCAGCCGTTCCAGATGCCAGGCCAGGGTCAGCACAAAGCTGATCTTGGCCAGCTCGGTGGGCTGAAAGGTCATGCCGCCGATGCGGTACCAGCTGTAATTGGAGGTGCCGCCGGCGTCATAGCCGATGGTCATGAACCCGGTGCTGAAGTTGTGCAGAAACAGGGTGGGCAGCACCAGCCCCCAGGTGACAATGGCGTGCAGTGGCCAGGCCCGCGCCAGGGCCCGGTAATCGATGGTGGAAAAGATCAGCGCCAGCATCCCGCCCAGCAGGCTGGCAATGAGCTGGACCGAAGCCTTGTTGTTGGAACCGCCCAGCTGGCTCTGGCCGATGGAAACCAACACCAGAACGCTCAAAACAGAACAGGCGCCGCACATCAGCAGGTAACACAAATCCATCTGCTTCAGGTAGCGCCGGATTAACTGGAACAAAAGGCAAGGCCCCCTCTCAAACGAAAATCACATCCATATTATACAGCCCACACCCGGTTTGTACTACCCCTCGGGGAATAAATTTTACAAAACCGCCCGGACGTTGTATAATGGGACGAAAAGAAGGGAGGCCCTTTATGGAAGAACATATCACCCATTCCCGGGCGGAAACGGTGGCCCTGGGCCGTACCCTGGCCGGGCGGCTGACCCCCGGCAGTCTCATCGCCTTTACCGGCGGCCTGGGCGCCGGCAAAACCGCCTTCTGCCAGGGCCTGGCCGAGGGGCTGGGCTGCACCGATCCGGTGAGCAGCCCCACCTTCGCCATCGTCAACTACTACCGCGGTCCCCGGCCGCTGGCCCATTTTGATCTCTACCGCATCCACACCGAGGCGGACCTGAGTTCGGCGGGCTTTTATGACTATCTGGACAGCGGGGTGATTGTGGCCGCCGAGTGGAGCGAAAACTGCGCCGATCTGCTGGCGCTGGAACATCCAATCCGCATCGACATTGCCCGGCTGGACGAGACCACCCGCAAAATCACCATTGACGGGCCGGGTTTTTGATGAACGTCCCGTATTTTATTCTGTAAATAATACAATCTGTATTACGCAAGGAGCGATTGGATGAACATTTTGGCGCTGGATACCGCGGGCAAAACCGCGGCCGTGGCGGTGCTGCAGGACGGCGCGCTGCGCTATGCCAGTTTTTGCGACACCGGGCTGACCCACAGCGAAACCCTTCTGCCGCTGATTGACACGGCGCTGCACAGCTGCGGGCTGACCCTGGATCAGATCGACCTGTACGGGGTGACCGCCGGGCCGGGCAGCTTTACCGGGCTGCGCATTGGGCTGGCCATGGTCAAGGGGCTGGCCCTGCCCCGCAACACCCCCTGTGCCGGCGTCTCCACCCTGGAAGCCCTGGCCTGGGGCCGGGTGATGGAGGGCACCGTGATCGGCGCCCTGGATGCCCGGCGCGGGCAGGTCTACTGGGCCGCCTTTGACGGCGCCACCCATGCCCGGCTGACCCCCGACACCGCCGCCCCGGTGGAGGCCATGGAAAATTTTTTGAAAAGCTGTAAAAAGCCGGTGCTTTTTGTTGGCGATGGCGCGGCATTGTGTTACAATAAATTCGGTGAGATTCCCGGTGTTCTGCCCTGTCCGCAGCCGCTGCGGGGGCTGCGCGGGGCCGGGGTGGCGCTGGCCGCCCAGCTCTGCTGGGAAGAAGGGCGCTGCACCTCTGCCGCCGAACTGCTGCCGGACTACCACCGTCTGAGCCAGGCCGAGCGGGAACGCGCCGCACGGGAAGCACAACAGAGAGGAGATTCTTAACGCTATGGCACAAACCACATCCCTTCCGCTGGCCCTGGGGGCCGATCACGGCGGATACGAGCTCAAGGAAGCGATCAAGGCACATCTGGACGAGCTGGGCATCCCCTATCAGGATTTCGGCACCCACACCCCGGAGCGGTGCGATTATCCCGACATCGCCCAGGTCACCTGTCAGGCGGTGCTGGACGGCCGCTGCCGTTATGCCATCCTGTGCTGCGGCACCGGCGTGGGCATGTCCATTGCCGCCAACAAACTGCACGGAATCCGGGCCTGCTGCTGCAGTGATGCCTTCAGTGCCGAGTATACCCGCCGCCACAACGATGCCAATGTCCTCTGCCTGGGCGGCCGGGTGGTGGGCCCCGGTCTGGGCTGCACCCTGGTGGACGCCTTCCTGAACGCCACCTTTGAGGGCGGCCGCCATCAGGAGCGGGTGGACAAGATCACCGCCCTGGAAAACCACGGTTAATCCCGCCCTGCCCGCCGTGGGCAGGCCGCAACATACACAACAGTCGAAGGAGAGTTTCTCATGAGCGTAGTCGAAATTGTAGATCATCCCCTGATCCAGCACAAAATCAGCCTGATGCGGGACCGCAACACCGGCACCAAGGAGTTCCGCGATCTGGTCAGCGAGGTTGCCATGCTGCTGTGCTACGAGGCCACCCGTGACCTGCCTACCGAAGAGGTGGAGGTGGAAACCCCCATCGCCCTGGCCCGCACCAAGGTTCTGGCCGGCCGCAAACTGGCGCTGGTCCCCATCCTGCGCGCCGGTATGGGCATGCTGGACGGTATGCTGAGCCTGATCCCCGCCGCCAAGGTGGGCCACATCGGCCTGTACCGCAACGAGGAAACCCTGATGCCGGTGGAGTACTACTGCAAACTGCCCAAGGACATCGCCGAGCGTGAGGTCATCGTGCTGGATCCCATGCTGGCCACCGGCGGCAGTGCTGCCGACGCCATCACCCTGATCAAAAAGCGGGGTGCCAAGCACATCAAGTTCATCGGCCTGATCGCCGCTCCCGAAGGGATGAAGGCCCTCCACGCCGCCCATCCCGACGTGGACATCTATGTGGGCGCGCTGGACGAAAAGCTCAACGACAAGGGCTACATTGTTCCCGGTCTGGGCGATGCCGGCGACCGCATCTTCGGCACCAAGTAAGTTTTTGCCCCGTACAAAAGGCTCCCTCGGATGAGGGAGCCTTTTTCTGTCTTATTCTCCGGCCTTGAGGCGGCGCAGGTCGCCGCTCTCCCGGAAATCTTCATAGTCCAGCGAGAGGTTGGGGTTGTAGTAGGGGTCGTGAAGGATGGTCTCCCGGCCGTGGATCTGGTAGAGCCGGGCCTGTTCCCTGGCAAACCGCTCCTTTTTGGCGGGGTCCTCCTCGTCCGAGCCGCGGGACTTGCTCTCGTGGTGGTAGAGCTCGGCGTAGGGGGTCCAGGCAATCCGCCACCCCGCCCTGCGCACCCGCAGGCAGAAATCCACATCGTTGAAGGCCACGGTAAAGCCTTCGTCCAGGCCGTCCACCGCGTCATAGACCGCGGTGCGCACCAGCAGGCAGGCGGCGGTGACCGCCGAAAAATCCTGCACCGTGGCCAGCCGGAAGAGATACCCGCTGCCGCCCCGCTTGTGGTATTTGTGGCTGTGCCCCGCATAGCCCCCCAGCCCGGTGATGATGCCGGCATGCTGGATGGTGTCGTCGGGATAGTAGAGCATGGCCCCGCAGGCGGCCACCCCGGGCTGACTGGCCTCGGCCACCATCTGGGTCAGCCAGTCTCCCCGGATCACCTCCACATCGTTGTTGAGGAGGAGCAGGAACTTGCCGTGGGCAAACTTGCGGCCGAAGTTGTTGATCCGGCTGAAGTTGAACCCGCCGCTGTACCGCACCACCCGGCAGTTGTCGTACCGCTGGGGAATGGTGCGGTAGTATTCCTCGGTGGTGGGATCGGTGGAGTTGTTCTCAATGACGATGACCTCAAAGGGCTCGTAGAAGGTCCGGGCATAGAGGCTGTGGAGGCAGGTCTCCAGGTCATCGGTGTGGTCCTTGTTGGGGATCAGGATGCTGACCAGCGGGGCCGGGTCGGGCAGATCCCAGACCACATGGCAGGTGCCGGGGAAGATGCCCTCCTCCACCCGGCCATGGCGGCCGGTGGCGGCCAGATGGTCGGCCACCGCCTTCTGGGCCGCCTTGACCACATAGGGCTTGGCGCCGGTGCCGCCGCTGGTGGAGGCCGCATGGACCCGCCAGAAGTAGAGCACCTGGGGCAGGTGCACCGGGGCCACCTTGGGGTCCTGGGCCTGCATGGCGTCGATCATCCGCAGAAAGAGATCATGGTCCTGGGCGCCGTCGCATTCCGGCCGCTCTCCCCCCACCTGCTCGAACAAGGTCCGGCGGAAGACTGCCAGGTGGCAGATGTAGTTGCAGGCCATCAGGTATTCGGGGGCATAGTCCGGCTTGAAATGGGCCACATGGGCGCGGCGGATGTTCTTGCGGAAGAGGGCCTCATCGCTGTACAAAAAGGCCGCGCCGGTGCGGGTGATGGCCCGGCCCATGCAGTAGATGGCATGGGGGGCCAGGATGTCGTCGTGGTCGGCCAGGGCGAGGTAGCTGCCGGTGGCCAGTCTGGCCGCGGCGTTGGTGTTGGCGGCGATGCCCTGGTTGGGGATTTTGCAGTAGCGGATCCGGCTGTCCCGGGCGGCCCGCTCCTGCACCAGCCGCCCCACCCCGGCATGGGCCTCGTCCGAGGCGTCGGCCAGGCAGAGCTCCCACCGGGGGCTGGTCTGGTTCTGGACGCTGTCCAGAAACTGCCGCAGGAAGGGTTCGGGGGTGTTGTACAGGGGGGTCAGGATGCTGATGACCGGGTCAGCCGAGCAGTCGGTGGCCCGCTGGGCCTCCAGCGCCTTCTTGGCGGGCAGATACCGCCCCCGCTTGCCGAAAAACCGGCGCCGGAAAAATCCCGCTGCCCGCAGGGTCATGGTCCCCAGCCCCTCCTCTTTCGTCAGGGTGCGGGCATAGCCGAAGAGTTCCTTGATGCGCTTGGCTTGCAGGTTCATGGCAGAGGGTCCTTTCCGCCCTTATTTCAGGCCGAAATTTTCAAAGAGATTGTTGAAGTGGGGGTTGTAGTAGGGGTCGTAGTTGTCGATGTAGTCGTGGTACTTCTCGTAGAAGTTGGCCTTTTCCCGGGCATAGCGGGCGGCATTCTCCGACAGGGTGTCCAGTCCCCGGCTCTTGCTCTCATAGTGGTAGGCCTCGGCCCGGGGGGTAAAGACGTTGAGCAGCCCCTGCTGCCAGAGTTTGAGGCAGTAATCCACATCGTTGTAGGCCACGGCGAATTTTTCCTCGTCCAGGCCGCCGGCCGCCCGGTAGAGGGAGGCTTTGGTCATGAGGCAGGCTCCGGTGACCGCCATGTAATCCTGGGTGGTGACCAGCCGGTAGAGGTCCCCCACCGCCTTGCGGGGATAACTCTTATGGCTGTGCCCGGCGCTGCCGTTGATGCCCATGAGCACCCCGGCATGCTGGATGGTGTCGTCGGGATAGTAGAGCTTGGCCCCCACCGCCCCCACGTCGGGGCGCTGGCTGTAACTGAGCAACTCCCGCAGGAAATCCGTCGAGAGCACCTCGATATCGTTGTTCAGCAGCAGCAGGTGTTCCCCCTGGGCGAAGGTGGCCCCGAAGTTGTTCACCGCCGAGAAGTTGAAGGCCCCCTCATAGCGCACCACCCGGCAGCGGGGCCGGGCGGGGTCCTGCTCCAGACGGCGGTAGTAGTCGAAGGTAGCGGGGTCAGTGGAGTTGTTTTCAATGACAATGACCTCAAAATTGTCATAGCCGGCGTTGGCATAGAGGCTGGCCAGACAGCGGTCCAGGTCCTGGACGTGGTCCTTGTTGGGGATCAGGACGCTGACCAGCGGGTGGCCGGTGAGCTCGTACCGCACCTGGAAGGCGCCGGGGGCCCCCTCCACCGCCATCGCCTTGCCCGGCATCTTGAGCCGGTCCAGCTGGGCGTCGATGGCCCGGACGCCGGCGGCCACCGCATAGGGTTTGGCCTCCATGCCGGCGGCGGTGGACCCCGCATGACCCCGCCAGATGTAGAGCACCTTCTTGATGTGGATGATCTTGCGGGCCCGCTCGGTGAGCCGCAGGAAGAGTTCGTGGTCCTGGGCGCCGTCAAAATCGGGGTATTCGGCCGCCCCCACCTCCTCCAGCAGGCTGCGGCGGAAGACCGCCAGATGGGTGATGAAGTTGCACCCCCGCAGATAGTCCGGGGCAAAGTCCGGCTTGAAGTGGTAGCCGCCCAGCTGCCGCAGATTGTCCGAGAGGACGATCTCGTCGCTGTAGACAAAATCCGCCCCGGCGTTCAGTGCCTGAGCACACTCGTAGAGGGCGTTGGGATAGAGCAGGTCGTCGTGGTCCAGCAGGGCCACGCAGTCCCCGGTGGCCAGACCAAAGCCGGCGGTGGTGTTGAGGGCGATGCCCCCGTTGCGCACCGGCTTGTACAGGATGCGGGGTTCTGCCGCCGCCAGCTTTTGGGCCAGCCGGCTGGCCGCCGGGTGAGCCCCGTCCGAGGCGTCCACCAGCACCAGCTGCCAGTGGCGGTAGGTCTGGCGGCGGACGCTGCGGACCATCTCCTTGAAATACCGCAGCGGGGTGTTGTACATCGGCACCACCACACTGATGGTGGGGCCGGCCAGATCGGCGGCCCGCTGGGCTTTCAGCTCCCGGCGCAGCGGGATGTCGGCCCGGTGGCGCCAGCCGTCATGGTGAAAGGCCAGCCCCACCCGGAAGGTCACATCCCGCCACAGCTGCTCCGCCCCCTGTTCCCGCAGGGTGGCGGCACTGCGCCGGGCCAGGTCCCGCAGATGGGCGGGGTTGGCCAGACGGCGGGCCATGCCGCCCACACTGTCCTGGGCCGCCACATCCGCCGGGCGGTTTTGGTCTTGTTCTGCCATGGGTCCTCCTTTGCCCGGCCGGGGCCGGATCAGTTGCTGGTTTCCCGGTCCGCCGGGATGCTGTCCTTCTTTTCAAAATGGCGGTACTCGGTGGTCACCTCGGCGGTGGGGCCGTTGCGGCGCAGATGGCCGTGGTCCAGCCAGGCCACCTTGTTGCACATCCGCTCGATCTGCTCGATGGAATGGCTGACCAGGATCACGGTGGTGCCGCCGCTCATCAGCTCGGCCATCCGCTTTTCGCACTTCTGCTGGAAGAGGAAGTCCCCCACCGAGAGGATCTCATCGGCGATCAGGATGTCCGGTTTGGTCATGGTGGCCACCGCAAAGGCCAGCCGGGCCACCATGCCGGAGGAATAGTTCTTGAGGGGCACATCCAAAAAGTCCCGCAGCTCGCTGAACTCCACGATGTCCTCAAACTTGGAATCGATGTATTTGGGGGTGTAGCCCAGGACGGTACCGTTGAGGTAGATGTTTTCCCGGGCGGTCAGATCCATATCAAAACCGGCTCCCAGCTCGATGAGGGGGGCGATGGTGCCCCGCACCGTCACCTTGCCGGAGGAGGGCTTGTATACCCCCGAGATGATCTTGAGCAGAGTGGACTTGCCGCTGCCGTTGAGGCCGATCAGGCCGTAGAAATCCCCCGGCATGATGTCCAGGCTCACATCGCTGAGGGCAAAGAACTCGTCAAACCGGACCCCGCCGTGGAGCAGGGCGATGAAGTATTCCTTGAGGCTTTCATGCTTTTCCTTGGCCAGGTTGAACCGCATCGAGACATGGTCGATGGAGATGATGGGCTGCCCGTTGTCACGCATACTGCCGCCTCCTCACATATACAGGACAAACTTGTCCTGGTTTTTCTTGAACACCACAATGCCCAGCACCATGCTGAGGGCGGCGCAGAAGAAGCAGACCACCAGCATGCTGACCGTCAGCCCCTCGCCCCAGATCACACAGCTGCGGAAGGCGGTGATGTACCAGTAGAGCGGGTTGATGTGGATGAGCCGCTGGACGCTTTCCACCATCATGTCGGGGTCGTAGAAGATGGCGCTGGCGTAGGACAGCAGGGTGCAGAAGACCTCCCAGATGTGCATGATATCCCGCACAAAGACATAGAGGGCCGAGAGGATCAGCCCGATGCCCAGCCCGAAGAAGAAGAGCATGATCAGCGGGTAGAGCGCCATCCAGGCGGTGGCAAAGGTGACCGGGGTGCGGGTGATGACCAGCACGATGATGAGAGCGATGAAGCTGAACAGGCAGTTGACCAGCGCAAAGCAGACCTTCTCCATGGGGAAGATGTACTTGGGGATATAGACCTTGCGCAGCAGCGGTGCGTTTTTCAGCACACTCTCCATGGCCATGGAGGTGGATTCCCGGAAGAAGTTGAAGAGCAGCTGACCGATCAGCAGAAAGGCCGCAAAGTTGGGGATGCCCTCCCCCCGCAGGCCGCGGACGATGGCATCGAACACCAGAAACATGACCAGGCAGGTCAGCAGCGGGTTGAGGATGCTCCAGGCCACCCCCAGCACGCTGCGGCGGTACTTGAGCTTGAAATCCCGGGTGATCAGGTTTTGCAGCAGGTAACGATAACGCCAGAAACCGGCGAAGTAATTCTTGATGGTCTGCACAGGAAGCCCTCTACTCAGTATTTTTCAAAATATTCGAACTTCTGTTCGGCGAACGGGGTGTGCTCCTTGTCCTTGGCACTGGTCTTGTGCTCGCAGCCGCAGTCGGGCCAGACCACGTTGACGGTGGGGTCGTCGTAGGGGATGCCGCCCTCCGAGGTGGGATCATAGACATCGGTGCACTTATAGCAGAACTCGGCCACATCCGAGAGCACCAGGAAGCCATGGGCAAAACCCTCGGGGATGTAGAACATCTTCTTGTTCTCGGCGGAGAGGGTCACCCCCACCCATTTGCCGAAGGTAGCGCTGTTGGGGCGGCAGTCCACCGCCACATCGTACACCTCGCCCAGGGTCACCCGCACCAGCTTGCCCTGGGTGTGGTTCTTCTGGAAATGCAGTCCCCGCAGCACCCCTTTGGTGGAACGGCTCTGGTTGTCCTGGACAAAGGGCTTGTCGATGCCGGCGGCCACAAAGTCGTCCATCTGGTAGGTTTCCATGAAATAACCGCGGTCATCCCCGAAGACGGTGGGCTCGATGACAACAACACCGGGGATTTCGGTCTGAACAAAATTGAATTTTCCCATACTGCATGCTCCTTTTTCTTTCACAGACAAATTGTCAGTCCTGCACCGGCAGGACGGATATGCACAAAAATACAAGTATATTTTACTCTGTTTTGCCCCCGGGCGCAAGGGCAGAGTTTTTCCTTCTCCGCCCTCTATACAACCGCACCACACTATGATACAATAGCGTCCATCGGAGGTGAAGACGATGGACAAACCCCAGGCAAGAGCCGCAGCCAAGGAACGGACAGCCGCCCTCTCGGCGGCAGACTGGAAACATTTGGGCGCCGCCCTGGCGCAGCAGTTGTTTGCCCTGCCGGTGTGGCGGCAGGCCCCTGCCGTCTTCTGTTTTGCCTCGATGAAGACCGAGCCGGACACCTCCGGCATCCTGCGCGCCGCGCTGGCCCAGGGCAAGGTCCTGGCCCTGCCCCGCACCCGGCCGGGCGGGCAGATGGAGTTTTTCCCGCTGGAGGCACTGGACCAGCTGCAGCCCGGCCGCTACGGCATTGCCGAGCCGCCGGCGGGCACGCCCCTCTTCCCTGCGCCCGGGGATCTGATCCTGGTCCCCTGTCTGGCCGCCGGGCGGGACGGCAGCCGGCTGGGCCACGGCGGCGGGTACTACGACCGCTATCTGGCCCGGCATGCCTGCCACCGCCTGCTGCTCTGCCCCACCCCGCTGCTCTTCGACCGGCTGCCCTGCGAGAGCTGGGACATCCGCTTTGCCGCCGACCAACTGCTGACCGAATGCGGTCTTTTGTCCCGAACGGGGCATACTATCCCCGGAAGAAAGGGATTTTTCCACAAGAAAGGAAACGAACCATGAAAAAACGTATCTTTGCCCTGTTGGGCGCGGTGGTGATGGCCGCGACCCTGGCCGGCTGCCAGATGTCCGCCGACAGCGCCGCCCCCACTGCCACCCCGCTGCCCGAGGAGATCCTGAACGCGCCGGTGGCCTCCCCCGAGGACACCGCCGGCAGCGCCGAAGACGGGACGGCAGCCGAACCCACCGCCACACCCGACGCCGACCTGAGCACCATGGTGGACAAGATCTACGCCGAGAAGGACCCCGGCATCATGGTCTCCACCCGGGCCGTTGACCCGGCTGACACCTCCTGGCTGACCTACTACACCGGCCTGACCGACGGGTCGGACCTGGACGCTGCGGTGGCCTCCGAAGCACTGATCGGCAGCCAGGCATACAGCCTGGTCCTGGCTCGGGTCAAGGATGGGGTGGACGCCACCGCCCTGGCCCAGCAGATGCTGGACAATGTGGACCCGGTGAAATGGATCTGTGTCCAGGCCAATGATCTGGCCGCCGCGGTCAGCGGCAACACCATCCTGGTGGTGATGGTGGACACCGAGCTGGGAATCACCGCCCAGGATCTGGTGGATGCCTTTGCCGCCGTCACCGGCAGCGATGTCACCACCCTGACCCGCACCGCCCAGTAAATCAAACAGCAGGCACCCCTGCCCCGCCCAACGGCGCGGGAAGAGGTGCCTGCCTTTTTTGTGCGGCTGGGGCAGATCACAGGAAGATATACTTGAGGATGAAGAGCACCGTCAGCACATACATGAGGGGGGTGATCTTCTTTTCCTTGGCCTTGCCGGTGAGCAGGTTGACCAGGGTCCAGGAGATGACACCGATGGCGATGCCCTCCGAGATGCTGTAACACAGCGGCATAGCGATGATGCAGAGGAAGGCGGGGATGCCGTCCGCCATATCGGTGAAGTCAATCTTGCTGACCGAGCTCAGCATATAGAAGCCGACAACGATCAGGGCCGGCGCGGTGGCAAAGGAGGGGATGGTCAGGAAGAGGGGGCTGAAGAGCACCGCCAGCAGGAAGAGGACGGCGGTGGTCAGCGAAGTCAGACCGGTGCGGCCGCCCTCGGTGACGCCGGAGGCGCTTTCCACATAGGTGGTTGTGGTGGAGGTGCCGAAGACGGCGCCCAGGCAGGTGGCGATGGCATCGGCCAGCAGCGCCCCCTTGATGCGGGGCAGCTTGCCGTCCTTGTCCAGCATGTCGGCCTTGGAGGCCACCCCGATCAGGGTGCCCAGGGTGTCGAAGATGTCCACGAAGAGGAAGGCGAACATCACCACGATGAAGTCCAGCACCCCCACGCCGGAGAGATCCGCCCGGAACACCTGGCCAAAGGTCTGGCCCAGGGCGCTGAAGTCAAAGCTGACAAAGGCGGTGGGGATCACCGAGTACATCCCGGCCTCGGCGTCGGGGACATAAATGCCCGCCAGCTCGCAAAGGATGCCCAGTACCCAGGTGATGAGGATGCCCAGCAGGATGCTGCCCTTGACGCCGCGGATGAGGAGGATGTTGATGACCAGCACCCCCACCAGGGCCAGGATGGCGCCCACCCCCACCGAGTGGAAGGTTGCCCCCTTGAAGGTCTGGTAGGTCAGCAGGGTGGAGTCGCTGTTGACCACCAGCTTGGCGTTCTGCAGGCCAACAAAGGCGATGAAGAGGCCGATGCCCACGCTGACCGCGGCCTTCAGGGTCATGGGGATGGCGTTGAAGATGGCCTCCCGCACATTGGTCAGCGAGAGGACGATGAAGACGATGCCCTCGGCAAAGACCGCCATCAGGGCAATCTGCCAGGAATAGCCCATCTTGAGGACAACGGTGTAGGCGAAATAGGCGTTGAGGCCCATGCCCGGAGCAAGGGCAAAGGGATAGTTGGACAGCAGCGCCATGGCCAGGCTGCCCACAAAGGCCGAGAGAGAGGTGGCGATCAGGATGGCGTTGGGGTCCATCCCGGTGGCGGACAGCACATTGGGGTTGACCGCCAGGATGTAGGCCATGGTCATAAAGGTGGTGATCCCGGCCATGACTTCGGTTTTGACATCGGTGTGGTTTTCTCTGAGTTTAAAACACTTTTCGCCACATGAATGACCTCCTGAAAGGATTTCCTTCGGGTTTGCGCCCAAGCAGCCGCCGCAAAAGCCGCCGGCAAACCAGCCATTATTGTAACCAACAATCGGTGCATTTGTCCACAAATTGCCCCTATTTCCCAGATTTGCGCGAAATTTCCGCGCAGGCGCAAAAAAGGACCGCCCGGCCCCGTATACACGGAACCGGACGGCGTCCTTTCAACAAGAGGCACGGCGGATCATCACTCCCACCGCACCTCCCCTGCCGGAGCAGGGATCAGTTGGCGGCCTTGATGGCGCGGATCTCTTTGATCAGTTCGGGAACGACCTTGAACAGATCGCCGACGATGCCGTAGCTGGCCACGTCGAAGATCGGGGCGCTCTCGTTCTTGTTCACAGCGATGATGGTCTCGGAATCCTGCATGCCAGCGACATGCTGGATGGCGCCCGAGATGCCCAGCGCAATGTAGATGCGGGGATGGACGGTCTTTCCGGTCTGACCGACCTGATGGTCGGAAGACAGCCAGCCGGCATCGGTGACGGCACGGGAAGCGCCCACGACGCCGCCCAGCACGCCGGCCAGTTCCTCGGCCAGGGCGATACCCTTGTCCACATCGGAGCTGATGCCGCGGCCCACAGAGACGACCACGTCGGCACCAATCAGGTCCACCATCTTCTTGGCGGACTTCTTGATGTCCAGGATCTGGACATGGATGTCGTCGGCGGTCAGGGCCGGGGTGATCTTCTCCACCACGACCTTGGCAGCACCGGCCTCATCGAAGGGCTGGGTCTGCATAACGCCGGGACGGACGGTGGACATCTGGGGACGGAAGCGGGGGCAGATGATGGTGGCCATCAGGTGACCGCCGAAAGCCGGACGGGTCATCTTCAGGTTGGTGTTCTGCTCGAACTTGGTGTTGTCCACATCGATGTTGGAGGTGGTGCGCAGGAATTCCTTGTACTTCTCCACATCCACATCCAGGTGGGTGCAGTCGGCGGTCAGGCCGGTGTGCAGACGGGCTGCGCAGCGGGGGCCCAGATCACGGCCCAGGTTGGTGGCGCCGATCAGAACGATCTCGGGCTTCTTCTCCATGACCAGGTCGCACATGACCTTGGCATAGCCGTCGGTGGTGTAGTCCTTCAGCAGGGGGCTGTCGATGTAGTAAACGCGGTCGGCACCGTAGCCGCCCAGCGCCTTGATGTAATCCTCGTTGACGCCGCTGCCCATGACGACGCCGCACAGTTCGACGCCCAGGTCGTTGGCCAGCTTGCGGCCTTCGCTCAGCAGCTGGTAGCTGATGGTCTGGATCTGGCCTTCGCGCTGTTCGCAGAAGACCCAAACGCCCTTGAAGGCGGCAGTGTCCATAGCATTGAATTCAGCCATTGTTCTCTCTCCTCTCTCAAATCAGGTGCTTGTCGTTCAACAGGCCGACGAGCTGGTCAACGCTTTCGACCATCATGCCAGCGCCCTTGACCGGGGGAGCAAAAGACTTGTAAACGTTGGTCGGGGAGCCCTTGAGGCCGATGGTGTCAGCCTCGATGAGGGGATCGTCCTTCAGGGTGTTGTAGTCAAAGACATCCAGCGGCTTGTCGTAGCACTCGAAGATGCCGGAAATGCTCATGTAACGGGGGGTGTTCAGTTCCTTGATGCAGGTCAGCAGGCAGGGAGTCTGAACCTTGATCTCCATGTAGCCGTCCTCCAGCTGACGCTTGACAACCAGGTCGTTGCCGTTCTTCTGGATATCGGTCACATAGGTCACCTGGGGCAGGTGCAGCTTTTCAGCGATCTGGGGGCCAACCTGGGCGGTATCGCCGTCGATGGCCTGACGGCCGCAGAAGACGATGTCGTCGGGGCCAACGCCGATCTTGTTGACGGCAGCGGCCAGGATCTGGGAGGTGGCGAAGGTATCGGAACCGCCGAACTCACGGGCGGAAACCAACACACCACGGTCGGCGCCGCGGGCCATCAGCTCACGGAGCATGCCCTCGGCCGGAGCCGGGCCCATGGTGACGACGATGACTTCGCAGCCGGTGGCGTCCTTCAGCTGCAGGGCAGCCTCCACGGCGTTCAGGTCGTCGGGGTTGGTGATGGTGGCCATGGCCGCACGGTCCATGGTGCCGTCCGCCTTGACGGCGACTTTGCCCTGGGTATCAGGGACCTGTTTGACACAAACGATTGCTTTCATTGTTCTGCCTCCTTACTTCAGCAGCGCGCCGGAGATGACCATCATCATGACTTCGCTGGTGCCTTCGTAGATCTCGGTGATCTTGGCATCGCGCATCATGCGCTCGATGGGGTAGTCACGGGTGTAGCCATAACCGCCAAACAGCTGCAGGCAACGGCGGGTCACATCGCTGGCGGTGCGGGCGGCGATCAGCTTGGCCTCGGCAGCCTCCACGCTGTAACGGCCCTTCTGGCCGTTCATGATGGCCTGCTTCTTCTGGGCAGCCGCGTACACCAGGTACTTGGCGGCGTCCACACGGGCCTTCATCTCGGCCAGCTCGAACTGGGTGTTCTGGAAGGCGGCGATGGAGCGGCCGAACTGCTTGCGCTCCTTGACGTAAGCGACGGTCTCATCCAGAGCGCCTTCGGCAATGCCCAGAGCCTGGGCGGCGATGCCGATACGGCCGCCATCCAGGGTGGCCATGGCCAGCTGGAAGCCCTTGCCCTTGACGCCCAGCAGACGATCCTTGGGGATGATGCAGTCTTCCATGATCAGTTCGCAGGTGGAAGAACCGCGGATGCCCATCTTGTCCTCGGGCTTGCCGACCTTGAAGCCAGGATCGGTGCGCTCCACGATGAAGGCGGAGATTTCCTTCTGCTTGCGGCCGCGCTTGTCCAGCACGGTGCCGGTGACAGCAATGATGATGAAGACATCGGCAAAGCCGGAGTTGGTGATGAAGATCTTGGAGCCGTTGAGCTTCCAGTGATCGCCCTCATCCACAGCCACGGTCTGCTGGCCCTGGGCGTCGGTGCCGGCACCGGGCTCGGTCAGGCCGAAGGCACCCAGCCACTCGCCGCTGCACAGCTTGGGCAGGTACTTGGCCTTCTGCTCGGGGGTGCCGTTCTCATAGATGGGAGCGGCGCACAGGCTGGTGTGGGCCGAGATGATGACGCCGGTGGTGGCGCAGACCTTGGACATTTCCTCCACGGCCATGACGTAGGACAGCACATCGCCGCCGGCGCCGCCGACCTCTTTGGGGAAGTAAACGCCCATCATGCCCAGCTTGGCCATCTTTTCCACGGTCTCTTTGGGGAAGTACTCCTCAGCGTCGACCTTCTTGGCCAGGGGCTTGACTTCGTTCTCAGCAAACTCCTTGTACATCTTCTGTACCATCTGCTGCTGTTTGGACAGAGTGAAATCCATAGCATTATCCTCCTTATGCAAACGAATTTCCCCCGCTGCCCTCCCGGGCAGCGAGAGAAACTGTTTCTGTTAATTACAGCGCGTCAACCGGGGTCTTGGTGCGGTCGGCGTTGTAGACATAGAAGCCCTTGCCTGTCTTGCAGCCCAGGTTGCCGCCGCGGACCATCTTGCGGATCAGCGGGCAGGCACGGTACTTGCTGTCACCGGTCTCCTTGTACAGGACATCCATGATGGCCAGGCAGATGTCCAGGCCGACGAAGTCGCCCAGCTCCAGGGGTCCCATGGGATGGTTGGCGCCCAGCTTCATGGCGGTGTCGATGCCGGCAATGTCGGACACGCCTTCCATCTTGATGAAGGCAGCTTCATTGATCATGGGGATCAGGATGCGGTTGACCACGAAGCCGGCAGCCTCGTTGACCTGCACCGGGGTCTTGCCGATCTCGGCGGAAATCTTCTTGATGGTGTCCACGGTCTCGGCCGGGGTGTTGACGCCAGCGATGACCTCGATGAGCTTCATCCGGTCAGCGGGGTTGAAGAAGTGCATGCCAACCAGCGGCCGGGACAGGCCCTTGCCGATCTCGGTGATGGAGAGGCTGGAGGTGTTGGAGGCGAAGACGCACTCCGGCTTGCAGATCTTGTCCAGCTCGCCGAAGGTGGTCTGCTTGACCTTCATATCCTCGAAAGCAGCCTCGACGATCAGGTCGCAGTCCGCGCACAGGTCTTCCTTCAGGCCCGGGGTGATGGCAGCCATACGGCGGTCAACCTCGGCCTGCTCCAGCTTGCCCTTGGCAACCAGCTTGGCGTAGCCCTTGGCGATCTTGTCCTTGCCACCCTCGGCCCATTCCTGCTTGATGTCGCACAGCGCGACGGTGAAGCCCTCGCACTGAGCGAAAGCCTTTGCGATGCCCTGGCCCATAGTGCCAGCGCCGATAACGCCTACCTTCATAGTAGTAACCCTCCTGAAATTATTTTGATCAATCCATCAATTGTTGGTGAAAACAGCTTTGGGTTTCGGCTTTTCCTTGGAGAGGAAGCAGCCCATGCCTTCGACCTGGTCATGGGTCTCGAAGCAGTCGCCGAAGAGCTTCTCTTCCACCTCAACGGCCTTCTCGATGGGCAGGCTGATGCCCTCGTTGATGGCCTGCTTGCAGTGGCGCACCGCGATGGGAGCGTTCTTGGCAATCTTGGAAGCCAGCTTCATGGCATTGTCCATCAGCTCGGCCTGGGGATAAACCGCGTTGACCAGGCCGATGCGCAGGGCTTCGTCCGCCTTGATGTTCAGGGCAGAGTAGACCAGCTGTTTGGCCATACCCATGCCCACCAGACGGGCCAGGCGCTGGGTGCCGCCGAAGCCGGGGGTGATGCCCAGGCCGACCTCGGGCTGACCGAAGACGGCGTTGTCGCTGCACAGACGGATGTCGCAGCTCATGGCCAGCTCGTTGCCGCCGCCCAGGGCGAAACCGTTGACCGCGGCGATCACCGGCAGCGGGAAGTGCTCGATCATCAGGAAGATGTCGTTGCCCAGCTTGCCGAAGGCTTCGCCCTCGGCCTTGGTCATGGTGGACATGGAGCCGATGTCGGCGCCGGCCACAAAGCTCTTCTCCCCTGCGCCGGTCAGGACGACGCAGCGCACGGTGTTCTGATCAATGCCCTCAAAAGCGGCCTTCAGGTCGGCGAGGACTTCGGGATTCAGTGCATTCAGGGCCTGGGGGCGGTCGATGGTGACCACCGCAACGGCACCCTGCACTTCGGTTTTCACAAAAGCCATTGTTGTCTCCTCCGGTTACATCTCAACGATGGTGGCGCAGCCCATGCCGCCGCCGATGCACAGGGTGGCCAGGCCCTTGTGAGCGCCGCGATGCTTCATGGCGTAGAGCAGGGTGACCAGGATACGGGCACCGGAAGCGCCGACGGGATGGCCCAGTGCGATGGCGCCGCCGTTGACGTTGACCTTGCTCATGTCGAACTCCAGGTCATGGGCAACAGCCAAGCTCTGGGCCGCGAAGGCTTCGTTGGCCTCGATGAGGTCCATATCGGCGACGGTCAGGCCGGTCTTAGCCATGACCTTGCGGGTGGCGGCGATGGGGCCGACGCCCATGATGGAGGGATCCACGCCGCCCAGCGCACCGGCAACCCAGGTGGCCATGGGGGTGATGCCCAGTTCCTTGGCCTTGTCTTCGCTCATGATGACCAGGGCAGCAGCGCCGTCGTTGATGGCGGAGGAGTTGCCGGCGGTGACAATGCCGTCCTTCTTGAAGGAGGGCTTCAGCTTGCCCAGAACCTCCATCGGGCTCAGACGGGGACCTTCATCGGTGTCGAAGACGATCTCGGTCTTCTTCTGCTTGACGGTGACGGGGACGATCTCGTCCTTGAAGGCGCCGGACTTGATGGCGGCGTCGGCCTTGACCTGGCTGTTGTAAGCGAACTCATCCAGCTGCTCACGGGTCAGGTGCCACTGCTCGGCCACGTTCTCGGCGGTGATGCCCATGTGGTAGTTGTTGAAAGCGTCCCACAGAGCGTCGTTGACCATGGTGTCAACCAGCTCGCTCTTGCCCATGGGATAGCCCATGCGGTAGCCATAGCGGCCCTTCATCATCGCAAAAGGCGCCATGTCCATGTTCTCGGTACCACCGGCAACCACGATGTCGGCGTCGCCGGCCTCGATCATCTGGGCCGCCATGTTGACGCAGTTCAGGCCGGAGCCGCAGACCACGTTGACGGTGACAGCGGGGGTGGTGACCGGCAGGCCAGCCTTCAGGGAAGCCTGACGGGCGACGTTCTGGCCCAGACCGGCCTGGATGACGCAGCCCATGTAGACGTGGTCAACCTGCTCGGGGGTGATGCCGGCGCGGTTGATGGCCTCCTTGATGACGATGGAGCCCAGCTCAGCAGCGGGGACATTGGAAAGGGTGCCGCCGAACTTGCCGATGGCAGTACGGCAGGCGGATGCGATGACGATCTTTTTCATAAAAGTAGCCTCCTAAATGATGATTGAAAGGACTTTTGAGCAACACTTTTATTTCCAGCCGCCCGGGGGCGGCGTAGAACAACACAACAGGCGGTCAGACCCGCCCTTCCTCCCGTTTGGCCTGGAGGGCAGCCTCCACATTGGGGGTGACGAACTTGGAAACATCCTGCCCGTAGTGGGCAGCTTCCCGCACGATGGTGGAGGAAAGGAAGCTCCACTCCAGGGAGGTGGCCAGGAACACCGTCTCGATGCCGGGCAGCAGCGCATGGTTGGTGTGGGCCAGCTGGATCTCGTCCTCGAAGTCGGTGACGGCCCGCAGTCCCCGCACCATGACCGATGCGTGGTTTGCCTGGGCAAAGTTGACGGTCAGGCCGTTGAAGGACCGCACCTCCACATTGGGGATCTCCTTGCAGCATTCCTTTAACAGGGCCACCCGTTCTTCTACTGAGAAAAGCGGGGTCTTGGCGCTGTTGATAAGCACCGCGACGATCAGCTTGTCGAACATCCGGGCCGAACGCTTGATGATGTCGAGATGGCCACGGGTGACCGGGTCAAAACTGCCGGGGTACATAGCTATGCGCATCTGGTTTCGCCTCTGTGACTGCGCGGCCGGCGGCCGCGGTTATTGTTAAAAAATAGACAAATTTTGGGTCAAAGGAAAGCACCTTACGCCGTAGCGTCCGTCAGGGAACAGATTGTTATGCGGAAGATTGCGGAGTGTGGTGCTTGCCGGCCTGTGCTTTTACACACAGGAGGACTATATATAGTTTTACCTCATTGTTAAGGTTTTGTCAATAAATAAAATATGAATTTTTTCGACCGCGCTCCCCTTCCTTTTGTGCAGAAAATACAGCCAGTCGTCTTTTTTTCTTACTTTTTCCCCATTTGAAAAAATCTGCTTTCTGCCTTGGAAAAAGATTTTCCCCTCTTCGGCCGTCATTCTTCGACCCGGCCCCTCCTTTGTCGCCAAAGCCGGGCAAAAACACCGGCCTTTCCCCTTGACCGGGCAGACACAAAGTGTTATTCTTTTAACAGATAGCGGCCTTTTTTGCGCCGCTTCGCCCTTTGGCGGGTGTATCCGCGCCTGACATGGTCCTATTTATAAATAAGGAAAAGGCTATTGGGAGGATTGACTATGCTTACAAACTTTGACGATTTGATTTCCCAGGTGAAACAGTGCGGCAAGAAGACCCTGGCTGTGGCTGCAGCCGAGGACGACGCCGTGCTGGAGGCGGTGGATGCCGCCAAGAAGCAGGGCATTGCCGACGCCGTGCTGGTGGGCGACGAAGCCAAGATCCGTGAGATCGCAGCCGGGCTGAACATCGACCTGGCCGGCTACCGCATCATCAACGAGCCCGATAAGGTCAAGGCCAGCCTGACCGCCGTCAAGCTTGCCCATGACGGCGAAGTGGACATGTACATGAAGGGTCTGCTGGACACCAAGACCTTCCTCAAGAGCATCCTGGACAAGGAAGTTGGCCTGCGCACCGGCAAGCCGCTGTCCCACGTGGCGGTCTTTGAGGTCAAGGGCATCAAGCAGCTGCTCTTCCTCACCGACGTGGCCTTTATGACCTACCCCACCCTGGAGGACAAGGTCCACATCATCGAGAACACCGTGGCCGTGGCCCATGCCTGCGGCCTGCCCTGCCCCAAGGTGGCCCCGCTGGCCGCTGTTGAGGTGGTCAACCCCAAGATGCCGGTCACCGTGGAAGCGGCCGAGCTGACCAAGATGAACGAAGAGGGCAAGATCACCGGCTGCATCGTGGACGGTCCCCTGTCCATGGACATCGCCATCGATCCCGAGGCCGCTGCCCACAAGGGCGCCTCCAACCGCAAGATCGCCGGCGATGCCGACATTCTGCTCTTCCCCGACATCCATGCCGGCAACCTGGTCTACAAGACCCTGGTCCACACTGCCGAGTGCAAGAACGGCTGCATCCTGACCGGCACCAAGGTGCCCGCCATCCTGACCAGCCGCTCCGACACCTTCCAGACCAAGGTCAACTCCATCGCCCTGGCCGCCGTGGTGGCCCAGGCCATGAACAAGTGAGCCCGTTTTCAATAAAGGAGAGAAAAACAACATGTCCATCAAGAGCTTAATCATCAATCCGGGTTCCACCTCTACCAAGATCGGCGCCTTCGAGGACGAGACCCTGCTGTTTGACAAGACCTTGCGCCATCCCACCGAGGAGATTGCCAAGTACGCCTCCATCATCGACCAGAAGGACTTCCGCAAGAAGATTATCCTGGACACCCTGAAGGAAGACAACTGCGACATCCATTCCTTTGACGTTATCGTGGGCCGCGGCGGCCTGCTCAAGCCCATCGAGGGCGGCACCTACGCCGTCAGCGACGAACTGCTGGCCGACCTGAAGAAGGGCGTCCAGGGGCAGCATGCCTCCAACCTGGGCGGCATCCTGGCCCGGGAGATCGGCGATGAGATCGGGGTTCCCTCCTACATCGTGGACCCGGTGGTCGTGGATGAGCTGACCGACCAGGCCCGGCTGTCCGGCATGCCCGAACTGCCCCGCCGCAGCATCTTCCACGCCCTGAACCAGAAGGCGGTTGCCCGCCGCTATGCCAAGGAACACGGCAAGCGGTATGAGGACCTGAACCTCATCGTCATCCATATGGGCGGCGGTGTCTCGGTGGGTGCCCACAGCCACGGCAAGGTCATTGATGTCAACAACATCCTGGACGGCGAGGGCTGCTTCTCCCCCGAGCGCGCCGGCACCGTTCCGGCGGGCGACCTGGTCAAGATGTGCTTCAGCGGCAAGTACACCCAGAAGGAGATCTACAAGAAGATCTGCGGCAACGGCGGCTTCAACGGCTACCTGGGCACCAACGACGCCCGTGTGGTGGAGCAGATGGTCAAGGACGGCAACGCCAAGGCCAAGCTGGTGCAGGATGCCTTCTACTATCAGATTGCCAAGGACGCCGGCGCCATGGCCACCGTCCTGGAAGGCAAGGTGGATCAGATCATCCTGACCGGCGGCATCGCCTACAACCCCTACACCCGCGAGGTGCTGGAGAAGAAGATCGGCTTCATTGCCCCCATCACCGTCTATCCCGGCGAGGATGAGCTGCTGGCCCTGGCCCAGGGCGCACTGCGCGTCATGAATGGCGAGGAAGAAGCCAAGGTGTACTGATTTTTTCCATCCCAACTGCGAAAACCCGTCCCGGGGTTCTGCGGCATCGACCGCAACCCCGGGGCGGGTTTTGTCTTGACGGAAACCGGGCAAGACGGTATAATAGGAAACTGTCAGAGAAATGATGGACCGCCGGGGTGTTGCGCAGTTGGTAGCGCGCCTGCTTTGGGAGCAGGAGGCCGCGAGTTCGAGTCTCGCCACTCC
>CALWNP010000014.1 GCA_944382835.1 uncultured Gemmiger sp.
ACCCTGGCCTACATGAACGCCGAAACGCTGGCGCTGACCATCGCCGAGGGCCGCACCGTCTTTTACAGCCGCAGCCGGCAGGAAATCTGGCGCAAGGGCGAGACCAGCGGCAACATCCAGCGGGTGGTCTCCATCACCGCCGACTGCGACAAGGACGCCCTGGTGGTGGATGTGGTCAAGGCAGGCCCGGCCTGCCACACCGGCGCCGAAAGCTGCTTCTTCAACCCGGTCTATGTCAGTGACGAACTCAAGCAGTTCACCTGGCAGGGGCTCTATGAGCTGATCAAGGGCCGCAAGACCAACCCCAAGGAGGGCAGCTACACCAGCTACCTCTTTGACAAGGGGCTGGAAAAGATCCTGAAGAAGGTGGGCGAGGAGTGCACCGAGGTGATCATCGCCGGCGGCAAACGGGACAAGGAAGAGACCATCTTTGAGATCAGCGATCTGGCCTACCATGTGATGGTGCTGATGATTGAGCTGGGCATCTCGGTGGAGGACATCACCCGTGAACTGGAAAAGCGGCATGTGATCGATCACAAAGTAAAGCAGGAGAGGATGCAATAATGGCAGGCGAATATATGCGCAGTTCCGTCCACGTTCATTCCAAGCTGTGTGACGGCAAAAACTCGTTGGAGGAGATGGCGGTGCTGGCCTGGCGCGCGGGGCTGCAGACCCTGGGCTTTTCGGGCCACAGCCATACCCCCTGCGACCTGGAATACTGCATGAGCCCGGCGCGCACCGCCCAGTACAAGGGCGAGATCGCCAAGCTGAAAAAGCAGTATGAAGGCAAGATGGACATTCTCTACGGGCTGGAGTGGGATCTGTTCAGCGACGACGATCCCACCGCCTACGATTACTTCATCGGCAGTGTCCACTATGTCCGCGGCCCCAAGACCGGCCGGTATTATGAGATCGACTGGCGGGAAGCGGACCTGGCGGCCTGCATCCGGGATGATTTTGACGGCGACGGCCTGGCGGTGGTGGAAGCCTACTTTGCCAACGTGGCCAAGGTGGCGGAAAAGCACCCCACCATCCTGGGGCATTTTGATCTGATCAAAAAGATCAACGCCGGCAACAAGTTCTTTGACGAGAGCGACCCGCGGTATGCAGCGGCGGCTTCCTCCGCCCTGATGGTGGCGGCCCGCAACCGCTGCGTGCTGGAGGTGAACACCTCCTCGGTCTACCGTGGGTTCCGGGAGGATTTCTACCCCTCCGAGGCCATCCTGAAGGAGTGGCTGGCCCTGTCGGGCAACGTGGTCATCACCGCCGATGTCCACGACGCCAAGGCGCTGACCTTCGGCTACGAGGAGGCTGCCGCCCAGCTGAAGGCCCTTGGGTATTCCAAGGTCCTTGTCCTGGGGAAGGGCGGGTTTAGTTCTTGCCCCCTGTGAGGGGGTGGGTGACGGCTGCTTGCCGTTAGGCCCGACGGGGACCGTAGGCTTCTCGCTGTCGTTGTCGGGGTGGACCACTCCGAGGACGGCATTCTTCCGAAAGCGTTCCTTTTTTGTAACCGTGGTAAGGTAGTGTTTGTGCTTACCATACAGTTCCGCGCGAGACGCGGAACACCCATTTCGGAACCAACGCTGCGCGTTGGTTTGTGCATCGCGCTATGCGCGATTGCGCAGCATAGCTGCGCAGGCACAAAAGGTTCCACCGTTTCGAGGCGGTGGACGCCCGACCAGGGTTTTCAACCCTGGACCCCTCAAAGGGTCCACCGCGGACGGACCCTTTGAGCAAGGAATGGATTAGAGAAAGGGCTTCGCCCTTTTCAAACCTTCTCTATTACTCACCACCTACGGAGGCTCCTCCGGGTACGGAATCCAAACCTAAAGGAAGGGTTTTAGAAAACACTTCCATTGTCTTCATCACAAATCAAAAAGCCAGAAACAACCGAGAGGCAACACGCCTATCCATTGTTTCTGGCTTTTGTTTTATAGAGAAGGATTATCAAGGGCGGATGCCCTTGATTTTTAAAAAGGTTTTCCTTGCTTTTTGGGTCTGTCTTTAGGCAGGCCCAAAAAGGAGTCCAGGGCGTTAGCCCTGGTCGTGCGTCCACCGCCTCGAAACCGGTGGGACTTTTTCGGTTCCTTTTTGGTCACAAAAAGGAACGCTTTCCGGCAGCAGCCGGTTTCGTGGAGGTCATCGACCTCCAAAAGGCACAGGGCCAACGGTCCCCGCCGGGCCCCGCGGCAGCCCGCCGCCCCCTCAGAGGTAGCTGGGCTCCTCCCTGCGATGCCCCACCAACTCGGGGTGATCCAGCACCGCTCCGGCCCCCAGGGCCACACAGTCCAGCGGCGCTTCGGCGATGTGCACCTCGATGCCGGTCTCGTTCTGGATCAGGGTGTCCAGCCCCCGCAGCAGGGCGCCGCCGCCCGACAGCATGATCCCCCGGTCGATGATGTCGCTGGACAGCTCCGGCGGGGTACGCTCCAGGGTGTCCTTGATGGCCTCCACAATCCGCAGCAGGCTCTCGCTCATCGCCTCCCGGACCTCCTCCGACCTGATCAGAATGTCCTTGGGCAGGCCGTCCACCAGGTTGCGGCCCTTGATCTCCATGGTGGTCTCGGGGTCCTGGGGACAGGCCGAGCCAATCTCAATCTTGATCTGCTCGGCGGTGCGCTCCCCCACCAGCAGATTATACTTGCGCTTGATGAAGCTGATGATGCTCTGGTCCAGGGTGTCGCCGGCGCAGCGGACGCTGTGGCTGGCCACAATCCCCGACAGGCTGATCACCGCCACCTCCGCGGTGCCGCCGCCGATGTCCACAATCATGCTGCCCACCGGCTCGGTGGTGGGCAGGCCCGCCCCGATGGCCGCCGCCATGGGCTCCTCAATCACCGTCACCTGGCGGGCCCCCGCCTTGGCGGCCGCCTGGCGTACCGCCCGGCGTTCCACCTCGGTCACCCCCGACGGCACACAGATCACCACCCGGGGCCGGGCAAAGGGACTGTTGCCGCAGGCCTGCCGGATGAAACTCTGCAGCATCGCCGCCGTGATGTCAAAGTCCGCGATGACCCCGTCCTTCAGCGGCCGCACCGCTACAATGGAACCCGGCGCCCGGCCGATCACCGCCTTGGCTTCATGCCCCACACTGCGCACCCGCAGCTCGTCGGTCTTGGTGTCCACCGCGACAACGCTGGGCTCCCGCATGATGATGCCGCGCCCCTTCATGTAGACCAGGGTGTTGGCGGTGCCCAGGTCGATGCCGATGTCCTTTGTAAACATATTGCGTAGTCCCTCACTGATCCGTGAAAACAGTCTTGCAAACCAATTCATGTTCTTCTTTCGCTCCTTTGCACCGGAACCCTGCCCGGCGCAAAAGGCCGTTACAGCGCGCCGAACTGCCGCAGCAGCTGCGCGGCCCGGTGGACGGGCAGCCCCATAATGTTGTAATAACACCCCACAATGCCGCAGCACCACAGGGCGGCCCGGCCCTGGATCGCATAGCCGCCCGCCTTGTCGTAGGGCTCGGGGGTGCGCACATAGGCCAAAAGCTCCTCCTCCGGGATGGGGGCAAACTGCACCTGGGTGGTCTCCACCGTGGCGGCACGCCGCCCGTTCCCGCAGACGCACACCCCCGTGTGCACCTTGTGGGTCCGCCCCGACAGCGCCCGCAGCATCCGCAGCGCGTCCGCTTCGTCCGCCGGTTTGCCAAACACCATCCCGTCACAGTCCACCACCGTGTCACAGCCCATCACGATGTCCCCGGGGCAGAGCTCTGCCACCGCGCTGGCCTTGAGCAGGGCCAGGCTCTGGGCCAGATGGGCCGGGGTGTCCGCGACGATGCTGTGCTCATCCACGTTGCTGGTGCGCACGGTATAGTCCGGGGTAATCAGATTCATCAGTTCCCGGCGGCGGGGGCTGCCGGATGCAAGGATCAATGCCATGGCTCTGTCCTTTCGTCTGCAATTATAGCGGGGGAGGGGGTCGAAGGCTGGCGAACTCTTGTGGAAATGGAAAATTTTACCAATTGCTCAGAGCTTGCCGGTGGAGCCGAAGCCCCCGGCACCGCGATCGGTGTCCGAGAGGGTCTCGGCCTGGACAAAGGCGGCCTGATAGACCGGCGCGATGCACAGCTGGGCAATCCGCTCCCCCGGCTGGATGGTGTAGGGGGTGTCGCTGAGGTTGACGGTGGGCACCCGCAGTTCGCCGCGGTAGTCGCTGTCAATGACCCCCACCCCGTTGGCCATGCAGAGGCCGTGCTTGATGGAAAGCCCGCTGCGGGCATAGACCAGCGCCACACAGTCGGGGCCGGGCAGCTCGATGGCCAGCCCGGTGGGCACCAGCACCCGCTGCATCGGCTGCACCGTCAGGGGTTCGTCCAGCAGGGCGCAGAGATCGGCGGCCGCCGCACCAGGGGTGGCGTAGGCCGGGGCCTTGGCCCGGGGGTCCAGAAGGGTGAATTTAACCGTGAGTTGTTGCATGAGATACCTGCCTTGTCCTGGGCGTTCAATGAATGCCCATATAGTATAATCCGCGGGTAAAGTCGCTGTCAAACCCGCGACCAGCCAGAATGGCTTCCAAAATCTGGCGCACCTGCGCCGGTTCTTCGATGGTGAAGGCCGCCACCGCCAGGTCGGCGGGCAGCTCGGCCATCCGGTCCCCCATGTAAAGGGGCACCGGGTTGTAGACGGTGCGCATGCCGGCGCCGCCCGGCGCCGAACACCGCACCGGGAAATCCCGGCCCTTGCGGTCCCGCAGGGCGCCTTGGCGGTTGCAGCCGCCGCAGTCCCGCACATTGCGCAGCGGGCAGGCCCGGGTCAGCATCAGCGGGATATGCCCGTAGCAGAGGGCGGCGGTGGGGATGCCGGGGGCGATGGCCCGCATGGCGGGCAGCGGGGTCTCGGGATGGATCAGCAGCCCCTGCAGCCCCAGCGCCTTGCACCGGGCCGTCGCCATGGGGTTGGTGATGTTGAGCCCCAGCCCGCCGTAGATCGGCCAGCCCTCGGCCAGCAGCAGGTGGGCGATGTTGTTGGCTACCACCCCGCCAAAGCCCAGGTCCCTGTACCGGGCCAGCCGGTCGGCGGTGTGGGCCTCGGCGGCGCCGAAGCTGGCCCGGGGCAGTTCCAGCAGGGTTTTGGCCCGCAGCCCGGCGGGCAGCTGCTCCGCCGCGGCCAGCGGCAGAATCAGCCATTGCAGCCGGTCGGTCATCCCGGCGGGGATCTGTTCCACCGTCTCAAACCGGGCACAGAGCGCCGGGGCTTTGCTCCCGCTGCGGGCGGGGAAGCCGGGCATCACCCAGGGGCGCACCGGCAGGGGATGGAGGACGCTGCGCTTTTGCAGCAGGGTGTCCAGGGCCTGGCGGCGCAGCTCGTTGGCGGCGCTGCCGGGCAAAAACCAGGGCCCGCCCTCGCTCTCGATGCGGCAGGAGGCCGCAAAGAAGGGGGTGCCGCCGGTCTTGGAGAGGCTCTTTTCCAGGCTGGCGGTGGGATCGGTGCGGGCCGGGGCCAGGGATTCCTCCCCCTCGGGGGTGAAGTAGGCGGTGGCCTTGTTGCCGTCGGGGTCGGCGGCGGTGAGCTTGGCCCCCTCGGCGCTGAGCTCCAGCCGGAAGTCCACCGGAATCCGGGACAGTTCCCGGCGGAAGAGCTCCCGGGCCTTGGGGGTGGCAGCCCGGGTGGCGGCGGCATCGGCCTCGGTACGGACGCCGAACATCCGCCCGTCGTTGTGGCCGGTGAGATAGCCGTCGGAGAAGCCGGAGCGGGAGAAGATGTCCCGCACCAGCGCCTCGTCATAGGGCTTGCCCTCCCGGGCGGCCCGGCAGGCCGCCACGGCGGCCGCCGCGTACTCGGGGGTACGCAGCCGGCCTTCGATCTTGACGCTGGCCACCCCGGCCTCCATGAGCTGGGGCAGATGGGGGATCAGGTCCATGTCCTTCAGGCTCAGATGGCAGCTGCGGCCGGGCTGACCGGGCCGCAGACCGGGGGTGGCGTCAAAGGGCAGCCGGCAGGGACCGGCGCATCCGCCCCGGTTGCCGCTGCGGCCCCCCAGAAAGGCGCTCATCATGCACTGGCCGCTCATGGACATGCACATCGCCCCATGGACAAAGACCTCGCACTCGATGGGGCTGGCCGCCGTGATGGCCCGGATCTCCTCCAGGCTCAGCTCCCGGGCCAGGATCACCCGGTCGTAGCCCAGTTTGGCCATCATCCGGGCCCCGGCGGGGGTGTGAATGCTCATCTGGGTGCTGCCGTGGAGGGCCAGATCGGGGGCGATCTCCTTGACCAGCTGGCCGGTGGCCAGATCATCGGCAATGATGGCATCGGCGCCGGCCTCGGCCACTGCCCGCACCGCCTGGGCCAGCCCCTCCAGCTCGGGGGCATAGACCAGGGTGTTGAGGGTGACATGCACCCGCACGCCGCGGGCGTGGCAGAAGGACACCGCCTCCCGCAGTTGATCCGGGGTGAAATTGCCCGCGCTGCGACGGGCGTTGAAACCGGTCAGGCCCAGATAAACAGCATCAGCGCCGCTTAAAACAGCGGCGCCGAGCATCTGCGCGTTGCCGGCCGGGGCCAGGATCTCCACTGCGGCGCGCGTTGTCATGGTGTGATTGTGCGGCATCAGTCCGGAATGTCCTGCCGTGCGTTCAGGCGGCGGCGCAGCTCGTCCACCTGTTTGCGCAGGGCGTTGTTCTCCCGCCGGAGTTCCTCGGCGGCCATCTTGGCGCTGGCGGCGTCCTCCAGATAATCCTTGATCTGGCGGCGCATGTTGTCGGCGCTGCCGCTGGCTTTTTCCAGCTCGTCGCGGTAGTTCAATGCCGTCATGACGGCGGCGGTGGTGATGGAAACCGAGTTGGAGGAGGCCATCAGCTCGTTCATGTCAAGATTGAGGCGATCTGCCAGATTCTGCATATAGTCCTCGCTCTCGGTGGTGGCCACCACATAGCTGGAACCGCAGATGTTCAACCGTACTTTGGATGTTGACATACCCATAAATCGGACTCCTTTGCCTGTATTTGACGGCCCGACGCGGCCGAAAAAGGCGGCGGCAGGCGGAAAGTTTCTTGAATGTGTGCACCTCTATTATATAATAAAACACCAAGAAGAAAAAGACCCTTTTGTGGAAAAACGCAAAATTCTGGATGGGTGACCAAAATCTCTTGCGTTGTGCGATGGAATTTACTATAATTACTATTGTGACTCATTGTGATGCGAAATAAACCTGTTCCGGTGGGTCGGAACCTGCCGGGCGGTTCTGATAAAAAGGAGAGATTTGTTTTGTTGAAATACACCAAAAAAGAATTCGACAAGCTGCTCAAAGACAAACTCAAGAGTGAGTATGCCGTCACCCTCGACGTGGCCTCCGACGGGCAGATCTATCGCTGCCTCGCCCTTATCACCCGCCAGATCATGTCCGACCGCCAGAAGGAGTTCCAGGCCAAGACCCTGGGCCAGGGCAAAAAGCAGGTGTACTACCTCTGCATGGAATTCCTGATGGGCCGCAGCCTGCGCACCAGCCTCTTCAACCTGGGCCTTAACGAGGTGGCCGAGGCGGTGCTGGCCGACGCCGACATCAAGATCGACAACGTCTATGACCAGGAGCCGGACGCCGGCCTGGGCAACGGCGGTCTGGGCCGCCTGGCCGCCTGCTATCTGGACGGCATGGCCACCGACTGCATCCCCGGCACCGGCTACTCCATCCTCTACGAATACGGCATCTTCAAGCAGAAGATCATCGACGGCTGGCAGCAGGAGACCGCTGACGACTGGCTGCCCGGCGGCCAGGTCTGGATCAAGAGCCATCCCGACCAGGCCCAGGAAATCCGCTTTGACGGCCAGGCCACCGAGACCTGGGAGGGCGGTTTCCACCATGTCCGGTACGAAAACTACAACAGCGTCATCGCGGTGCCCAACGACATGTATGTGGCCGGCTACGGCACGAACGGGGTGAGCAAGCTGCGTCTGTGGCAGGCCAAGGCCCCCAGCTTTGACATGAACAGCTTCAACGCCGGCAACTACAACACCGCCATCGCCCAGTCCGCTTCGGCCGAGCTGATCTCCAAGATCCTCTACCCCAACGACAACCACACCGAGGGCAAGATCCTCCGTCTGCGCCAGCAGTACTTCTTCTCGGCGGCATCCATCGCCGACATCCTGGGCAACCACCTGAGCCAGTACGGCACCCTGGACAATCTGCCCGACAAGGTGGCCATCCAGCTCAACGATACCCATCCCACCCTGGCCATCCCCGAGATGATGCGCATTCTGCTGGATGAGTGCAGCTACGATTGGGAGCCGGCCTTCGACATCTGCCGCAAGGTCTTTGCCTACACCAACCACACCGTCATGAGCGAGGCGCTGGAGAAGTGGAACGCCGACATCTTCCGTTCCACCCTGCCCCGCATCTGGCAGATCGTCTGCGAGATGGACCGCCGCTGCCGCATCGACCTGGAGAAGGCCTTCCCCGGCGACCAGGGCAAGATCAACTATATGGCCATTCTGGGCGACAACCAGGTCCGCATGGCCAACATCTGCGCCTACACCTGCCACTCCATCAACGGCGTGTCCAAGCTGCACAGCGAGATCATCAAGGACAGCGTCTTCCACGATTACTACCTCTTCAAGCCCAAGGCCTTCAAGAATGTGACCAACGGCATCGCCTACCGCCGCTGGCTGCTGGCCGGCAACCCCAACCTGACCAACCTTCTCAGCGAGACCATCGGGGACGGCTTCAAGCAGGATGCCTCCCAGCTGAAAAAGCTGGAGAAGTTCGCCGACGACCCCGTCCTGCTGGAAAAGCTGGGCCAGGTCAAGCGGGAAAACAAGGTTGCCTTTGCCAACTATCTGCAGAAGGCCACCGGCGAGGTCATCGACCCCGATTCCATCTTTGACTGCCAGGTCAAGCGGATGCACGAGTACAAGCGCCAGCATCTGAATGCGCTGAACATCGCCGCCGAGTACCTCTACCTCAAGGCCAACCCCAACGCCGACTTCATCCCCAAGACCTATATCTTCGGCGCCAAGGCGGCCCCCGGCTACTATATGGCCAAGCAGATGATCCGGATGATCTGCAAACTGGGCAAGATGATCGACGAGGACCCCGATGTCCGCGGCAAGCTGCGGATCATCTACCTGGAGGACTACTGCGTCACCCTGTCTGAACGGCTGATGCCCGCCTCCGAGGTTTCGGAGCAGATCTCTCTGGCCGGCACCGAGGCTTCCGGCACCGGCAACATGAAGTTCATGCTCAACGGCGCCATCACCCTGGGCACCCTGGACGGCGCCAACGTGGAGATCGCCGATGCCGCCGGTCAGGACAACGAGATCATCTTCGGCATGCTGACCCCCGAGGTCAACGCCCTGAAGGGGATGGGCTATCATCCCCATGCCTTCATCGCCGACGACAATGTGGCCATGGCGGTGCTGGATCTGCTGGAGAAGGGCTGGGATGGCGAGAACTTCAGCGAAGTGACCTCCAACCTGCGCAACTACGACCCCTATATGGTCATGGCGGACTTCAAGGATTACCGCCGCGCCCAGCACACCGTGCAGGAGCTCTACCGTCAGCGCCAGGTCTGGAACCGCATGAGCCTGATGAACATTGCCAACTCGGGCATCTTCTCGGCCGACCGCTCGGTCATGGATTACGCCCGCGATATCTGGGGCGCCACCCCGGTCAAATAAGACCGTCCCGCCCCGCGGAACGACGAACCGGCAAGGATTCCGGCAACGCCTGTTTCGGAACTTTTTGAGCGTCTGAATGTTCAATTCTCCGCCGCCTTGCCCACTGCTGCGCCTTGCGGCACCGGGCAGGGCGGCGGTCTGCTTTGTCATCTTTACAAAAGGGATGAGTGTCATGACCCACACCTACTTCAACAGTGCCCTGCCCCAGTTCAAGACCCCCTTCGGGGCGGTCACGGCGGGCACCCAGGTTACCTGGAACCTTGATGTGCCGGAAAATCTGGGCTATGTGGACCCCCATCTGGTTCTGACCAAGGACCGGGAACAGCCGGTCCACTACCGGATGGACTTCAAGGGCCAGACCCCTGGCGTCAACCATTTTACCATCTCGGTCGCCCCCACCACCACCGGGCTCTACTTCTACCATTTTGACCTCTACACCGACTTCCGCAAGATTGTCCGCGGCAAAAACGGGGAAGGGGTGCTCAGCTGGGTGGACGGGGCAGACTGGCAGCTCACCGTCTACGAGCCGGACTTCCGGACCCCCGACTGGATCAAGGACGGCACCATGTACCAGATCTTCCCCGATCGCTTCTGCGAAGGCGTAGCCCGCAAGCCCATGCCCTTTGCCGACCGGATCTACCGGGCCGACAAGACCGGTGAGCCCTACTTCTGGCCCACCGAGCAGGAGGATGGCTACCTGAACATGGACTACTTCGGCGGCGACTTTGCCGGCATCCGGCAAAAGCTGCCCTATCTGCGGGGGCTGGGGGTCACCTGTATCTATCTCAACCCCATCTTCGAGGCCCACGCCAACCACCGGTACAACACCGCCAACTACCTCAAGGCCGACCCGCTGCTGGGCACCAACGAGGAGTTTGCAGCCCTCTGCGCCGACGCGGCCTCCCAGGGCATCCGGATCATCCTGGACGGGGTGTTCAGCCACACCGGATCGGACTCCCTCTACTTCAACCGGGAGGGCCGCTACGGCCCCGGCGGCGCCTACCGCGACCGCAACTCCCCCTACCGCACCTGGTACGACTTCGACTCGGGCTATGCCTGCGGCTACGGCAGCTGGTGGGGCTTCGACACCCTGCCCGAGGTGCAGGAAAACTCGCCCTCCTATGTGGAATTTGTCTGCGGCAAGGGCGGGGTCATCGATACCTGGCTGGGGTTGGGTGCCTCCGGCTTCCGGCTGGATGTGGCGGACGAACTGCCCGACGATTTCATCGAGAAGATCCGGGCGGCGGTCAAGGCCCACGGGGAGGACAAACTCCTCATCGGGGAGGTCTGGGAGGACGCCACCACCAAGGAGGGCTTCGGCCAGCGCCGCACCTATCTGCGGGGCAAGGGGCTGGACACCACCATGAACTACCCCTTCCGCAACGCCGCGGTGGACTTTGTGCGGGGGGCGGACGCCGCCGAGATTGCCGAGCGGATCCTCTCCATCTGCGAGAACTACCCGGCGCCGGCGCTGGACTGCGCCATGAACTTCCTCTCCACCCACGACACCGAGCGGGCCATCACCGCCATCGCCGGGGAACCCTGCAACGGCCGGGACCGCTACTGGCAGAGCGGCCGCCGCATCCCGCTCTCCCGGATGGACGACGCGGTGCGCAAGGTGCTGCTGGCCTATGCCATGATCTTTACCCTGCCCGGGGTGCCCTGCATTTATTATGGGGATGAGATCGCCATGCAGGGCTACCGCGACCCCTTCAACCGTGCTTTCTTTGACTGGAACAGCACCGAGGAGCGGCTGCGGGGCCCGCTGCGCAACCTGGCGGCCCTGCGCAAGAGCTGCGACGCCTTCCGGGGCGGCCGGTTCGAGGTGGTGGAGGCCGCCGACGACCTGCTCCATTACCGCCGGGTGGGCCAGCGCCAGACCGCCGAGATCGTGCTCAACCGCGGTCCCCATCTGCGCTGCGTCACCGCCTTCGGCCAGCAGGCCGAGGTCAACCCCGGTGGCTTCACCATTCTGGTGGAGGACAACGTCCGGGAACACCCGGGACATTTTTCCATCTATTAAGCCAAGGAGGCGAGGATCGTGCAGCATTGCGGCACAAAAACCATCAAGACGGGACGGCTGGTGCTTCGCCCGCTGAGCTTTGAGGACACCGAGATGATGTTCGCCAACTGGGCCAGCGATCCCGCCATCACCCGGTATCTGCGATGGGACACCCACCGCAACTGGACCGCCACGGCGGAATATCTCAACGAGGTTGCCAAACAATATGCCCGGCCGGATTTTTACGACTGGGGCATCTGCACCCACACCGGGGTGCTCATCGGCAACATCAGCATCGCCCCGGCGGAGAAGGACGCCGCCGGCGGCTGGAAAAAGGGCCTCAAGGTGGAGCTGCTGGGCCCGGCCTGGGAGGTCGGCTATGTGATCGGCCGCAAATGGTGGAGCCAGGGCTATGCCACCGAGGCCCTCTGCGCGGTGCGGGACTTCTGGTTCGGCAAGGTGGACGCCCCCTGGCTGGTGGCCTTTCACGCCAACCCCAACATCGCCAGCGCGGCGGTGCTCCAAAAGGCAGGCTTTGTCTATGACCACGATGTCACCTGCCACCGCTTTGACGGCACCCCGGTGCCCTGCCGTGCCTATTTTCACACCCGGTAAAGGAGTTGTTCATGGAGGAAATCACACTGGATTTTGGCCGCACCGCCCAGCCTGAGGAGGCTGGCCCCTGCAAGGTGGTGCTGCTCTCGCTGGACCTGGGCAAGTTTGACGCCGAGCGCAGCCTCCAGGAGCTGGCCGCCCTGGCCGAGGCCAACGGCATGGAGGCGGTGGCCTCGGTGAGCCAGAAGCGCAGCGCCCCCGAAGCCGCCACCATGCTGGGAGAAGGCAAGGTGGATGAGGCGCGGATGGTCTGCCAGAACACCGGCGCCGAGGCCGCCATCTTTGACGGGGAGCTCACCGGCAGCCAGATCCGCAACCTGAGCGCGGCGCTGCAGGTGGAGGTGCTGGACCGGACCATGCTGATTCTGGAGATCTTCCGGGCCCGGGCCACCACCAACGAGGGCAAGCTCCAGACCGAGCTGGCCCTGCTGCGGTATCAGCTGCCCCGGCTCCAGGGCCTGGGCGAGAGCCTGAGCCGCCAGGGCGGCGGCGGTGGAGGCGGCGGCGGTGCCCGCCGCGGCGCCGGCGAGACCAAGCTGGAACTGGACCGGCGGCATCTCCACCACCGGATCGAGCATCTGGAGGGCAAGCTGAAGGAGCTGGAAAAGCGCCGTGGCGAGACCCGCCGTGCCCGCCAGAAAAACGGCGCCCCGGTGGTGGCGCTGGTGGGCTACACCAACGTGGGCAAGAGCAGCCTGATGAACGCCCTGTGCGGCGCCCAGATCTTTGAGGCGGACATGCTCTTTGCCACTCTGGACCCTACCGCCCGCAAGCTGGTGCTGCCCAGTGGCCTGCAGGTGATCCTGGTGGACACCGTCGGCTTTGTGAGCCGGCTGCCCCATCATCTGGTGGAGGCCTTCAAGAGCACCCTGGAGGAAGCGGCCTTTGCCGATGTGATCCTCAAGGTGGCGGACGCCAGCGACCCCCAGGCCGCCGAGCAGCTGGCGGTCACCGACGAGGTGCTGGATTCGCTGCAGTGCGGCGAGATTCCCCAGGTGGTGGTCTACAACAAATGCGACAAGGGCCCCCTGACGGCCTTTGATCCCGCGGTGCTGCTGACCAGCGCCAAGACCGGCCGGGGTCTGCCGCAGCTGCTGGCCCGGCTGGATGAGATCCTGGCCCATCGCATCCGGGCCATCGAGGTGCTGCTGCCCTACGACAAGCTGGCGCTGGCGGACATTCTGCGCACCCGGGGGAATGTGGAAACCGAAGAGTATCGGGAGGACGGGGTCTATTACAAGGCTACTGTCAAGATTGACGATCTGCACCGGTTTGAAGCGTTTTTGATTTGACGGTAAGCGGCTGCTTTCCGCTAGGCCCGTCGGGGGATGGATGTTTCTCGCTGGGGTTGTCGAGGTGGACCACCCCGAGGGCGGCATCCTTCCGAAAGCGTTCCTTTTTTGTAACCAAAAAAGGAACCGAAAAAAGTTCCACCGTTTCGAGGCGGTGGACGCCCGACCAGGGTCTTTGACCCTGGACCCCTTTTGGCCCCCACCGCGGACGGGGGCCAAAAGCAAGGAACGGATTAGAGAAAGGGCTTCGCCCTTTTCAAACCTTCTCTATGACTCACCACCTACGGAGGCTCCTCCGTCACCGGAATCCAAACCTAGAGGAAGGGTTTTAGAAAAACTTCCGAAAACGCTAACACAAAAAGATAAGCCAGAAACAACCGAGAGGCAACACGCCTATCCATTGTTTCTGGCTTATTTGTTTTTTATAGAGAAGGATTATCAAGGGCGAAGCCCTTGATTTTCAATCCATACCTTGCTCAAGGCCCCCGTCAGGGGTGGGGGCCTTGAGGAGTCCAGGGCTTACAGCCCTGGCCGTGCGTCCACCGCATCGGAACGGTGGGACTTTTTCGGTTCCTTTTTGGTCACAAAAAGGAACGCCTTCGGGGGAGGACCGTCTTCGGGGTGGTCCACCCCGAACCCGGAAGAGAGAAACATCCGTCCCCCGCCGGGCCTCCCGGCCAGCACCCGTCTCCCGGGAACCCCGGAAGAAAGAATTACTTCCCGGCCCCTCCGGCGATCTCCTGGATCGCCGTCACCGTAGACGCAAGATTCTGCATCTCAGAAGGAACAATGATCTTGGTGGCCTTGCCGTCCGCCACCTTCTCCATCGCCTCCATGCTCCGCAGGGCCAGCATGGCCTGGCTGGGGGCAGCTTCGTTGATCAGTCGGATGGCGTCGGCATGGGCCTTCTGCACCATCAGCAGGGCCTGGGCTTCGCCCTCGGCCTCCCGGATCCGCTGCTGCTTCACCGCTTCGGCCCGCAGGATGGCACTTTCCTTCTCGCCCTCGGCCCGGGTGATGGCGGCCTGCTTTTCGCCCTCCGCCAACAGGATGTTGGCGCGCTTCTCCCGGTCGGCCTTCATCTGCTTTTCCATGGCGGCCCGGATCTCCTCCGGCGGCTCAATGTTCTTCAGCTCGATCCGGTTCACCTTGATGCCCCAGCGGTCGGTGGCCTCGTCCAGGGTGGCGGTGATCTTGGTGTTGATCAGATCCCGGCTGGTCAGGGTCTCGTCCAGGCTCATACTGCCGATGATGTCCCGCAGGGTGGTGGCGCTGAGATTCTCGATGGCCTGGATGGGACGGTTCACGCCGTAGGCATAGGCCTTGGCGTCAAACACCTGGAAAAAGACCACCGTGTCGATCATCATGGTGACGTTGTCGCGGGTGATGACCGGCTGGGGCGGGAAGTCCGCGACCTCCTCCTTGAGGGAGACCCGGCGGGCCACCCGCTCCACAAAGGGGGTGCGCAGATGCAGCCCGGCGCCCCAGGTGTCCTTGTAGACCCCCAGCCACTCGGTGACATAGGCGTTGGACTGGGGCACGATGACAATGCACCGCACCAGGATGATCAGGATGACCAGAAGCAGGATGCCAATGACAATCAACATAACATTCACTCCAATCTCATATCCGGTTTTTACATCGTTGCCCCACAGGAAGGGGGCAATCTTACACCTTTGCGGGATCGGGCAGCGCTTCCACAATCAGCACCGCGCCGTCCACGTCGGCCACCCGGCACTTGCTGCCCTCGGGCAGGGCGGCGTCGGACCGGGCCTGCCAGTCCAGCCCATCCACCCGCACCCGGCCGATCTCACCGGGCAGGATGGCGCGCAGCACCACCCCGTGCTTGCCGATGGTCAGCGGGGAACCGTTGGTCACCGGGGCGGCACGGCCCTTGCGGCGCTTGGCCAGCAGCGGCACCATGATGGCCAGGGCCACCGCCGAGACAACCGCAAACACCAGGAATTGAATCCCCAGCGAGGCAGTGAAGAGGCTGACCACCATGGCCACGGCCGCACCGGCCGCAAACCAGATGGAAATTAAGGCGGTGGTGGCAGCTTCGGCGACCACAAACACCACGATGGCAACCAGCCAGAAGACGGTATCCATTCCCATAGGGGACCCTCCTTTTGAAATTGACAATATTTTAACAGGTTGCAATCCCTTTGTCAATCTTTTGCGAAAAAATCTCAGCTCCGGCGCAAAAACTTGCGGGCGATGCCCAGTGCCAGCTGAATCAGCTTGTTCAGCTGGTTGCGGTAGATGGTGCAGTAGACAAAGAGAATGCAGGCGATCAGCACCAGCTTGAGCAGGAAGTGCTGGTAGCAGACAACCCCTACGGCGGTGGCCGCCAGCGCCAGCAGAAAGCCCGAGATGGTCCGGGGGATGTTGGGGATGGTGCGGTAGTAATACTGGCCGGTCAGGGTGCGGTAGAGGAACATCGACCCGTTGGCGGCGGCCAGGGCCAGGGCGGCGCCGGCAATGCCGTGGTCGGGGACCAGGGCGGCGCACAGGGCGATGTTGACCACCACCCCCAGGCCCACCCCGATGGTGTCATGGTGGGGGCGCCGGGCGATGGCGTTGCCGTAGACGGTGCCCTCGATGAGGATGGAAAAGACCGAGGAGAGCATCATGATGGGGAAGAAGGGCATGCAGTCGGCCTTGGCCGGGAAGATCAGGAAGATGATGTCCTCAAAGGCGATGAGGCAGCAGAAAAAGCCGAAGATCAGAAAGTTTAAAAGGTCGTGAATCCGGCCGATCCGGGCCTGTTCGGTGCGATAGTGGGCATAGACGTAGGGCCCCCAGTAGGTGGAAAAGCCGGCCTGAACCGTGGTTACCAGCAGGGCCAGAGTGTAGGCAAACTCGAACTGGCCCTGGGCCGCGGCGTCGGAGGCCAGCGAGGTCAGGCAGACCGATCGGTAGAGGGGGCTGAGGATGGCAGCGGGAGCCAGCAGCAGGCCGTAGGGCAGCACGGTGCGGTAGATCTGCCCGTACTGGGCCAGGTCCGGCTTGCCCTCCCGGGGCTGACCCCGCATTCCCTTGAACCAGAAGGCGATGGCCACCCCGCCGAACCCGGCGATGCCCGCCGCGATGAACCAGTAGGTGTTGGTGGTGAAAAAGCCGGGCAGCAGATAGATCAGGTTGAGGCAGGCATTCATCCAGAGGGTCTGGGCGGTGTAGGCCCGGACATCGTTTTCCAGCCGCAGCAGCACATTGACATACCGCACCAGCATATACAAAGCGGCGTTGAGGAAGAGGAAGGGCACCAGCACGGCGCCGCCGCTGCCCAGGCCGAAGGCCACCCCCAGCGGCCGGGCAAAGAAGAGGCTGCCCACCGCCCCCACCACCAGCATCACCAGCAGGGAAAGCCGGGTGCAGGCGTGGAACATCCGCCGGCCGGTCACCCCGGCGGGCGGATCCCGGTAAAAGCGCAGCAGGCTCTGGTCCAGGCCCAGCATCCCCACATTCATCAGCGAGACGGTGTAGGACATGAAGGCGGCGGGCACGCCGTAGCTCTCGGCGGGCAGAACCCCCTTGATGACCAGGGCGGCGCCGCTGATCACAAAGCCCAGATAGGTGGCGATGGAATACTTCATCACGCTGCCGGCAAAGCTCTCGGCCTTGGTCGGCTTTTCGGGCGGTTGCGCCATGGGGTTGCCTCCTTTAGTTCAGATAGGGACGGATGCGCCGGGTCATGGCCTCGATCTCCTCGGGCGGGATGTAGGCCTTGTCCACATAGCCGTAGATCCGCTGGGCAAAGTCCGCCAGCGGCGGGCAGAAGCCAAAGACCTTGGCGGGTTGCCACTTGTGGCGATAGAGCAGATGCACCCCCCACAGGGCGCAGAATTTCAGCAGATTGAAATGGGGGGTAAAGCCTTCCCCCATGGGATGGTCCCGGGGCGGTTCCCGGTAGACCTGCTCCAGCAGATCGGCCATCCGCTTGTAGGCCGGTACCGGGGAGGGATCGAAGTACCCCTCGATGACCTCCCGCCGGATGGGAAATGTGGGATTGGGATCGGCCATGGCCGCCACAAAGTCCTGGTAGTTGGTCACATAGCGGGCGTCCTTGTAGATCACCGGGTCGTACTCGTGCTCGATGGGCACCGGCCGCAGGATGTGGCAGCTCTTGCCCGCCATAAAGACCTCTGCGATGGCGGTGCTCATCCAGATGGAGATGGAATCCGCCGCCACAATCCACTGCTTGACGCTGTCGGCAAAGATCACATGGAAGTTGGGCCGGCGGGCGGCCAGCTGTTCCAGGGCCGGGCTGTTCCACTCGCTGGGGTGGCGGCGGTAGACCAGCTCCACCTCGGGGTGGTCGGCCAGATACCGGTCAAACCAGTCCAACGTCTGCTGCATCGAGACCCGGTTGGTCTTGGCAAAGCCGGAGAAATCCGTCCCCGCCATTTTGGACAGCTCCGCCACCTCGGCGTCGGACATGCTGGCGTAGCCGAAGCTGGAAATGTACAGATGCAGATGCTTGTCGGGGTCCAGGCCGAACTCCCGGCACAGGGTCTCCTTGTCCCGGAAATAGCCCTTGAACTCGGGGCGCAGAAAATCCATCATCACCGCCCCGGTCACCGGGGTGTTTTTGGGGTCCATGCCGTGGGCCTGCAGCCGGGCGGCGGTGCGCTTGCCCCAGCAGGTCTGGATGCAGTGCTTGGCGTTGCCGTTCATGTTGAACCAGTCGCCCTCCTCCTGGGTGTCCGAGAGCATCTGTTCCCAGTGCAGGTTGACGATCTTGTCGCAGCGGCCGATGTTGTTGTAGACATGGCTGTTGATGGCCTCGTTGTCGTACATGCAGCTGGCCACCAGCACCTCGGGTTTGTCCCGGCCGAAGAGGCGCAGCTGCTTTTCGTCCAGCAGCTGCCGGATTTCCACCGTGTAGCCCCGCCGCTCCAGCTCCAGCTTGAGCAGAAGGTCGCTTTCATATTCCCGTACCGTGTGTTCGTATAAAATCAGAAAATCCAAGGGGCACCCCCACAATCAGCTGGCCGCACCGGCTGCCAGATCGGAAAAAAGCATCCGGGTCCAGTCGGGCAGGCCGTATTTTTCATCCAGATGGAACCCGTCGTAAAACTGGGTGTCATCGTCAAAATCCGGACGGTTGGTCCATTCGTAATCCAGCACGGTAAAACCGTATTCCGCCGCCCAGTCCTCCAGAACCGGCAGCACCTGGTCCTCCATCGCCCGGTCAATGCCGAAGGGCTGGCAGACCTCGGTCAGGACGATGTCCGCCATGGGGGGCAGTACCACCGTCAGCCGGACCCCCCGGTCGGCGCAGCGCCGGGCCAGGGCTTCCAGGCCGTCGAAATCCTCGCTCAGGGTCCAGTTTTCGCATTTCGGGGTTATGGTGGCGGGGTAGTCGTAGAGCTTGCGGTGGACCGGGATGGGGTTGCCGTCGGCGTCAAAATAATCTGCCGCCACCCAGTCCCCCGACTCGATGGTGTCGGGGGTGCCCCGCACCGTGTCCAGAAAGACGGTCAGGGCGTTGACGTTGTATTCCAGGTTGAAGCAGTAGGCCAGGGGATTGTCCAGCGTCTCCTCCAGCGCCGCAAACCGGTCGGTGTTGTAGTGGGCGTTGAGGGTGTAGAAGGAGACCTCCACCAGCAGGGAATCCACCTCATGGCCGGAATCCAGCACAAAGTTGGCCAGGTCCAGGGTCTCCTTCAGCGAGGCGCCGCCGAAGGCCAGGTTCTGCCATTGGGCGCCCGAGAGGGAGGAGATCAGCTCCATGTCAAAGTGGGCCAGCCGGCTGTCCCCCAAAATCAGGTTGCGGCCGGGGTCCTGCTGGTAGGCCCGCACCCGGGCCACCGGCTGGCTGGACCCGGCCTCGGCCTTGAGGCCGAAATAGTTGTTGGGTTCAAACGCCACAAAGAAGGCCAGCCACAGCAGGACCGGCACCGCCAGCAGCGCCAAACGCTTGAGGATTTCTTTCATATGCCGGTTCTCACCGCCCTTTCCCGGTCAGGCCCGCCAGGGGCTCAGAAGTTTGCATACATGCCAAAGCCGCTCACCCCGCCAAAGCCGCCGCTCTCCAGGATAAAGCCAATGAGGATCAGCACCACCAGCAGGTAGTAGACCACCCAGCGGTGGCCCTCGGCGGCCAGGGCGATTTCGGCGGGCCGGTTCTTGCAGCCGAAGGCCCGGCGGTAGTCCAGGTAGAGGCCCACCGCCAGCACCACCGCCACAAAGGCGTAGTAGCCCCCCACCATGAGGGGGTTGGCATAAAAGCCGGTGTAGGCCGCCTGGTAGAGCTCCTGGCCGAACCGGGCCGGGGAAAATCCCCGCAGGCAGCCGGCCAGATAGCCCAGGCAATCCCCGACGGTGCCGGCCTGGGGCCCCGAGCCCACCCGGAAAAAGACCATGCTGAAGGTCCACAGCACAAAGACCACCGCCCGCTTGGCCCACAGCACCCGGGCCGGGGCCTTTTTGCGGGGTTTGCCCAGTTTCCGGTGGAGCAGTTCCTCCCCCACCCGGTAGACCGCCTGCAGCAGCCCCCACAGCACAAAGGGCAGGGTGTTGCCGTGCCAGAAGCCCGAGACAAAGAAGACCACAAAGACGCAGACCTCGGCGGGCAGCCGGCGCAGCCGGCCCCGGGTCAGCCCCTCGGTGTCGGCCCAGGCCAGCGGCATGAAGAGATAGTCCTGCAGCCAGGAGGAAAAGCTGATGTGCCACCGGCTCCAGAAACCGGAAAAGTTGGTGGCAAAGAAGGGGGTCTTGAAGTTCTCGGGCAGTTCCAGCCCCAGAAAGAGGCCGGTGGCCCGGGCCAGCTCGGAATAGCCGGAAAAGTTGAAGTAGAGCTGGAAGGTGTAGAGCACCGCGGCCAGCAGCAGCATCGGCCCGCAGTAGCTGCGGTAGTTGGGAAAGACCTGGTCCACCACCAGCCCCAGCACATCGGAGATGGCCACCATCTTGAACAGCCCCAGGGCAAAGAGCTGCAGCCCCCGCACCGTGCGCCCGGCGTCAAACCGGTGTTCTTCCCTGAACTGGGGGATCAGCGCCCCGGCCCGGCAGATGGGGCCCTGGGTGATGGTGGCAAAAAAGGTCACAAAGAGGGCATACCGGATGAAGTTGTGCTCCACCGGGCAGTCCCCCCGCCCCGCGTCGATGAGGTAGGACAGGGAGGCGAAGGTATAAAAGCTGATGCCCAGCGGCATGACGATGGCGGGCAGCGGCAGGCCCCAGGCGTTTTCCAGAAAGCCGAAGTACTTGAAAAAGGCCAGGATGACAAGGCTGCCGATGACGCCGGTGCGCAGCCAGGCGGTTTTGTGGGGCCCTTCCAGCCCCCGGCCGCAGAGGTAGCTGAACAGGGTCAGCGCCAGGGTGACCGGCAGCATGGCGGGCATGGCCATGGCGTAGAAGAACCAGCTGGCCGCCAGCAGGAAGGCCGACTGGAACCGCTGGGGCAGATGCAGGTAGACTGCCACCACCACCGCCAGAAAGGCGAAGTACCCAAAACTTTGCAGGCTCAATGCGGCACCTCCAAGCGCCCGCACTGGGCGCAACAATGTCAAAAAATCTATGAATCAATCTATTATACCTTTTTTTAAAGCGGGTGTAAAGGCGGGCGGGCCACCCCGGCGGGAACGGCTTTGGTGATTTTATGCGTTGAAAAAAGGAGGAAAATGGAATAAAATGAAGCTGACTGAGAATATCGCCGCGGCCCGCTGCCCGGCGCACAGAGAGGATGAATCTCATGGAACATTTCAACCCCCTGCTGGTTCACAACGACAGCCCCGCCAAGTTTATCACCATCGGCGAGATCATGCTGCGGCTGACCCCACCCAACTACGAGAAAATCCGGATGGCCTCCAGCTTTGAGGCCAGCTATGGCGGCAGCGAGGCCAACATCGCGCTGGCGCTGGCCAACCTGGGCATCGACAGCACCTTCTTCAGCGTGGTGCCCAACAACTCGCTGGGCAAAAGTGCAGTGCGGTGGCTGCGCTCCAACGATGTCCACTGCACCCCCATGATCCTGACCACCCCCGAGGAAACCCCCACCCACCGGCTGGGCAGCTACTATCTGGAAACCGGCTACGGCATCCGGCCCAGCAAGGTGACCTACGACCGCAAACACAGCGCCTTTGTGGAATATGATTACTCCAACGTGGACCTGGAAGCCCTGCTGGAAAACTTTGACTGGCTGCATCTGTCCGGCATCACCCCGGCCCTGGGGCCCAACTGTGCCAAGCTGGTGCTGGACTCCCTCAAGGTGGCCAAGGAGAAGGGGCTGACCGTCAGCTTTGACGGCAACTTCCGCTCCGCCCTCTGGACCTGGGAGGAGGCCCGGGACTTCTGCACCCAGTGCCTGCCCTATGTGGATGTCCTCTTCGGCATCGAACCCTACCACCTGTGGAAGGACGAGGCAGACCACAGCAAGGGGGACTGGAAGGACGGGGTGCCGCTGCAGCCCAGCTATGAGCAGGAGGACGAGGTCTTCCAGCACTTCATCGAGCGCTACCCCAACCTGACCTGCATTGCCCGGCATGTGCGCTATGCCCACTCCGGCAGCGAGAACAGCCTCAAGGCCTTCATGTGGTACGAGGGGCACACCTTCGAGAGCAAGCTCTTCACCTTCAACATTCTGGACCGGGTGGGCGGCGGCGACGCCTTCGCCAGCGGCTTGATCTATGCCATGATGCACAAATACAAGCCGATGGATATGGTCAACTTTGCGGTGGCCAGCTCGGCCATCAAGCACACCATCCACGGCGATGCCAACATCACCGACGATGCCGACACCATCAAGAACCTGATGAACATGAACTACGACATCAAGCGCTGAACAAAAAACAACAGGCGGGACCCCGCGGGGTCCCGCCTGTTTGTTGTCTCAGAAGGCCAGAAAAACAATGGCCGCGATCCCCAGCAGGACGCTGAAGACGGCCATCAGCTCGGTGCCGAGGGACCGGCGCTCCACCAGATGGGGCCGGGCGGGGTTGTACCAGATCTCGATGACCTGCCCCACCTGCTTTTTGTGGTTGACCCAGAAGGCGTCGTTGGTGGCGGCGGTGTGGCGGATGCCGTCCCGGTCGTTGAACTCCACCGTGTAGCGGTAGCCCCCCGAGCCCTTTCGGGGAGAGCCCTCCTTCTGGCAGGAGAGGATGCGGGCGGGCAGCTGCTGGCCGCCCCGCACCACCCGGTACTTTTCCGCCAGGGCCGCAATGCCCAGAACGATGAGCCCCAGCCCCAGGATCAGATAAAAGATGTTCAGTGCCGTCATGCCTCTTCCTCCTTCACAAACCGGCCTTCCAGGGCCAGGTACTGGTCAAACAGCATCCGGCTCACCCGGCCGCCGTAGACAAAGGCCGGGTGGTCGTTGACCTCCAGCTTGTTGGCAAAATCCTTGCACATCAGCACCAGCACATAGTCCCCGTAGGGGGTGTGCACCAGCCCGCCGTCGTTGCGGCAGGCGTCCATGCTGCCGCTCTTGGTGGCGGTGTAGATCAGGTCGGGATCGGCGCCGGACTCCTCGGCGTCGGTGTAGTAGGGGGGCAGCTGGCCGGCCAGCATGGTGTTGTAGTGCTGCCCCCGCAGGATCTGCCGCATGGCGGCGCTGGCCGCCGGGCTGACCAGCTCTCCCCGGGCCAGCAGCACAAAGAACCGCCCCATCTCCCGGGGGGTGATGGTCCCCAGGGGCAGGCTCCAGTTGTCCGACGCCAGCGACCGGTGAAGGGTGGTGGTGGGGCAGCCGATGGACCGGATGAAGGCATTGATCCGGTCCAGCCCCAGATAGTCGATGAGCATGTTGGTGGCGATGTTGTCGCTGCAGATGATCATGAGGGTGGCGGCGTCCCGGGCCCGCAGCACCGCCCCGGTGCCCAGCGACCGGATCATCCCCGAGCCGTCCACAAAATGCCGCTCCTCATAGGTCAGGGGGGCGTACAGGTCGGCCCGGCCGGCCTCGGCCTCGGCGTACAGGCAGCCCAGAATGTAGATCTTGATGGTGGAGGCGGACTCAAAGGGTTCGTCGGCGCCGCGGCAGAGGGTGTTGCCCCGCAGGTCGTCGGCGTACAGACAAAAGGTGGCGTCCAGGCCGCAGAGCTCGGCCTCGATCCGCTTTTCCAGCGTCAGTTGGGGGTGGGTCATACAGCTCTCCTTTTGGTCACAGGTTGTCGGCAAAGAACCGCATGGCGTTGCGGTAGAAGATCTTTTCCACCTGCCGCTCGGTAAAGCCGCCGCGGCAGAGTGCCTCGGCCAGCCGGGGCATGTCCTGGGCGCCGCCCAGCTCCAGCTCCCCGCCGATGCCGTCAAAGTCGCTGCCCAGGGCCAGGATGTCCTCGCCGCCCTTGTCGATGATGTGGTGGGCGTGGCGGACCATGTCCTCCACCCGGCTGGGGGTGTGGCGGCGGTCGGGGGTGTCATTGAGGAAGGCACCGCAGTAGTTCAGCCCGATCAGGCAGCCCTTCTCGCCCATGCCGGCGATCATCTCGTCGGTGAGGTTGCGCAGATGGGGGCAGCAGGCCCGGGCGTTGGAGTGGCTGGCCGCAAAGGGCCGTTTGGCGTAGTGGAGCATGTCCAGGATGCCGGCGTCGGAGAGGTGGGAGACATCCACGATCATCCGCATCCCCTCCATCTCCCGCACAAATTCCAGCCCCAGCGGGGTCAGGCCGCCGCCCCGGGTGGGGGCCACCGGCCAGCAGTCCTCGCTGTAATCGGGGGGAATGGCCGGCCCGGCCAGGTTGTTGGGATGGTTCCAGGTCAGGGTCATCATCCGCACCCCCAGCCGGTAGAGGTTCCGCAGCACCCCCACACTGCCCAGGCAGACGCCACCCTCCTCCACCGTCAGCATGGCGCCCACCCGGCCGTCGCCGGGCAGCTTGGCGATGTCCTCGGGGGTGCGCACCGGCATCAGACGGTCGGGATAGCGGGCGATCAGCCGATGGTAGATATCAATTTCCTCCATCACCGCCAGCAGCGGGTCCTCGGTGCGGTCCAGATCCACAAAACAGGCAAAACACTGGAGCAGATAGTCGGCCTTTTCCAGCCGCTCCAGATCAATCATCAGATCATTGCGGACAAAATCCTTGGGATGCCCTTCCTGTTCAGCGTAGCGCAGCGCCGCAAGGGTATCGCAGTGCAGGTCCCAGACATTCATTGCTCTTCCTCCTCAAATCCCGGCACCCCGGTAATGCCCAGGCCGGGGGTCTCGTTCATCCGGATCACGGCGCCCCGGTAGTCCGGCCCGCCGGTGTAGGGGTCGGTCTTGCAAAGGCTGGGCCCGTCCAGGTCCACCTTGGTGACCACGCTGCGGGCCGCCGCCAGATGGGCCGCCGCCGACACCGCAATCTTGCTCTCCAGCATGCAGCCCACCATGCACTCCACCCCGTAGACCTCGGCGGCGGCACAGATCTTCAGCGCCTGCCAGATGCCGCCGGTCTTCATCAGCTTGATGTTGATGAGGTCGGCCGCGTGGCGCTGCAGCAGGGCAAAGGCGTCGGCGGGGGAGAAGACGCTCTCATCGGCCAGGATGGGGGTCAGCACCCGGCCGGTGACAAAGGCCAGCCCCTCCAGGTCGGCGGCGTGCACCGGCTGCTCCACCAGCTCGGGGTTCACCCCGGCGTCCTCCAGGGCGGTGATGATCCGCACCGCTTCCTTGGCGGTCCAGCCCTGGTTGGCATCCACCCGCAGGGTCACGTCGGGGCCCACGGCCTCCCGGATGGCCCGCAGCCGAGCCACGTCGGCCATCCCCTCCTTGCCCACCTTGACCTTGAGGATGGAGAAGCCCCGCGCCACCGCCTCCCGGGCATCCCGCACCATCTCGGGGACGGGGTTCACCGAGATGGTCAGGTCGGTGGTGATCTGCTGCCGGGCGCCGCCCAGCACCCGGTAGAGGGGCTTGCCGCAGCTCTGGGCATAGAGGTCGTAGAGGGCCATGTCCACCGCCGCCTTGGCGCTGGTGTTCTTGACCAGGCAGCGGGCCAGGGCGTTCATGGTGCCGTCCAGGTCCTCCACCTCCCGGCCCACCAGGGCCGGGGCGATGAACTCCTCCACCGCGGCCCGCACCGAGCCCAGGGTGTCCCCGGTGATGACGGCGGTGGGGGGCGCCTCGCCGTAGCCCACGGCCCCGGTGTCGGTTTCGACCCGGACCAGCAGATCATGGACGCTGTCCACGGTGCGCAGCGCCGTCTTGAAGGGGGTGCGCAGCGGGATGCGGATTTCGGCGGTGGAAATGCGGACGATTTTCATGGAGATTCCTCCTTTTCCTTAACAGGAAGCCGACAGCAGGTCGGCAAATTCGCAGAGAGCGTGGCAGTGGGTGCCGTCGTAGCCGGTCATGGGCCGGGCGGCGGCCAGGGCGTTGAGGACCGATTCCTCGGCAGCCTCGGCGGCGGCCGCAAAGACCGGGTCCAGGCTGTCCTCCCGCCAGACTGTCTGGGTCAGCAGCGGGCCGGGGTCCTCGGGGTCGATGTCCCGGGCGGTGGAAAAGCCGATGGCAATGTCCCCGCTGCCGTGGCCCCAGTAGCTGCCGCAGCGGGCCAGCCCCACGGCACAGCGGCGGGTCACCCGGCCCAGCTGCCGGCTGGACAGGGGCAGGTCGGTGGCCAGCACCAGGATGCAGCTGCCCTTGTCGGCGGGACGGGGCGGGGTGTTCAGCCGCTGGCGGATGGCGGGGCCGATGCGCTTGCCCACCACCGTCAGCTCCTCCAGCTGGCCGTGGTTGCACAGGGCCAGCACCCCCAGGGTCCAGCTGCGCCCGCCGGCCCGGATCACCCGGCTGGCCGACCCGATGCCCCCCTTGAGCTCGTGGCAGATCATCCCGGTGCCGGCGCCCACACAGCCCTGGGCAAAGTCTGGCCGGGCATCGGCCAGCGCCCGGCGGACCTCCGCCTCCCCGATCACCCGCTGGGCGATCCGGTTCAGGGTGCCGTCGTTGCACTCGGCCACCACCGGGTTGACGCTGCGCAGCACCTTGCCCCGGGCCTCGCACTGGTCGGCGGTGAGCTGGACCAGTGCGTCCCACACCCGGCCCACCCCCAGGGTGTTGGTCAGGGCAATGGGGGTTTCCAACTGGCCCAGCTCCCCGATCTGCACCAGCCCGGCGGTCTTGCCGTAGCCGTTGATGACGCTGGCCGCGGCGGTGCATTTGTGGAAGTAGACCTCCGGCCGGGGCAGGATCAGGGTCACCCCGGTGTTGTGGTCGGGGGGTTGTACGGTGCAGTGCCCCACCAGCACCCCCGGCACGTCGGTGATGCTGTTGCGGGGGCCGGGGGGCAAAAACCCGGGAATCAGGCCGTATTCGCGGATGGTGGTCATACAAAGGCTTCCTTTCGGGGGGAATGTTCTGGTATAATCAGGGCAGAGCGGCCGGCGAAGGGCCGCGCCAAAGGAGAAGACAAGATGAAGATAGAGCTGAAGGTCCCCCAGATTCTGCAAAACCCCGAGCTGCCCAACGGCTGCGAGATCACCAGCTGCTGCGAGGTGCTGCGGTATCTGGGCTTTGACGCCGACAAATGCGAGCTGGCCGACCACTACCTGCCCCGCAGCCAGCGGTGGTACGGGGCGGACCCCGACCTGGTCTACATGGGCAACCCCCATCTGGACGATGCCAGCCCCGAGACCGGCTACTACTGCTTTGCGGGGCCCATCGTGGCGGCGGCCAACGGGTATCTGGCCGACCACGGCGGCGGCTACACCGCCCGGGACCTCACCGGCAGCGAGCTGCCGGTCCTGCTGGACCAGCTGCAGAAGGGGCGGCCGGTGATCTTCTGGGCCTCGCTCCACTTCGAGGACATCCTCTACGACCCCTGCGGCAGCTATCCGCTGCCCGACGGGCGCAGCCACCGGGTCTTCCACCACCTGCACTGCATGGTGCTCTGCGGGGTGGAGGGGCAGACGCTGCTGGTGGCCGATCCGCTGGACTTCAACCGCCGGGTGCCCCGGGACCGGTTCGAGGAAGTCTACCGCCAGCTGGGCCGGCGGGCGGTGGTGCTGGTGCCCGACACAGAGGATCTGTGAGACTATCATAGGACAAATTTCCCCAAACGGCAAGGGCGGCGGCCAGCGCGTCCCGACCCCGGCGCCGGCGGAGGAACAGGACCGGGGCGCTTTTCCGCTTTATGCCGCAAAAGTCTTGACTTGGTTTGTGGGGATTGCTACAATAGATCTAAACAGTGCTCACGTTTTTTGTTGTGAGCGTAGAAAATAACCGGCCCTTTGCCGGTGTTACGACAAAAGGAGGCGCCGAATGCGCGCTGATACCGCAAACAAATCCAACCAACCCCGCAGCACCGCCCTCTACGAGGCCATTCTGCGGCTGGACAACCTGGAAGACTGTGTCCGGTTTTTCAACGACCTGTGCGCCGTCACCGAACTGCGGACGCTGGAGCAGCGCTATGACGTGGCCAGCTGTTTGCTGCAGGGCAAGGTTTACAGTGAGATCCGCAAGGAAACCGGGGCGTCCAGCGCCACCGTCAGCCGGGTCAACCGGATGCTGAATTACGGCACCGGGATGGTGGCCGCCAGCGTCCGCCGGGACCTGGGGCAGACCGAAGACAAATCCGACGGCAGCCACTGAGCTGCGGCCACGAACCCCGGAAATTCACCAATCCTGAAGGAGGACATTGGGATGTCTGTTCAAATTGTTGATTTTGGAAAAACCACCGACAACACCCCGGTCAAGCTGGGCATCTTGAAGAATGACCAGATCGAGGTACATATCCTCAGTTATGGCGCCACCATCCAGAAGCTGCTGGTCAAGGACCGCAAGGGCGAGATGGTGGACGTGGTCCTGGGCTACGACACAGTGCGGGACTATGAGATCAACGGCGGCTACCTCGGCGCGGTGGTGGGCCGGTTTGCCAACCGCATCGGCGGGGCCAAGATGGTCCTGTACGAGGAAACCTACCACCTGACCCCCAACGAGAAGGGCAACTGCCTGCACAGCGGGCTGCACGGCTTCAACAGCAGCGTTTTCCGGATGGAGCTGGCCCCCAACGGGGACGGGTTGCTGCTCACCTCGGTCAGCCCCGACGGCACCGACGGCTTCCCCGGCACGGTGGAGCTGGAAGTTCTCTATTCCCTGGCCGGTTCCGGCCTGGTCATCCAGTACAGCGCCACCACCGATGCCCCCACCGTCATCAACATCACCAACCACAGCTACTTCAACCTCAACGGCCATGGCACCGTGTTGGGGCACCGCCTCTCGCTGGACGCCGAAGCCTATCTGGAAACCGACGACGACAGCATCCCCACCGGGCGCCGGATTCCGGTGGCCGGTACCCCCATGGACTTCAACGAGGAAAAGACCATCGGCCGGGACATCGAGGCGGACTATCCCGCCTTGCACCAGGCCGGCGGCTACGACCACTGCTACATCGTGCCCGACACCGGGCTGCGCCATGTGGCCTGGCTCACCGGTCCCGAGACCGGCATCCGGATGGAGACCCTCTCCACCCTGCCCGGGGTGCAGCTCTACACCGCCAACGGCCTGTCGGTCCAGAGCCCGGGCAAGGGCGGGGCGAGCTACGGGGTGCGGGACGCCGTCTGCCTGGAAACCCAGGACTTCCCCGACAGCCCCAACCACCCCGATTTCCCCGACACCACCCTGCTGCCCAAGGACACATACAGCGCCACCACCGTCTACCGGTTTGACCTGGCGCCCCAGTAAGCAGGGCAGACCATCCGCATCAACAAAACGGGAACCGCTTGCTGCCGTTTGGCACAGGCGGTTCCCGTTTGTTTCTCAGGTGATGTGCAGTGCCCGCTGCATCCGGTAGACGAGGTACTGGAACAGCCCGGCAATCAGGCTGAACTCCACCCAGACGTAGTTGGGCAGGTTGCGCCACAGGAAGGGGGGCTTGTTCAGCTTGGGCAGGGTGGTGAAGGCCTCGGAAAACCCCTTGGCGTAGTCCACGCCAAAGCCCCGCAGCCGGAAGATCAGCACCTTGAGCAGATACCCCAGCACCAGCGGTATGGCGTTCAGCAGCAGCATCAGGGCGGGCATGTTCTTGTAGGGCAGCAGAATGCTGTTGCGGCCGCTCTGGATGCTCTTGAAGGGGTTGTACCGCACCGCCCCGGTGGTGGCGCCGCAGATGTGGCGGCAGCGGGCGGTGGGGCAGTAACAGTTTTTGTAGCCGAAGTTGTTGGCCCGCCAGCTCAGGTCCACATCCTCGTAGTAGGCAAAGAAGAGCTCGTCAAAGACCCCGATCTCCTCCAGGATGGATTTGCGGTAGAGCGCCGCGCCGCCGCAGGCCGAAAACACCCGGCAGGGTTTGGTGTACCGGGCGGCCCGCAGCCCGTCCCCCCGCTTGCAGGCAAAGCCCAGCAGGGTCACATAGTCGCCGGCGTCATCGGCCAGCTCCGGCTCATAGTAGCGCAGCATCAGGCTGGACACCGCAAAGATTTTGGGGTCCTGCTCGGCGGTGCGGATCAGCTCGGCCAACCACTGGGGCTCGGCAAAGGCGTCGTTGTTGAACAGCACCACATACTCCCCCCGGGCGATGGCAATGCCCTGGTTCACCGCATGGGAAAAGCCGGTGTTCCTGTCGTTGCAGATCAGGGTGTAGTTGGGCCGGCCCTCGTAGCTCTTGGCGATGTCCAGGCTCTCGTCGGTGGAGCCGTTGTCGATGACGATGAGCTCAAAATCCCGCTCGGTCTGGTTCCAGATGGACTCGATGGAATCCCGCAGCCAGCCCGCCCCGTTCAGGTTGGGGATGATGACGGATGCTTTCACGATGGCGCAGCCTCCTCAATAATAGTAGGGGTAGTAGACGGGATAGGATACCGAGACCGACGCCACCAGAAGCAGCAGCGAGACCACCACAAAGAAGAGCGCGGCCAGGATCAGGGTGCGGATCAGATAGGCCCGGGCCAGGTTGCGCCGGGCGGGATGGCGGCCGCTGTCCAGCGACCAGACCAGCATGAAGATCAGCCCCACCACCGGGATCACAAAGAGCACCAGACAGCCCAGATACCCGGCGGTGGACATACCGGCCCGGGGCGGTTCCTGCTCCATATAAAAGGGATGTTCGGCGGCCCCTTGAGGCGGCTGGGGGGTGGAGAATACCGGCGCCCCGCACTGGGGACAATGGTCTGCGCCCTCGGGCAGCAGCAGACCGCAGTTTTTACAAAATTCCATGGTTTGACATCCTTTCCGCCGGGATCACAGCCCCAGCTGACGGTCCACCTGGGTGGCCAGGATGATCTGGGTGTTGGTGGTGCCCAGTTTCTGCATCCGGGTCAGCAGATGCTCCAGCTCGTCAATGTTGGCACAGCTGACCTTGACGATGAAGTTGTAGCTGCCGGTCACCCGGTAGCATTGCAGCACCTGAGGGTCGTCCTGGATCATGGCCAGAAAATCATCCCGGGTGGCGGTGCCGGCGGAAATGGAGATCAGCGCCTGGACCCGGGTCTGCTCGTCGGGATGGTGCAGCTTGACGGTGTAGCCGCCGATGATGCCCTCCTGCTCCAGCCGGTGGATGCGGCTGGACACCGCCGGGCTGGTCAGGTTCACCTGCTGGGCGATCTCCTTGACCGGCATCCGGGCGTTTTCCATCATGAGCCGTATGATCTTGTTATCGAGCTCATCCATCTGAGGAATCCTCTCCTTTTTGTTCATTGCGCACAAAATAATAAAATAAAGAAAATAAACCTTGTATGGTTTTACAAAAAACCAGAGAACTGGATTTCTTCGCACTAAATGAATAAAGTAAAGTCTTGACGGGCTAATTATAATAAAAAGAAAAATAAAATACAAGAGGAAGATTTGACAAATTAAGAGAACCCGCTATAATAGAGGCACAACAAAGACATTCCCTGACCTTTATATACTTTCCCACCCCTCTATGTACCAAAGCCCGCTGCAAAGCGGGCTTTGGTGCGTTTTGGGGTCTTTTTGCCTCCGGCGTTGCGCCGCGGGGCGGCGGGGGTGTATAATGGCCCCGAACAAAGCACACTAGATGGATCAGAAAGGTCGTGTCATTCGATGCAACAAAACGTTTCTACCCAGGAGATCACCGCCCAGGCACGCCAGGCGGTGGAGGAACTTCTCGCCGTGGCCAAGCTGAACCCCGGCGACATCTTTGTCATCGGCTGCTCCAGCAGCGAGATTGTGGGCGGCCACATCGGCAAGGACAGCAGCATGGAGGCCGCGGCCGCGGTGCTCCAGGGGGTGCTGCCGGTGCTGCAGGAGCGGGGCATCTACCTGGCTGCCCAGTGCTGCGAGCACCTCAACCGCGCCATCGTGCTGGAGGAAGAGGCCGCCCGCCGCTATGGCTACGAGCAGGTCTGCGCCGTGCCCCAGCCCCACGCCGGGGGCAGCTGGGCCACCAACTGCTGGCGGGCCTTCCAGCACCCGGTGCTGGTGGAGGAGATCCGGGCCGCCGCCGGCATGGACATCGGCGGCACCCTGATCGGGATGCACCTGCGCCGGGTGGCGGTGCCGGTGCGGCTCAGCCTGGACCACATCGGCCAGGCCATCCTGCTCTGCGCCCGCACCCGGCCCAAATACATCGGCGGCGCCCGGGCCGTCTACGAGGAGGTCTGACCCATGCTCACCCAGGAACAAATCCAGCGGATGACCCAGGCGGTGGCCGAAATTCGTCAGCGGATGGCTGAGGCCGCCCGCTGTGCCGGCCGTGACCCGTCCGAGATCCGGCTCTGCGCCGCCTGCAAGACCCGCACCGTGGAGGAGGTGCGGGCCAGCGCTGCCCTGGACATCGACCTCTTTGGGGAGAACCATGTCCAGGAACTGGTGGAAAAGACCGATGCCGGGGCCTACTGCGGCAAGGAGGGGCACTTCATCGGCCACCTCCAGACCAACAAGGTCAACAAGGTGGTGGGCCGGGCTGCCCTGATCCAGAGCGTGGACAGCCTGCGGCTGCTGGACAAGATCGAGGCAGCCGCCGCTCGGCTGGACCTGACCCAGGAAATCCTCATCGAGGTGAACATCGGGGAGGAAGCCGCCAAGAGCGGGGTGGATGTGGACGGGCTGTGGGCCCTGCTGGACCAGGCCGCCGCCCGGCCCCATCTGCGGCTGCGGGGGCTGATGGCCATTCCGCCCGCCACCGCCACCCCCGACCAGACCCGGGCCTTCTTTGCCCGGATGCGGGAGCTGCTGACCCAGGCCGGCGAGCGCCACTATGACAACGCCCGGATGGACATTCTCTCCATGGGGATGAGCGGCGACTACGAGGCTGCCATCGAGGAGGGCGCCACCATCGTCCGGATCGGCACCGCCATCTATGGCGCCCGGGACTACTCCAAACATTGAGGCCGCAGCCTTCGGAAACAACAAAAGGTTGTAATCCCCGGTGGGCTATGGTATACTGAACCCAGCAACACAAAAGGGGAAGCATCTATGGAACCGTTACTGTATATCATCCTGGCCCTCGCCCTGGTGGGGGATGTTCTGCTGGCCGTCCTGCTGCTGCGCCGGGACCGCGGCGAGGAGGGCGACCTGGAGGAGACCGTCCGCGCCCTGCGGGCGGTGATGGAGGAGGAGACCGAGGTCCTCTCGGACCAGATGCGCACCCTGCAGGGGGAGGTGGGCCGCACCACCGTCTCCACCGTGCGGGACCTGGGCACCGTGCTGGCCGAAAGCCAGCGCCAGAGCGCCAACGCCTCCACCGCCCGGCTGGACGCCATCGACCGGGCCGGTGCCGCCCGCCAGAAGGCCTCCAACGATGCCATGGTCTCCCATCTGTCCATGCTGGAAACCCGGATCAAGAACCTGGAGGACTCCAACGCCGCCCGGCTGGACGGGGTGCGGGGGGCCCTGGTCCAGGGGCTGAACACCATCCGGGCCGACAACAACCGCAAGCTGGATGAAATCCGGGGCACGGTGGAGGAGAAGCTCCAGGACACCCTGCAAAAGCGGATTTCCGATTCCTTCCGGTCGGTCAGCGCCCAGCTGGAACAGGTCTACAAGGGGCTGGGTGAGATGCAGACCCTGGCCGCCGACGTGGGCAGTCTGAAACAGGTGCTGGCGGGGGTCAAGACCCGGGGCATCCTGGGCGAGGTCCAGCTGGGGGCCATCCTCAAGGAGATGCTGGCCCCCGGCCAGTATGCCGAGAATGTGGCCACGGTGCCGGGCAGCAGCAACCGGGTGGAGTATGCCATCAAGCTGCCCGGCCAGGGAGGCACCGTCTGGATGCCGGTGGACGCCAAGTTCCCCGGGGATACCTACACCCACCTGCTGGACGCCCAGCAGGCCGGGGATGCGGCGGCGGTGGCGGCGGCCCGCAAGCAGCTGGCCGTGGTGCTGCGCCAGGAGGCCAAGGACATCCATGACAAGTACATCGAGGTGCCCTACACCACCGCCTTCGGGGTGCTCTTCCTGCCGGTGGAGGGGCTGTATGCCGAGGTGGTCTCCAGCGGCATCACCGAGACCCTCCAGCGGGAGTTCCAGATCAGCGTGGCCGGACCCTCCACCATGGCGGCGCTGCTCAACGCCCTGCAGATGGGCTTCCGCACTCTGGCCATCCAGAAGCGCTCCGGCGAAGTCTGGACGGTGCTGGGGGCGGTGAAGACGGAATTTGAAAAGTTCGGCGCCGGGCTGCAGGCGATGCAGCGGCATCTGAACCAGACCGGCAGCGACCTGGAGGAGCTGATCGGCACCCGCAGCCGGGCCATCACCCGCAAGCTGGAGGAGGTCCAGCAGCTGGACCCCGGCCAGGCCGCCGACCTGCTGGGGCTGGAGGAGCCCCCTGCCCGCCCCGAAATGCCGGCCCGCACCGAGGCCCCGGCCCGGCTGCGCCGCCGGGAGGACCCCAACCCGTGATAGACCGGCCGCTGCCGGCACATCCTAAAGCTGAATTGCCCGACAGGGCAAAACAAAGGAGGAGAGATCCATGGGAGAATCCCGTTGGGACCGTCTTGTGCTGCCCCTCATCAGCCTGGTGCTGGGGCTCTATCTGGTGCTGCGGCCCTGGTCTGCCACCGAGGCCATCTGCGCCTTCATCGGCTGGCTGATCCTGCTGGCCGGGGCGGTGGGGGCCTTCAATGCGGTGCTGTTCCAGCGCGCCACCCTCATCAGCACCCCGCTTTTGCCCGTCAGCGTGGCCGGTCTGGTGGTGGGGGTCTTTTTCATCACCCGGCCCTACACCCTCATCGAGATGGTGGGGCTGGTCATCTGTGTGCTGCTCATGCTGGAAGGGATGACCAACATCCAGAACGCCGTCCAGCGTTCCCGCTGGGGGGACCGGCTGTGGTGGATGCCGCTGGCGGTGGGGGTGCTCTGCCTGGTGCTGGGGCTGCTGGCCCTCTTTGCACCCTGGGCGTCCACCGCCATGATGATGCGGCTGATCGGGGTTATGCTGATCTGCAGCAGCGCGGTCAGCCTGCTGAACCTGATCCTGGGCCCCCGGGAATAAAACCCCGCGCCGCCACGCCAAAAAACCTGGGGGATACCCCCAGGATGCTGAACAAATTGTAAATTACCGGGCATTCTTTTGACAACCACCCAAACTGTGCTACAATGGGGAAAACGACACCCGCAACCCCACCCTGTACAAGAGAGAAAAGAGGACGCCCATGATTCGTATTCTGACCGATTCCGCCGCCGACCTCACCCCTGTGGACGCCGGCCAGCCCGGCGTGATGGTGGTACCCCTCCACGTCACCTTTGAAAACGGCGAGAGCGTCCGGGACGGGGTGGACATCACCGGCGAGGAGTTCTACACCCGGTTGCTCAGCGCCGAAAAGCTGCCCCGCACCAGCCAGCCCTCCCCCGAAGACTTCATCGAAGCCTTCGAGGAGGCCAAGGCGGCGGGGGATACCGTCATCGGCATCTTCATCGCCTCCACCCTCTCGGGCACCTACCAATGCGCCCGGCTGGCCGCCGAGGCCGCCGATTTTGAGGATGTCTACTTTGTGGACTCCCGCACCGGCTCCCAGGGCGAGGCGGTGCTGGTCCGGGAAGCGCTGCGGCTGCGGGACCAGGGGCTGGATGCCGACCAGATCGTCACCCTGCTGGAGGAGCTCAAGGGCCGCATCCGGATTCTCGCGGTGGTGGACAGCCTCAAGCACCTGCACAAGGGCGGCCGGCTGCCGGCGGCGGTGGCCCTGGTGGGCGGCGCCCTGGGCATCCGCCCGGTGCTGCTGGTCAACGACGGCGAGATCAAGCTGGCCGACACCGCCCGGGGCCGCCCCGGCGCCTTGGTGGCCATGTTCAAGCAGATCGACAAGCTGGGCGGGGTGGACCCCCGCTACGGCTTCACCCTGCTCTATTCCAACGACAAGACGGTGGTTCAGCCGGTCTACCACTACCTGCACCACAACCTGCACCTCAGCGGCGGGCGGGTGGTCCAGCTGGGGGCGACCATCGGCACCCATGTGGGCCCCGGCTGTGCCGCGGTGGTCTTTGTGGCCAAAAACTGAATTCCGAATTTCCGGCGCCTTCCGCACTTCTGCGGAGGGCGCCTTTTCTCTGCCCGGGGCGGGAAAAAAACGGCCCACAGCGTTAAAAAAATAACGACCTGGGGGTGGGTTGACTTGCCGGGGCGCAGATGGTACAGTAAACCCGTACGGCCATTCACCAACCCAAAAATCCAACAACGAAAGGCAGGTGGTCAGGGTGGAGTACCCCAGTAGTCCGGTGAACCGATGTACAATTCAATACGGCAACCGCTGTTCCGGCGCAGATGCAGGATGGCGGCGGGATGGGGCTGTGGCTCCGTCCGGCCGTTGTCTGCCTTTGCGCACGCCGGGGCGCGCCTGAGTTATTCTGGCATCCGGGCCGGACCAGCGGCTGCATAAGGAGGTAACCCTTATGTCTGATACCGCAATCCAGACCCTCAAGAACATGCTGGCCCACCTGGACGATGCCAAAAAGTACCAGAGCCTGCGCGATGTGATGGAAACCCTTCCCGCCCCCGACCTGGCGGCGGTGTTTGAGGACCTTCCCCCCGAAAAGATGCCGGTGCTCTTCCGGCTTTGCCCCAAGGACCTGGCGGCGGAGGTCTTTGCCGAGCTGCCCCCCGACACCCAGAGCGCCCTGATCCAGGGCCTGACCGATAAAGAGCTGAAGGTGGTCATCGAGGCCCTCTTTGTGGACGACGCCACCGACCTGGTGGAGGAGATGCCGGCCGGTGTGGTCAAGCGGATCCTTTCCCAGGCCGAGCCGGACACCCGCCAGATGATCAACGAGCTGCTCAAATACCCCGAGGACTCGGCCGGCGGCGTCATGACCACCGAGCTCATGGAGCTCTCCCCCGAGATGACGGTGCGCCAGGCCATGGACGCCATCCGGCAGAACGGCTTTGACAAGGAAACCATCAACAACTGCTACGTCACCCGCAAGGACCGCACCCTGGTGGGGGTGGTCTCGCTGCGGACCCTGGTGCTGGAAAAGAACGAGGACCGGCGCATTGACGATCTGATGGACACCAATGTGATCAGTGTCACCACCGCCACCGACCGGGAGGACACCTCCCAGCTCTTTGAGAAGTACGGCTTTCTGGCCATCCCGGTGGTGGACACCGAGAACCGGCTGGTGGGCATTGTGACCATCGACGACGCCATCTCCATCCTGCAGGACGAGGCCAGCGAGGACATCGCCAAGATGAACGCCATGGCCCCCACCGACAAGCCCTACTTCCGGCGCAACCTGTGGGATCTCTACCGCAGCCGGGCCCCCTGGCTGCTCTTCCTGATGGTGTCCTCCTCCTTCTCCAGCATGGTCATCCGGGGGTATGAGGACGCCCTGGCCGCGGTCACGGTGCTCACCGCCTACATCCCCATGCTCACCGACACCGGCGGCAACGCCGGCAGCCAGAGCACCTCCACCATCATCCGCGGCCTGGCGGTGGGGGAACTGAAACCCGGCGACATCCTGCGGATTCTCTGGCGGGAGATGCGGGTGGCCCTGCTCTGCGGCCTGACCCTGGCCGGCTGCAACTTCCTCAAGCTGCTGGCCATCGACCACATCGCCGCCCCCATCGCGGTGGTGGTCTGCCTGACCCTCATCGTCACGGTGGTGGTCTCTCAGCTGTTGGGCGCGGCATTGCCGGTGGCCGCCGAAAAAATCGGCATCGACCCGGCGGTCATGGCCTCCCCCCTGATCACCACCATCGTGGATACCACCACCCTGCTGGTCTACTTCAACATTGCCCGGGCGGTGCTGCATCTGGCCTGAATCACAAAACATTACGGGCGTTCCCCCGCCATTGGGGAACGCCCGTTTTTTGGGTTATTCCGGTTCCTCCGGGGAGGCCGGCGGTTCGGGAGAGGGCTTTCGGACGATGGCCCAGAGAATCTTGCGGTCCGAGATGGTCTGCACCTCAAACCGCAGCCCGGCCACCTCCACCTGGGGGGTCTCGCCGTCGGCGGGGATGCGGGGCAGCTGGCTCAGGATCATGCCGGCCACCGTGTCGTAGTCCCGGTCCTCCGGCAGCCGGACGCCCAGCTCCTCGGCAAAATCCTCCACCCGCATGCTGCCCGCCACCTGCCAGATGCCCTCCCCCATGGGGGTCAGGTCCTGGGGCTCGGCGGGGTCGAACTCGTCGTAGATCTCTCCCACAATCTGTTCCAGAAGGTCCTCGATGGTCACGATGCCGGCGGTGCCGCCGTACTCGTCCACCACCACCGCCAGGTGCTGCTTGGCCGCCTGCATGTCCTTGAAGAGCTGGTCGGCGTGGACGGTTTCGGGCACAAAGTAGGCGGGGCGCAGCAGCTCCCGCAGCGGCCGGGGCGCCGGGCTTTGGAGATTGAGCAGGAAGTCCCGGGCGTTGAGCAGCCCGCAGATGTCGTTGATGTCCCCCTCATAGACGGGGTAGCGGCTGCGGCCGATGTTGCGGATCAGTTCCAGGATCTTCTCGTTGCTGTCATCCACCGAGATGGCGTTGACCTCCGGCTCGGGGGTCATGGCCTCGCTGGCGGTCATATCGCCAAAGTCAAAGACATTCTCAATCCATTCCTGTTCTCCCTGGTCGATGGTGCCCTGTTCGCCGCTGCTCTCCACCATCATCCGCAGATCCTCCTCGGTGGCCACCCCGTCCTCGGCCTCCAGCTTCATCCCCAACAGCCGCAGAGTGCCGTTGGTGCAGAGGTTGAGCAGGAAGAACATGGGGGCAAACACCCGTTTGACCACCCGCAGCACCCCCAGGGCGGGCCGGGCAAAGAGCATGGGTTTCTGCATGGCCACCCGCTTGGGCACCATCTCGCCGAAGGCGATGGAGAAGAAGGAGATCACCAGGGTGATGAAGATGGTGGAAAAGGCGGTGGCCACCCCGTAGGGCAGGGGAAGGCCCAGGGTGTTCAGCAGGAAATGGTCCAGATACCCCGAGAAGTTCTCGGTGCCGAAGGCGGCGCTGAGGAAGCCCGACAGGGTGATGGCCACCTGGATGCCGGACAAAAAGGAATTGGGGTTTTCCACCACCCGGAGCAGGGCCGCGGCGGTCTTGTCGCCCTCCTCGGCCTGTTTGTGCAGCTTCACCGGGCTCAGGGAGAGGAAGGCGATTTCCGACCCGGCGAAAAAGGCGTTGAGCAGGATGAACACCACCTGCAGCAGGATCTGTGCGGGAAGATTGGTCAAGAGAAACACTCCTTATCAGAATCGGGGCCCGAAACGCAAAACCGACACAGCCCGGCGCCCAGAGGGGCGCAGGCCATGCCGGTGTTATGATACATGCTGGATTTGTCGGGGGACTGTGTCGCCGTCGGCGTTCATAAAAGCAAAAATTCCTTTCGGGCAAAAAATCAGATTGGATGTAGTATACCCCAACGCCCGGGGCCTTGTCAAGGGAGGCGGAGCAGGGGAGAGGCCCCCCAACGGTTGAAATCCGGGCCAAAATCGGGTATACTGTTTTGTAACCATTTTCCGTTGTTTTGCAACGTCAAGATCATGCAAAAGGAGCCTTGTCATGTCACATACAGTTCTGGTCACCGGCGCCGACGGCTTTATCGGCAGCCATCTTGCGGAAGAGCTTGTCAAGAGCGGCGAAAAGGTCCGCGCCTTCTGCCTGTACAATTCCTTCGGCTCTCTGGGCTGGATCGACACCCTGCCCCCCGAGATCAAAAACGAAATGGACATCTTCATGGGAGATGTGCGGGACCCCAACGGGGTGCGCACCGCCATGCGGGGGCAGGAGCGGGTCTTCCATCTGGCGGCCCTCATCGCCATCCCCTTCTCCTACCACAGCCCCGACAGCTATGTGGACACCAACATCAAGGGCACCCTCAACGTGCTGAACGCCGCCCGGGAGCTGGGCACCCAGAGGGTCATGGTCACCTCCACCAGCGAGGTCTACGGCACCGCCCGCTATGTCCCCATTGATGAGAACCATCCCTTCCAGGGCCAGAGCCCCTACTCCGCCACCAAGATCGGCGCCGACCGGCTGGCCGAGAGCTTCTACCGCAGTTTTGATCTGCCGGTGAGCATCGTGCGCCCCTTCAACACCTATGGCCCGCGGCAGTCCGGCCGCGCCATCATCCCCACCATCATCACCCAGCTGCTGGCCGGCCAGACCGAGCTCAAGTTGGGCAACCTGACCCCCACCCGGGACTTCAACTATGTCAAGGACACCGCCCACGGCTTTATGGCCATCGCCGACTGCGACGCCGCCATCGGCCAGGAGCTGAACATCGCCACCGGGGTGGAGCACTCCATCGGGGATCTGGCCAACGAGCTCATCGCCCAGATCAACCCCAACGCCCACATCGTCTGTGAGGCCGAGCGGCTGCGCCCCGAAAAGAGCGAGGTCAACCGTCTGCTGGGGGATTCCACCAAGCTGCGTCAGATGACCGGCTGGGCGCCCCAGTACACCTTTGCCCAGGGCCTGGCCGAGACCATCGAGTTTCTGCGCGGGCATCTGGACAACTACAAGATCGGGCAGTACATCCTGTGATGGGGCGTCTTTCCGGTCTGCTGGGCCGTCCCGGGCTGCGCTGGGGGCTGGCCGCGCTGGGCGCGGCGGTTCTCGGGGTGGTCTGGGCCTACTGCTGGCGGGTCTTCTATTATCTGGACGGGCGGTTCTCCCCCTGGGCGATCACCCTCTTCTGTGTGGCTGTGCTGGAGCTGGTGCTGGGCGCGGTAGCTTTACTGCGCTTCGGGGTACGGGGCTTCGCGGCCCGGGGGGCGGTCTGCGTCTTTCTCTGCGGGCTGCTCTTCGTCTTTGCCAACCCGCCGCTGCAAACCCCCGACGAGGCCGACCACTATCTGCGCACCTACGCCATCTCGCTGGGACGGCTGGACTTTGACGCCGACCGGGGCTACCCCGAGGACGTGGCGGCGCTGCTCCACGCCTTTCCGGGGGCCTGGGTCAATGCCCACACCTCGGTGGGCATCGGTACCGACCCCGACACCGGGGAGGACAAGCCCTACGACACCGCCGGCTACGCCCTGAAACAGTACGGGGACGACGGCCGGATCCAGAGCATTGCCGACAGCTTTGCCGACTTCTTTGACCGGGCGGACACCACCCCGGTCACCGAGCCGGTGAGCTTTCTGATCCTGCCCTTCCTGCCCGGCGCGGCGGGGATGGCCCTGGCTCGGCTGCTGGGGCTGGCCGCCCTGGGCTGCCTTTACGGCGGGCGGCTGGGCAATCTGCTGGCCTACACCCTGCTCTGCTACGCCGCCCTGCGGGCGGCCCGGCGGATGCAGCCCCTCTTGCTCTGCTTTGCCCTGCTGCCTCTCTCGCTGTTTCTGGGGGGCAGCCTGAGCTACGACGCCACCCTGCTGGGCTGCTACTACCTGATGCTGGCCCTGATGACCCGGCCTGCCTGGACCACCCGCACCGCACTGGTCTACGGGGTGGCCTGTGTCTATGTCAATATGGCCAAACCCTACCTGAATCTTTTGTGGGTTCTGCTCCCGCTGCTGGTGCTGCGGGGGGATTGGCGGGCCAAGGGCCGCCGGTGGCTCTGGTCGCTGGGGATGGCGGTTGCCTCCCTGGCCGCCACCCTGCTGGTGGAATGGTACGGCACCGCCCTGCGCTACAACTACCCCACCATCGCCCGCCAGGGGGGCGAGGCGGTGAACGGCGGGGCACAGCTGGCCTTTGTCTTGTCCAATCCGCTGCGCACCGTCGCGGCATTTTTGGGCACCCTGTATGAGAATGACTTCTTCATCGGGCAGCTGGGGGTCTTCGGGTGGAAGGATCTGCCCATCCCGCTGCTCAACCTCACCGGCCCGCTGCTCTTGCTGGCGGTGGCGCTGCTGGCATCCCCCGGCCCGGGGCTGGGCCGGCGGCGGGCCCTGGGGCTGGGGGGCTTTGCCCTGGTCTATGCGGCGGGGGCCATCACCGCCATGTATATCACCTACACCCCGGTGGGGATGGTCCGGGTGGTGGGGCTGCAGGCGCGGTACTTCCTCTGCGTCTGGCTGGCGCTGCTTCCCGGCGCCGCGGCACTGCTGCGCCGGGGGCTGTGCCCGGCCCTGCCGGCGGACCGGGCCCGGGGGCTGGCGCTGCCGCTCTGCGGCGGCTATGCCGCCCTGGCCGCAGTGCTGCTCTTCCAACACTATCTGATCGGACCCTTCTACACCATCCCGGTCTGATCCGCCCCGCCGCGGGGCGCAACGAAACCGAAAAGGGGGCGGCGGAATGTTTGAACTGGTGCGCGGTCTGCTGACACTGGCGCTGCTGGGGGCTTTCTGCCTCAACGTGGCGGCCTGTACCCGGTACAGCGCCGCCGTTCTGCCGCTGCCGACCCTGGCCGGGTCGGCGGTGGTGCTCTATCTTGCTGGCTGCCTGGATCTGTTGCCGGGCGGCCTCTTTGTGGTGTACGGCATCCTGCTGGCGGGGGCGGTCTACTTCGGCGTCCGCGCCGGGCTGCTGGCCATCCGGGAGGCGCTGTGCAACCCCGGGTTCCTGCTCTTTCTGGGGGGCGCGGCCTTCCTCTGGGTGCTGTTCTGGGTGCAGCAACCCCTCTTTACCCAGTGGGACGAGTTCACCGCCTGGGGTTTGGCCCCCAAGATGGTGCAGGAGCGGGGAGCCTTCTATGTGGCCGACCCCATCAACCTGACCGCCAGCTTCACCTACCCCGGCACCAGCCTGATCTCCTACTTCTTCCAGACCACTCCTCACCAGTTCTCCGAATGGCAGTGCATGGCGGCGCTGGATATTCTCTTCCTGGCCTGCGTCGCCCCGGTGGCGGCGCTGCCCCGCAGCCGCTGGCCCCAGGGCACCCTGCTCTTCGGGGCGGGGGTGCTGCTGCCCTTTGCCTTCAGCGTGGTGCCGGTGGGCACCGCCAGCACCGTCTACGCCAACGCCATGGCGGATACCCCGCTGGCGCTGCTCTTCGGCGGTTCCCTCTGCTTCTATTTTGCGGCGGGCGGGCGCAAGACCGGCTTCTGCGCCACCGCCCTGCCCCTGGCCCTGCTGGCCATGACCAAGGACATCGGGCTGGCCTACGGCATGATGGCGGTCTTCCTCATTGGGCTGGACCAGCTCTTCGGCACCCCGCACCCGGTGGGACGGGGACGGCTGAAAATCTTCGGCATCGCCTTCGGCAAGGCGCTGGGCCTGGCCGCAGCGGTGGCGGCGGTCTTTGTGAGCTGGAACCGCTACACCGCCCTGGTCAGCCCCGGCACCGGGGCCGCCTCGGTGGGCAGCAGCCAGCTCAGCTATGGCGCGGTGCTGCTGGGCGGGCTGAAACAGCTGGTGGGCATCGGCCGGGATGACCGGTTTGCCCAGATCATGTCCCTGATGTTCCGCGCCCTCTGGCAGCGGCAGGTCTGCCTGCTGGGGGCGCCGCTGGTGGCGGTGCTCTGCATTCTGGCGGTGAGCGCCGCGGCCTTCGCCACCGCACCCCGGGGCGCCGACCGCCGCCGGGTGCTGGTCTTCACTCTGGGGGCCGCCTTCTGCTTTGCCGCCCTCTACCTCTTCCACACCATCCTCTACTACTACAACTTTTCCGAGCTGGAGGGCCTGGCCCTCAAGGATTACGAGCGGTACATCGGCCCCTATCTGGTGGGCTGGCTGCTGGCCGCCCTCTGCCTGCTGGGCCGCAGCACCGCCCTGGCCCAGGGTATCCCCGGCCGGGCGGCCAGCGGGATCACCGCCCTGTCCGCCGCCGCGGTGCTGGCGGTCTTCTGCTGGCGGGGCATCCCCACGGCGGGCTTCTGGTCGGATGCCAGCAGCCTGTACACCGTCCGGCAGGACATCAAGGACCGGGCCGCCGTCATGAACCAGGTGCTGGACTGGGATGACCGGGTGCTGGTCATCAGCCAGGGGGACGACGCCACCCGCTGGTACTACTACAAATACGAGCTCACCGCCAAGGTGGTCAACGGCTACGGCGGCATCTGGTGGGGGGACGACGACTACTCCAACCGCTGGGATTCCGACTTCATGAATCTGGTGGAGAGCCTGAACTGGGACCTCTACGACTACAAGGCGGTGGGATCGGTGGATTCCCTGGTGGCCTATATGGCCGAAAAGGACTGCGACTATCTGCTCATTGACCGGGCCGACGACTACCTGGAACGGGATTTCAGCGACCGGTTTGAGGGCGGCCTCACCGCCGAGATGCCGGCCACCCTCTACCGCTTTGTGGGGCCGGACCAGCAGATCGCCTTTGTCCCGGCAGCGGTGGCGGAAAGCGGGGTGGGAGAATGAAAGGATTTCGCCGCAGCAGCGGCTCCGGCCGGCTGCTGGTGCTCTGCTATGCCCTGGCCGTGGTGCTCTGGCTGGTCCTCTGCTTTGTCCACTGCGCCGTGGTCCTCAACGAGAAGGCCAACGGCCGGATGCGCAGCCTGAGCCTCTCTCCCGCCGACTTCACCCGGGAGAGCTTTGTGAGCTATGACGAGTCGGAGTGGGACAACCCGCCCGAGGAAGGGGAGAACTGGTATCTCTCCACCGACAACGACCCCCACCTGATCTGGACGGGGGAGATCTACCTGGAGAGCGTCCGGCTGGATGCCCGGCACTATCTGCCGCCGGGCAGCGTGGCGCTGTACTACCTCAAGCCCGGCCAGACCGATTACAGCGAGACCCAGAAGGTCTTTGCCAAGGTTTCCGGCGACGGGCAGTATACCTTTGACCTGGGCGGCATCCTGGTCAGTGGGCTGCGCATCGACCCCGACAGCGTGGGCGGGGTGCCCACCCAGTTCACCGGGGTCCAGCTCAACCCGCCCACCTTCTGGGTGGATGCCTTCCTGCCCGACGGCGGCCAGTGGCTGGTGCTGCTCTTTGCCCCCGCCCTGGCGGCGGCCTTCCTCCGGCTGGGCCGCCAGCTGATCCGGGGCGACCTGTAACCAACCCGAAAGGAGCCTTCCTCCATGCAGCTTCTCTGCGTGTTTGCCGCCCTGGCGGTGCTGTTTCTCTTCTGCGGCTTCCTCACCCTGCGGGGCGGGGTGCCGGCGGCCTTTGCCCCCCTCACCGCCCTGGCCTGTGTCGTGGCCTGGCTTACCGCCGCCGGCATCCTGGACCTGCTGCTGCCCGGCGTGATCCTGTGCTATCTGGCCTGCGCGGGGCTGGGACTGTGGGCGTTGCTGCCGATATTCCATAAAGGACAAAAAATACAATATTCTACACTTTGTACACCGGGCGCCCTGCTCTTCTGGGCCATGGCCCTCTGCTTTGCGGTCTACTTCTTTGTCCGCCAGCCCATGGCGTCGGACTTTGACGAGATGAGCTTCTGGGCCACCGCGGTCAAGCTGACCAAGACCGACAACCGGCTCTACACCACCGCCACCCTGGGCACCCCCTGGGCCGCCACCCAGAACCCCGGCCTGGCGCTGCTGAGCTATTTTGTCATGTTTCTGGGCCGCTACGCCGACTGGAAGATCTACCTGGCCTACGACCTGCTCACCTTTGCGGTGTACGCCTCGGTGATCGGGGTGCTGCCCTTCCGGCGCTACCGGCTGGCGGTGCCGCTGGCGGCCATCCTCTGGTGTACCCCCTTCTTCCTCACCGTCTACAACCACACCATCTATCTGGACACCACCTACATGACCGCCTACGGCGATGTGCCGGCGGGTATGGTGCTGGGAGGTGCGGTGGCCCTCTGGCTGGGGCTGCGCCGCAGCGGCGGGGCCCGGTGGGCGGTGCTGCCGGTGCTGGCCCTGGCCGCCAACATCAAGGCCAACTGCTTTGTGCTGGCGCTGGTGGCGGCGGGCCTGGTGGCGGTGGACAGCTGGCTTTTCCCCGACGGGAAACCTTTTCAAAAAGGACTGGCCAGACGCACCGGCTTTGCGGCGGCTTGCTTTGCCGCCCCGCTGCTGATCTACTACTTCTGGAACATCCGGTATGTGGGGGCCATTGTGGCCAAAAACGCCCAGGAGGGCGGCACCGGCGAGACCAGTCTGCCCCTGTCGGGGGTGGTGGTCAACGGCATCAAGGTGCTGCTGGGCCAGCCGGTGCCGGCGGAATACGCCGCCCGCACCGACCAGTTCCTGCAGGCCATGCAGGATATGGGCCACCAGTATTTCACCTCAGACGGCCGGCTGAGCATGATCGGCCAGGGGGTCATTGTCACCGCCTTCATCCTCTTCCTCTTTGCGGCGGCGGTGGTGCTGGCGCCGGATGGCCGGCTGCGGCTGCGCATCGGGCTCACCGGGTTGCTCTCGCTGGTCTGCTTCGGGGGCTACAACCTGATGCTGGTGCTCAGCTACGGGTTCATCTTCAAGGCCTTCCAGGCCGAGAACCTGGCGGACTACAACCGGTACATCAACAGCTACTACATCGGCTGGTTCCTCATGGCGCTGGCCAGCCTGGCCCTGGCATTGCAGGAGGCCCCCCGGCGGGCCCCCCGGCGCAAGCTGGCCGGGGAGGGGCTGGTGCTGCTGCTGGCGGCGGGGATGCTCTTCCGCCAGGGGCAGATGGTGCTGCCCCAGCTCTCGGTGCTGGGCTTCTCGGATTCGGAATTTGCCGACCGCCGCGCCCAGGCCGAGGAGGCCGCCCTGGTCTGCCAATACCTGAGCCCCGAAGACCGGGTCTTCTTTGTCTCCCAGGGGGACAACGGCCTGGCCTGGTTCTCGGCGGTGTTTGACTTTTACCCCATCATTGTGGACTACTCCGGCATCAGCGACGCCGCGACCAACACCTATCTGGGCGGCGGCGGCACCTTCGGCCTGCCCGGGATGCAGCCGGAGGAGGAAGGGGACAGCCGCTATTACTTCCACCCCTACACCGCCGAGGACTTTGACGCGGTGGTGCGGGACAACGGCTGTGATTACATCTATATCCAGCGTCTGGACGAGATCTTTGTCCAGAGCTATGCCGGCCTGTTCACCGACGGGCTGGCCCAGGCCCAGGCGGGGCAGACCCTGCTCTACCAGGTGACCGACAGCGGCTTTGTGCCGGTGGAGATGGAGGTGGCCCAATGAAAACACCGATCAAATTCCGCCGGTGGATGCTGCCGGTGCTCTGTTACCTGGTGGCTCTGGCGGGCTGGCTGGCCTGGGGGCTGTGGGGGATGGCCGCCGACGGGCTGGACCGTGCCTCCGGCCGGATGACCCAGCAGGAGCTGACCCCCGCCGACTTTGCCCTGGTGGACCTGGACCAGACAAGGGAGGATACCCTGGTGACCACCAGCGGCGACCCCCAGATGATCCTGGAGGATGTGAGCGACCGGACGGTGCGCACCCTGCAGATCTGGGCCGACTATGACGGGGCGGCCCGGGAGATGTGCCTTTACTACACCACCCAGGCGGGCCAGCCTTACAGCCAGGACCGCCGGGTCTTCCCCCAGCAGCAGGCGGACGGCAGCTATCTCTACCGTCTGCCCCGGGGGCGGATTGTCTCGCTGCGGCTGGACCCCTGCAGCCCCGACCAGGACAAGACGGTGACCATCACGGTGCACCGGATTGCCCTCAACACCAGTGCCTCGGCCAAGCTGCTGCCCAACTGGTACCAGGCATTCTGTCTGATCCTCTACCCCGGGCTGGCGGCGGCCGCCCTGGACTGGCTGGCGGGTCTGGTGCAGGGGCTGCGCAGGAGGAAAACAGTATGACAGTCAGCCTGACCCGGGGGCCCATCACCCCCACTTTGCTGCGGTTTGCCCTGCCCATGATGCTGGGGGACATGCTCCAGCAGCTCTACAACATCGCCGACACCCTGGTGGTGGGGCGGTTCATCGGGGCGGACGCTCTGGCGGCGGTGGGGTCCTCCTACACCCTCATGACCTTTCTCACCTCCATCCTGCTGGGCCTGTCCATGGGCAGCGGGGTGGCGGTGTCCATCTCCTTTGGCAGGGGGGAGGGGGAACAAATGCGCCAGGAGGTCTTTCTCTCGATGGTGCTGGTGGGGGTCACCGCCTTGGTGCTCAACATCGGGGTCTTTGTGGGCATCGACCCCATCCTCTTTCTGCTCCAGGTACCTGGAACAGTCCGCCCGCTGATGCGGCAGTATCTGCTCATCGTCTTCTGCGGTATCGGGGGCAGCTTCCTCTACAACTACTACGCCTCGGTGCTGCGGGCGGTGGGGGACTCGGTCCGGCCGCTGGTCTTTCTGGGGGTCAGCGCCCTGCTCAATGTGGGGCTGGACCTCTGGTTTGTGCTGGGGCTGGGCTGGGGTGTGGCCGGCGCCGCCGCTGCCACCGCCCTGGCCCAGTGGGTGTCGGGGCTGGGGCTCTGCCTCTACGCCCTCCTCACCCGGCCCGACCTGCGGATCAACCGCCGTGCCGCCCGGTGGGACCGGAAGCGGGCGGGGCATATCTTCCGTCTGGCCTTCATCACCGGGGCCCAGCAGTCCATCATGAACTTCGGCATCCTCATGGTGCAGGGCCGGGTCAACAGCTTCGGCCCGGCGGTGATGGCGGCCTTTGCGGCGGCGGTGAAGATCGACTCCTTCGCCTACATGCCGGTACAGGATTTCGGCAACGCCTTCTCCACCTTCATCGCCCAGAACTACGGCGCGGGGCAGGGGGGACGAATCCGCCGGGGCACCCGCAGCGCCGTGGCGGTCAGCATGCTCTTTGGCCTGGCGGTGAGCGCGGTGGTCTTTGTGCTGGCCCGGCCGCTGATGCTGATCTTCATCCAGCCCGGGGAGACCGAGATCCTGGCCATCGGGGTGCAGTATCTGCGCACCGAGGGGGCCTTCTACTGCCTCATCGGGCTGCTTTTTCTGCTCTACGGCTTTTTCCGGGCCATCGAGCGCCCCGGCATGTCGGTGGTGCTCACCGTCATCTCGCTGGGGCTGCGGGTGTTGCTGGCCTACACCCTCTCGGCCATCCCCGCCCTGGGGGCCATGGGCATCTGGGTGTCCATCCCCATCGGATGGCTGCTGGCCGACCTGACCGGATGCATCCCCATGGTCCGCTTTCTGGCGGCACAGCCCAGGGACTGAACAAAAATACAAAACAGCGGCCGCCCCCGCAGGGACGGCCGCCATTTTGTATGGGATAAGGATTTGATAGAAAATAGCTCAGTAGTTCTTGGACTTCAGCTCGAAGTAGGCCTGGGGATGGGCACAGACCGGGCACTTGACCGGTGCATGGGTGCCGATGTAGACATATCCGCAGTTGCGGCACTGCCAGACCTGCTCGGTCTCCCGGGCAAAGACCTTGCCGGCCTCGATGTTGGCGGCCAGGGCCTTGTAGCGCTCCTCGTGCTCCTTCTCGATCTCGGCCACCATGCTGAACAGCCGGGCGATGTCGTCAAAGCCCTCTTCCTTGGCCTCGGCAGCCATCCGGGGATACATCGAGGTGTGCTCCTCGTTCTCACCGGCCGCGGCCATCTTGAGGCAGGTCAGGGTGTCGGGGATTTCGCCGCCCTCCATCAGGAGCTTGAACCAGATCTTGGCGTGCTCCTTCTCGTTGTCGGCGGTGGAGGTGAAGATGGAAGAAATCTGCTCATAGCCTTCCTTCTTGGCCTTGGATGCGAAGTAGGTGTACTTGTTGCGGGCCTGGCTCTCGCCGGCAAACGCTTCCCACAGGTTCTTTTCGGTCTTGCTGCCCTTGAATTCCATAATCTTATGCCTCCTTATGGTTGTGTGATGTGTTTTGTATCGAGAAATTTCAGAATTGTTTAAGATTTTGTCTAAAAAAAGAATACAGGATTTTTCCCCCTTTGTCAAGGGGAATCCTGGAAAAAGTCCCCGCCGAATTTTGTCGTATCTACCGGAAAATAAAAATTTCCATTGACAGCAGCGGCCGGATCGTGTATTTTACAAATAGGATATTGTCTGAAAATTATAATTCTGGCATATCCAATCCGAAAGAAAGGACAAAATCACGCCATGACACGTCAACGCGCTTTGATCTTTGAGATTATGCAAAACCATCCCGGACATCTCACCGCAGACGAGATTTTTGCCCTTGCCAAGCAGCGGATGCCCAACATCGCGCGGGGAACGGTCTACCGCAACCTCAAGCTGATGGAACAGGCCAACGAGATCGCCCGTCTGGAGATGCCGGCCGGGCCCGACCGGTTTGACAAGACCTCGGTTCCCCATGGTCATCTCTACTGCGATGGCTGCGGCGAACTGCAGGACATTCCGGTGGTGGGGCTGATGCGGGAACTGGAAACCGCCATCGGCACCCAGGTGCGCAGCTACCAGCTGACCATCCACTATCTCTGCCCCGCCTGCCGCAGGAAACAGGCCCAGTAATCAGGATGTTTTTGCCGCCTCTGCCCTTTGGGCAGGGGCGTTTTTTATGACGCAGCAAGGCTGAGAGTTGCATAAAAGAAATGCCCTAGATGTGATTTTTTTATCAAATCTGTTGAAATCCCCCGGCCAATCCGTTACAATAGTATCAATATGCCGCAGCCCGGGCGCAAGCCGGCGGCGCTGGCGGCAGCCTGTTTTCCCCATCAATTACGGAGGATTTTGCAAACCATGCGTAGACTTTCCATTGACACCCCCGACCGCGCCCAGCAGGTGGTCCAGGACCTGTGCCGGGACATGGGGCATCGGGTGGCCGCCAACCCGCCGGGGCTCTGCCCGGTGGACCTGGCGCTGAACTTTCTGCGGCTCTGCCATGCCCAGACCTGCGGCAAATGTGTGCCCTGCCGCATCGGGCTTTCCCAGCTGGAAACCCTCATTGAGAGCGTTCTGGACCAGACCGCCGACGAGGGGACCATTGATCTCATCGAATCCACCGCCGCCGCCATCGCCGATTCTGCCGACTGCGCCATCGGCTACGAGGCGGCGGCCATGGTGCTGGAAGGAGTGCGGGGCTTCCGGGAGGATTACGAGCTCCACGCCAGGGAGGGGCGGTGCATCTGCTCCCTCAAACAGCCGGTGCCCTGCGTCACCGTCTGCCCCGCCCATGTGGACATCCCCGGCTACATTGCCCTGATCCGGGAAGGCCGGTTCCAGGATGCGGTGGACCTGATCCGCAAGGACAACCCCTTCCCGTACTCCTGCGCCTATGTCTGCGAGCACCCCTGCGAGAAGCAGTGCCGCCGCCGTCTGGTGGACGACGCCATCAACATCTGCGGCCTCAAACGGTACGCGGTGGATCACTGCGGCGAGGAACCGGCCCCCCCGGCGGCCCCGGCCACCGGCAAGCGGGTGGCAGTGGTGGGCGGCGGGCCCAGCGGCCTGACCGCGGCCTACTACCTCTGCCGGATGGGCCATAGCGTCACCCTCTTTGAGCAGCGGGACCGTCTGGGCGGCATGCTGCGCTACGGCATCCCCGACTACCGCCTGCCCCCCGAGGTGCTGGACCGGGACATCGACTACATCCTCAAGACCGGGGTGGAGGTCAAGACCGGGGTCTGCATCGGGTCGGACATCCAGGTGGCTGACCTGCAGCGGGACTATGACGCCCTCTATGTGGCCATCGGCGCCCACGCCGACAAAAAGCTGGGCCTTCCCGGGGAGGACAGCGCCAACGTCCTCTCGGCGGTGGAGTTTCTGCGCAACTGCGGCGAGGGCCACGCCCCCGACTTCACCGGCAAGCGGGTGGTGGTCATCGGCGGCGGCAACGTGAGCATGGACGCCACCCGCACCTCCATCCGTCTGGGGGCCGAGAGTGTGACCTGTGTCTACCGCCGCCGCATCGACGACATGACCGCCCTGCCCGAGGAGATCGAGGACGCCTTGGCCGAGGGCTGCCAGATCCTGCCTCTGGAGGCCCCCGACCACATCGAGGCCGACAGCGAGGGTAAGGTGGCGGCCCTCTGGACCCGGCCCCAGATCATCGGCGGCTACGGCCGGGACGGCCGGCCCGGTCCCCGGGACGCCGCCCAGCGCAAATTCCGCATCCCCTGCGATTATCTCATCATCGCCATCGGCCAGCGCATCGAGAGCGACAACTTTGAAAAGGGTGGCATCGAGACCAGCCGCGGCGCCCTCAAGGCCGATCTCAGCGGCTATGTACCCGGCACCCCCAACGTCTTTGCCGGGGGCGACGCGGTCACCGGCCCCGCCACCGTCATCCGGGCGGTGGCCGCCGGTAAGGTGGGCGCTGCCAACATCGACAGCTTTCTGGGCTTTGACCATGTGATCACCTGCGATGTGCAGATTCCCCCGGCCAAGCTCTCCAACATCCCGCCCTGCGGTCGGATTCAGCTCAAGAGCCGCAACCCGTTGGAAGCCCGGCGGGACTTCAAGCTGGCCAGCTGCGGCATGTCGGAGGAGGAGGCCATGCAGGAGGCCAGCCGCTGCCTGCGCTGTGACCACTTCGGCTACGGCATCTTCAAGGGAGGGAGAACGACACAATGGTAAACGTCACCGTCAACGGCAAGGCCGTCCAGGTCCCCGAGCAGACCACTATCCTGGAGGCGGCGCGTCTGGCCGGGGTGGAGATCCCCCACCTGTGCTATCTGAAACATCTCAACGAGATCGGCGCCTGCCGGGTCTGCTGCGTCGAGATCGAGGGGGAGCGCAACCTGGTCCCCAGCTGCAACAACCCGGTGTTTGAGGGCATGGTCATCCGCACCAACTCCGACCGGGTCCGCCGCACCCGGCGGATCAATGTGGAGCTGATCCTCTCCCAGCACGACTGCCACTGTGCCACCTGTCTGCGCAGCGGCAACTGCCATCTGCAAAGCATCGCCAACGACCTGGGCATCCTGGAAAACCCCTATCCCCGGGACCTGGTCACCGGGGTGCGGGCTCTCTGGCCCAGGGACTTCCCCCTCTACCGGGATACCAACAAGTGCATCAAGTGCATGCGCTGCATCCAAGTCTGCGACAAGGTCCAGGGGGTCAACGTCTGGGACCTGTCGGGCACCGGCAGCCGCACCCGGGTGGATGTGAGCCACAACCGCCGGATCAAGGAGTCCGACTGTGTCCTCTGCGGCCAGTGCATCACCCACTGCCCGGTGGGCGCCCTGCGGGAGCGCAGCGACACCGAAAAGGCCTTTGACGCCATCGCCGATCCCCACCGCATCACGGTGGTGCAGATCGCCCCGGCGGTGCGGGCGGCCTGGGGGGAAAGCCTGGGCCTGGGTCCCGAAAAGGCCACCGTCAACCGGATGGCGGCCACTCTGCGGGCGCTGGGCTTTGACTACATCTTTGACACCTCCTTCTCTGCCGACCTGACCATCATGGAGGAGGGCACCGAGTTCCTCCACCGTTTCCGCGCCGGGGAAACCCGGGAGCTGCCCATGTTCACCAGCTGCTGCCCCGGCTGGGTGCGGTATCTCAAGGGGCACTATCCCCGGCTGGTGGACCGGCTCTCCACAGCCAAAAGCCCCCAGCAGATGTTCGGCGCCGTGACCAAGAACCACTTTGCCAAGGTGCTGGGGGTGGAGCCGGAGCGGCTCTACTGCGTCTCCATCATGCCCTGTGTGGCCAAAAAGGCCGAGTGTGACCTGCCCACCATGCGCACCGACGCGGGCCAGGATGTGGACCTCTGTCTGACCACCCGGGAATTGGTGCGAATGATCCGCTCCGAGCGGCTCCACCCCGAGACCCTGCCCGAGGAAGCCTTCGACGCCCCCATGGGCCCCTACAGCGGGGCGGGGGTGCTCTTCGGCACCACCGGCGGGGTGATGGAGGCGGCGCTGCGCAGCGCCTACTATCTCACCGAGGGGCACAACCCCCCGGCGGACGCCTTCCGGGCGGTGCAGGGGGATGCCACCGGGGCCGAGGGCTGGACCGAAGCCGAGTTCACCCTGGAGAGCCAGCCGGTGCGCACCGCGGTGGTCAGCGGACTGGCCAACACCCGCAAACTCATCGAGGCGATCCTGACCCACAAGGTCCATTACGATTTCGTGGAGGTCATGGCCTGTCCCGGCGGCTGTGCCGGCGGCGGGGGACAGCCCCAGAGCCGGGACGACGAGGAGCTGGCCGACAGCCGCGGCGCGGTGCTGCGCGCCCTGGACAAGGGCAGCGCCCTGCGGTTCAGCCACGAAAACCCGGCGGTGCAGGCTCTCTACCGGGAGGAGCTGGGCGAGCCGGGCAGCGAGGCGGCCGAGGCCTGGCTGCATACTGACCATGCGGGGTGGAAGATGCCGGGGGAGGCGTGAGGGTTTGTTTCGGGCTTGCCCGAAAACGGGCTGCCCCCGAAGGGTTGTTCCTTTTTGTGACCAAAAAGGAACCGAAAAAGTCCCACCGTTTCGAGGCGGTGGACGCTCGACCAGGGTCTTTGACCCTGGACCCCTCAAGGCCCCCACCCTTGACGGGGGCCTTGAGCAAGGTACATTGTTTTAGAGCAAAGGGCATCCGCCCTTTGCAAACCTTCTCTACGGGGGGATGGGGGATGTTTCCGCTTTTATCCTTCCATTTTGAAGCAGGAGAGGAGGGCGGCGGTTGGCTGCCAAGGAATATTATCAGGGGGAGACCTTTGAGGGATTCGACCCCGGCGAAACTCTGAACTCGGTGGAGTACAGCGACTGTGTCTTCCGCAACTGCCGCTGGACCGGCACCCGGGTCCAGAACTGCAGCTTCATCGGCTGCACCTTTGTTCACTGCAATTTCAGCGCGGTTGTCTTCAGCTTCTGTCTCATGCGGGACGCCTGGCTGCAGAACTCCGCCTTCCGGATGATGGCCTGGGGCGGGCTTACCGGCCGCAGCAAGCTGGCCCAGCCCTTCGGCAAGATCGAGGGCTGTGCCTTCCAGTACAACGATTTCTCCGGCATGTCCCTCAACGGTTTCGACTTCTCCGGCTCCACCTTTGCCGAGTGCCGGTTTGACGACTGTCACCTGGCCGGGGCCTGCTTCCACGGGGTTCCCCTGGGTCGCAGCAGCTTTACCCGCTGCGATCTGGAGCGGGCGGATTTCCGGGACGCCCGGGCCTACGCCATCGACCCGTCCGACAACAAACTCAAGGACGCCCGGTTCAGTTTCCCCGATGTGGTGGCCCTGCTGGACAGCATCGGCATCCGCATCGAGTGAGAGAAAAATGTAGCCCCGGCAGGGCGCACGGTGCGCCTTGCCGGGGCTGTTCTTCTGCCAGAGGGGGCCTTGCATCCGGCGCGGCTTCGCGGTATGCTGGTAGAGGCAACCCCTATTTTAGTGTGGCCGGCGTACCGGCCTGTGAGGTGTTTTGATGTTTCAGCTTCTTCTGATAATTTATCTGGCTTTCATCAGCCTGGGCCTGCCCGATTCCCTGCTGGGATCGGCCTGGCCCTCCATGTACCCCCAGTTCGGGGTCCCGGTCTCCTACGCCGGCCTGCTCTCGATGATTATTGCGGCGGGGACCATCGTCTCCAGCCTCCAAAGTGACCGGATGACCCGCCGGTTTGGAGCTGGCAAGATCACTGCGGTCAGCGTCTTCATGACGGCGGCGGCCCTTTTCGGCTTCTCGGTCAGCCATTCCTTCTGGGCCCTCTGCCTCTGGGCCATTCCCTACGGGCTGGGGGCCGGCAGCGTGGATGTGGCGCTGAACAACTATGTGGCCCTCCACTTTGCCAGCCGTCACATGAGCTGGCTCCACTGCATGTGGGGCATCGGCGCCACCCTGGGCCCGGTGATCATGGGGGCGGCCCTCAGCGGCGGCCAGCCCTGGAACACCGGTTACCGGATCATCGCGGGGCTGCAGATCCTGCTCAGCATCGCCCTCTTCCTCAGCCTGCCCCTCTGGAAGAAGGAGCAGAGTCCGGCCGGGGCCGGGAGCAGTGCGCCGCCCCTGACCCTGCTTCAGATCATCCGCATCCCTGGTGCCAAGGAAATCTTCATCGCCTTTTTCTGCTACTGCGCCCTGGAATCCACCGCCGGCCTGTGGGCCAGCAGCTATCTGGTGCTGCACAAAGGGCTGCCCACCCAGACTGCCGCCGGCTTTGCCGGGCTGTTCTACATCGGCATCACGGCGGGGCGGGCCCTCAGCGGTTTCCTCACCTTCCGGTTCACCGATACCCAGATGATCCGGATGGGGCAGGGGGGCATTTTGCTGGGCATCCTCTGCCTGCTGCTCCCCCTGGGGGCCGCCTCGGCCCTGGTGGGGCTGGTGCTGGTGGGGCTGGGCTGCGCCCCGGTCTACCCCTCCATCATCCACTCCACCCCGGCCCATTTCGGGGCCGACCGCTCCCAGGCCATGATCGGGGTCCAGATGGCCTCGGCCTATCTGGGCACCTGCCTGATGCCGCCGGCCTTCGGCCTCATCGCCAACCACATCAGCATTGCCCTCTTCCCGGTTTTTCTGTTGGCGGTGCTGGTGCTGATGGTGGTCATGCACGAGCGGATGCTGCCCAAAACCGCCCACGCCGCCTGAACTCAGGTGTGGGCCTTGAGCCAGCTCTCCATGTGGGTGCGCATCTCGGCAAAGGTCTGCCGGGTTTCGGGGTTTTCGGTGCGGAAATCCAGCAGCTTCCACAGATATCCCTGCTGGGCCACAATGCGCAGGCTTTCGGGATAGACCAGCTCATAGACCAGCGAGGCATGCCCCACCGCGTTGTCGGCGGGGTATTGTTTCAGGCTGCGCAGCACCGCGTGGTGCTCGTAGAAGGCGTCCCGCACCGCCGGGGTCACCGGCGAGGCCAGCAGCGCCTGGGTGGTGCAGTTGTAGATCTCCTCAAAAGGGACCTCCACATTCACCCGCAGAATGTCGATCTTGTCGGCGTCCCGCAGGATGTCGCAGAACTGCCGGGTGCGGGGGTCCAGGTCCGCGGGCAGCCGGTAGGCGCTGTGGTTGGCCACCGCGGTGCGCAGCAGGGCGTCCTCGGCGTCGTCCTCCAGATAGTCCCGGATGCCGCCCCGGTCAAACAGCACCTCGGCGCTGGCCGCCGCATGGTCGATGGAGCGGCTGTCGTCAAAGGTGCCGAACCGGCGCAGCTGTTCAAACCGGCCCACGTCGTGGAGAATGCCGCACAGCCAGGCCAGGTCCACCTCCTCGGGCGGCAGGTTCAGGCTGCGGGCGATCCGGCCGCACAGCCCGGCCACCCGGTAGGTGTGGTCGATCTTGAGCTTGACCTTGGGGTCCTGGGCATTGTAGGGGCGGATGTATCGGGCAAAAGCGTCCAGCGCTTGCTGACGGTTGATCTTCATGGTGTTCCCTCCCGGGGTGAATGGTGGATGGCGGACAGTTTGATTATAGCACGTTTTTTCCCCTTGTGACGCCCCCGCCGGCGGGAAAATGGCCCAAACCCTGAAGAAATCCAAAACTTTTCCCCTCACCTGCAAACCCTGCTTGACAAGAGGGGAAAAGCCCACTACTATGAAAGTAGAATTTACATCTTTAGGCCCGAAAGGCAGGTCTGAAATGCGACAAAAGGAAGAATGTCACCGGGGGGTACGGATGACCAAACAGCGGCTGTACGGCGCGCTGATCGCCCTGCTGCAGGAGAAACCGGTGCGGGAGGTGACGGTCCAGGAGCTGACCGGCCGTGCCAGGGTCAGCCGGGGGACCTTCTATTTCCATTATGCCGACATCCGGGAGCTGATGATGGAGATGGAGGAGGAGCAGCAGCGGCAGCTGGAGCAGATGCTGGACACCCTGCTGCCCCGCCTGAACGAGGACACCGCACCCCAGGCCCTGTGCAGTCTGTTTGAGTATCTGGCCGAGAACGACAAGCTCTGCAGCGCCCTGCTGGGCCCCAACGGGGACCCGGGGTTCCTGCGCCGGCTGGAGCGCACCCTGGGCGGGCGCTGCCTGGAACATCTGATCGCCGGCGGCCAGGACACCCCCGCCCACCGCTATGCCACCGCCTTTGCGGTGCGGGGCTGCCTGGGCTGCGTGGCGGCCTGGCTGCGCCGGGGCAGACCCGAACCCCCCGATCAGATAGCAGCTCTCACCTGGCAGGCCATCCGTGCCGTCAACGAGGTGGCCAAACAATCGGATTCCCTACTGGCAGAAAATCGTTGATTTTTTGCCCCCATCCAAGGTATAATGAGGATAACAAACTCCCGCCTGTTTTAGGGACGGGATGCAGAAAAGGAGAGTACGACGATGGGCTTTTTTGATATCTTCAAAAAGAAGGAAGCACCGGCGGCCGCGCCGGCCGGCCCGATGATGGTGGCTGCGGATGCCAAGGGCACCGTGGTTCCCATGGAGCAGATTCCCGATGAGGTCTTTGCCCAGGGGATTCTGGGCAAGTGCTGCGGCATCGACCCCTCCGAGGGCAAGGTCTACGCCCCGGTGGACGGCGAAATCACCCAGGTCCCCGACACCCTCCATGCGCTGGGCATCCAGGGCAACGGCGGCGTCGAAATCCTGATCCACGTGGGTGTGGATACCGTCGAGATGAAGGGGGACGGCTTTGCCAGCAAGGTCAAGCTGGGGGACAAGGTCACCAAGGGCCAGTTGCTGCTGACCATGGATCTGGACAAGATCAAGGCCGCCGGCCATCCCGCGGTGGTCATCACTGTGGTCACCAACACCGATGACTTTGCCGGCGTCGAGCTGGTGGCTTCCGGCGATGTGGAGCCGGGCGCCGATCTGCTCAAGGTCACCAAGTAACTTCTCTGCCTCATGCGGCCCTTCCCCTGTTGGGGGAAGGGCCTTTTGTATGCCGGCGGCGGGCCTTTCGTCCCGGGGGAAAATGTGATACAATAGGACAAAACCCGGCAGCCCCCTGGCGCCGGACCATAGAGAGGGGAATTTATCTTATGAGTGCAATTCTGGCCGTCTGCGGCGAGGCATTCTGCGCCATGGTCAGCGATGGACGGATGGTGGAGGAGCCGGTGGAAAACGGCAAGCCCAAGATTCTGTCCGATACCCTGCCCAAGGTGCGCAAGGTCAACCGCAACATCCTGGTGGGCTTTGCCGGGGATACCCTGGCCGCGGTGCAGATCATCAACGCCCTGGACGACTACAATACCCAGTATCTGACCCTGGAAAAGGCGGTGAAGATTCTGGCCGCCCAGGCGGCCCAGGTGAGCTGCCAGCCGGTGGGGGTGCGGATTCTGGTGGGCGGCCGGGGCCGCAAGGGGAGCTTTGAGCTGGTCACTCTGGGCAGCGCCGACGGCTGGCAGCCCCAGGTCCAGCCCGCCCGGGACGGCGCCTACCTCATCGAGGGGGCCTGCTCCCACACCGAGATCGCTCCCTTCCTGGAGCGGGAGGTCAAGCCCCAGGCCGCCTCCTGGAAGAGCCTGGACGATGTGGCCCATACCCTGGATGGCTGCATCACCGCCCTGGCGGCCCAGGACGAGACGGTGAACACCCAGTTCTACCGGGAACTGGTGATCTGAGGGGAGGGTTTGCCATGGACTGCAACGCAGCCTTTGCCGATTTTGCCGCCGGCCTGCCCGAGGACCTGGAGCGGATGTACCGCGCCGGGGATTTCGAGGCCGCCCGCCGCACCATCCGGCGCTACCGGGACCGGGGCAATCTGCCGCCGGCGGGCCTGGGGGCTTTGCGGGCGCTGGAGGAGATGATGCGCCGTCTGCCGGACAACTATACCCTGACCCGGGACCAGGCCATCGCCCAGCTGCGGGAGGAAATCCCCGATTTTGCCGGAACAGAGTTTGATGCCCTGGTGGAGGCCGGCCGGATCGACTGGCGGTATCTGGAGGGGACACCCCGGTATCTGGACCGCTTTGCGGAGGCCCTGCGCCTCTATCCCGATATGAACGCCCGGGGCCTGCGCCCCGAATCCCAGGGCCCCAGCCTGCGGGACCGGGTCATTGCCGCCATGGAGGAGAACGGCGGCCTGGGGGCCCGGATCACCGTCCGGGCCTCGGTGGCAGCTTCCCCGGCCATGGCGGAAGCCCATCCCGGGGGCGTTCTCCGGGCCTGGCTGCCCATCCCGGCCCCCTGCGAGATGCAGAGCGAGATCGAGATTCTGGACGTCACCCCCGGCGCCCGGCTGGCCCCCGAAGACGTTCCCCAGCGGACCATCCACTGGGAGGGCATGCCTTGCGGCGAGCCCTGCACCGTGACCTACCGCTACCGCACCCATCTGCTCTATACCCGGATGGACCAGCTCCGCCCGGCGGCGGAACAGCCCCGGTTTGACCTGGAGGAAGAGGCCCCCCACATCCTCTTCACTCCCTGGCTGCGCTCCCTCTGCGCCCTGATCACCCAGGGCTGCGGGGACCCGCTGGAAAAGGCCCGAGCCATCTACGACTATGTGACCTGCCACACCAGTTACCGCTACCAGCCCGCCTATGTCTGCCTGGAGTCCATCGCCGACAGCTGCGCCAAGACCGGCTGGGGGGACTGCGGCGTCATGGCGCTGCTCTTCATCACCCTCTGCCGCATCGCTGGCATCCCAGCCCGGTGGCAGAGCGGGCTTTATGTCACCCCCAACAGCGCCGGCGCCCACGACTGGGCCCAGTTTTACATCGCTCCCCATGGCTGGCTGTGGGCGGACTGCTCCTTCGGGTCGGGGGCCCACCGGATGGGCAACGAGGCCCGCCGACTGCACTACTTCGGTAACCTGGACCCCATGCGGATGGCGGCCAACCGCCGCTTTTATGCCCAGCTGACCCCGCCCGACGAGGCCTGGCGCAACGACCCCTACGACAACCAGACCGGCGAGGCCACCCTGGATGGGGTGGGCCTCACCGGGGTTGACCTGATCCGCAGCCAGCAGGTGGTGGAATTCACCTTTGACCCCGCCCTCTGAGTGGTCGTTCCGGCGTCTGATTCCTGGTCATGATTCCAACAAAAATGGGGCTGTTGCAAAATAGCCTAAAAAAATGAGATAGACATTCCCGAAAGGGTTTGCCTATCTCATTTTTTGTTGTAA
>CALWNP010000015.1 GCA_944382835.1 uncultured Gemmiger sp.
CTGGCCTTCTACTCCCGCGCCACCACCGACATCGAGTATGCCTTCCCCTTCACCGACTGGGGCGAGCTGTGGGGCATTGCCGACCGCACCGACTACGACCTGGGCCGCCACCAGGAGGCTTCGGGCAAGAGCCTGGAATACTACGACGCCGAGACCAACGAGCACTACCTGCCCTACGTCATCGAGCCCTCCCTGGGCTGCGACCGTGTGGCGCTGGCCTTCCTCTGCGAGGCCTACGACGAGGAGCATCTGGTGGACAGCAAGGGCAAGGAAGATGTGCGCACCGTGCTGCACCTGCATCCCTTCCTGGCGCCCTTCAAGTGCGCCGTGCTGCCCCTGTCCAAGAAGTTGGGCGACAAGGCCATGGAGATCCGCAACGAGCTGTCCAAGTACTTTATGGTGGACTATGACGATGCCGGCTCCATCGGCAAGCGGTACCGCCGCCAGGACGAAATCGGCACCCCTCTCTGCGTGACGGTGGACTTCCAGACGGTGGGCGACGACAAGACCCCCGCCGACAACTGCGTCACAATCCGGGACCGGGACACCATGGAGCAGGTCCGTCTGCCCATCTCGGAACTGAAGGATTATATCGCCAAGAAAGTGGAATTCTAACAACCCGCTTCTGCCCGTCCGGTGCCCCGGGCGGGCTTTTTTCAAACCCGACAAAGGAGAAAAAACGCTATGAACAAAACCTATCTGCAGCTCTACGCTGACTTTGTGGTCAAGGTGGGGGTCAACGTCCGGCCCCGCCAGAACTTCATCATCCGCTGCCCGGTGACCATGCCGGAGTTTGCCCACGCCTGCGCCAAGGCCGGGTACGAGGCCGGCGCCAAGGAGGTCATTGTCCGGTACGAGGACGAAAAGCTCTCCCGCATCAAGATGGAACTGGGGGCAGAGGAGGACCTGAGCAGCCCCAAGCCCTACGAGCTGCGCAGCTACCTGGACTACGCCGAGGACCCCGACGGCTGCTGCACCCTGGCCATCCACGCTGCCGATCCCGAAGCCTATGCCGGACTGGACGCCGGCAAGCTCAACCGGGTCAACCTGGCCCGCCGCAACTTCCTCAAGCCCTGGCAGGAGTACACCATGAAGGACCGCATCCAGTGGTGCGTGGTGGCGGTGCCGGCGCCGGGCTGGGCTGTCAAGGTATTCCCCGACCTGCCGGTGGAGGAGGCGATGGAAAAGCTCTGGCAGCTGATCTTTGAGGTCTGCCGGGTGACCACCGGGGACCCCGTCACCGCCTGGAAGGAGCATGTGGCCCGCACCAAGGCCCGGCGGGACCAGCTCAATGCCTGGCAGCTGGACCACATCCATATGACCAGCGCCAACGGCACCGACCTGACCATCGGCCTGGCCGAGGACGCCACCTGGGAGGGGGCGTCCAGCGTGGCGGAAAACGGCACCGAGTTCATCGCCAACGTCCCCACCGAGGAGGTCTTCTGCGCCCCCCACCGGGAGCGGGTCAACGGGGTGGTCTACGGCACCAAGCCCTACGCCTACAACGGCCAGCTCATCGAGGGCTGGCATGTGACCTTCCGGGACGGCAAGGCGGTGGAGTACGGCGCCGAGAAGAACGGCGAACTCTGGGCCGAACTGCTCAAGACCGACGAAAACTCCGACCGCATCGGGGAGATCGCCCTGGTGCCGGCCTCCAGCCCCATCAACCGCTGCGGGGTTCTCTTCTACAATACCCTCTTTGATGAGAACGCCGCCTGCCACATCGCCTTCGGCGCCGGCTACCCCACCAACATCAAGGGCGGTGCGGCCATGACCCGGGCCCAGCTGCTGGAAAAGGGCCTCAACGATTCCGCCATCCACGAGGATGTGATGATCGGCGCTCCCGACACCCATGTGATCGGCGTGACCAGGTCCGGCGAGACGGTGACCATCTTCGAGAACGGGGAATGGGCCTTCTGATCCCGCCCCGGAACCCTTTTACACCCGTAAGAAAACTGTAAAAAATCCTGATTTTCCCTTGACAGGGGCCGGATTCCGGCGGATACTGAAACCGGACGGCGGGCCCGGGCTGTGGCTGGCCCGGACCCGCCGCCTTTTTCGTGGGGGCGGCAGCCGGCCGTCCCATACCCCTCGGCACCTTGGGAAAGGACGGTGTACCGTGATGAAAGGATTTCTTCTGCGGGTTCTGTACGGGCTCTGTGTCGCCGGGATGGCGCTGGCCATTGTGGCGCGAATGTAGCAAAAAAGGGGACCGGTGGGGAAAAGGATGCGGAAAAAGTGACAAAATGGCGGCAAAATGGAACCAAAGGCTTGCATTTTGCCCGGGAATATGGTATAGTCACATTGTTCGATGATGATTTATTGTGAAAGTGGGCCGTGCGGTCCGCTTTCTTTTTGTGATAGGGGGATTTTTGCTATGGCCAAGGGCAACAGCCGTCAGCCCGGCGGGGCAGCCGCCGCCGTCGAAGCGCTGGTGCGTCCGACCGTTGAGGGGATGGGCCTGCGTCTGTGGGACGTCCGCTTTGAAAAGGAAGGCCCCGACTGGTTCCTGCGGGTGCTCATCGACCGGGACGAGGCGCTGGACACCGATACCTGTGAGGCGGTGTCCAGGGCCATCGATCCCTTGCTGGATGAGGCGGACCCCATCGAACAGAGCTACTATCTGGAAGTGGGCAGCCCGGGGCTGGGCCGCCGCCTGACCCGGCCGGAGCATTTCGCCGCCCTGGTGGGGCAGAAGTGCGCCGCCCACCTGATCCGCCCCGATGAGAGCGGCCGCCGTGACCTGGAGGGCATCCTGAAGGGGATGGCCGAGGACGGCACCGTCACCCTGGAAAATGGGGGAGAGGAACTGTCCTTCCCCTTCAAGGCCGCCAGCTATGTCAAGCTCTGCGACGACGAACATCTCTTTGACTGATCGAGATTCAATATACTTTTTGGGAGGAAAGCGTAAAAATGGCTACTGCAAGCAACAACGATTTCTTTGAGGCCCTCGCTGCACTGGAGAAGGAGCGCGGTCTGCCCGCCGATTACCTGATCGAAAAGATCAAGGCGGCCATCGTGATCGCGGTGAAGAAGGACTACGAGGTGGAGGACGACAACGTCATTGTGGACATCGATCCCTCCATCGGCGCCTTCCGCGCCAGCCTGTCCCAGGAGATCGTTGAGGAAGTGGAGAACCCCCACACCCAGGTCAGCCTGGAGGACGCCCAGAAGGTGCGCAAGAGCTACAAGATCGGCCAGCGCTTCATCACCCAGCTCAAGACCAAGGAGTTCGGCCGCATCGCCGCCCAGACCGCCAAGCATGTGATCCGGCAGGGCCTGCGGGAGGGCGAGCGCAACCTGCAGTGCCATGAGATGCAGTCCCGTGCCCATGAGATCATCTCGGCCACCGTTGTCTCGGTGGACCACGAGCGGGGCAACATCGTGCTGGATCTGGGCAAGGGCGGCAGCGCCGTTCTGCCCCGCAACGAGCAGGTCCCCGGCGAAACCTTCACCGAGGGCCAGGTGGTCCAGGTCTATGTGGTGGATGTCATTGCCACCGACCGCGGCCCCCGTGTGACCATCAGCCGCACCCATCCCGGCCTGGTCAAGCGGATGTTCGAGCTGGAAGTGCCCGAAATCTACGACGGCACCGTGGAGGTCAAGGCCATCGCCCGGGAGGCCGGTGCCCGCACCAAGATGGCGGTGTACAGCAAGGACCCCAACGTGGACCCGGTGGGCGCCTGCATCGGTGCCCATGGCTCCCGCGTGGAGAAGATTGTGGAAGAGCTGGGCGGCGAGAAAATCGACATCATCCGCTGGAGCGAGGACATCACCGAGTTCATCAGCGCGGCCCTGTCCCCGGCCAAGGTGGTCAAGGTGGAGCTGCTGCCCGGCGAGAGTAAGAGCTGCCGGGTCACCGTGCCGGATCACCAGCTCAGCCTGGCCATCGGCAACAAGGGGCAGAATGTGCGTCTGTGTGCCCATCTGACCAACTATAATATTGATATCCGCCCCGAGTCGGGGTATTATGGCGAGGACGAGGACTGAGTTCCGTCCCGGACCCTAGGGGAGTTTTGCAAATTTCTGGCGCGCGGCGCCAAGGGAAAAGAGGTTCAGCCATTTGCAGCACAAGCAGCAGAAAAAGATACCGGTGCGCCGGTGCGTGGGTTGTAATGCCCAAAAGCCGAAGAAGGAACTGGTGCGCATCGTGCGCAGCCCCGATGGGGAGGTCAGCGTGGATCTGACCGGCAAAAAGGCCGGCCGCGGCGCGTACCTCTGCCCATCGGCGGCCTGTCTGGCCAAGGCCCGCAAGGCCAAACGGCTGGAACGGGCCTTCGGGGTGGAAGTGCCGGACGGTGTGTTTGACCGCCTGAACGAGGAGATTGCCTGCGCCGAGCAGATGGCAAAGGAGGCGATGCCCCGTGGCGAATGACACACACCCGCTGCTGGGCGCCCTGGGGCTGTGCCGCAAGGCGGGCAAGCTGCTGCATGGATACGACCGTGTGCAGGAAGCTGTGCTGCGCGGCAAAGTCAGCCTGGTGCTGCTGGCGTCGGATGCCAGCGCACGAACAACCACCCATATGCGGGAAGCCTGCGAGGGGATCGTGGCCTGCGAAGCCATGCCCCTGACCACCAGTCAGCTCAGCGTGCTGACCCCCAAGCCGGCTGCCGTTTTTGCGGTCACCGACGAAAATCTGGCGCGGTTGTGCGCAAAACACCTGATGCAAAACGAGGAGGAATCTGCCCATGGACTTTAAGTATAAAATCGGCGATGTTGCCAAGAGCTTTGGCATTTCCACCAAAAAGGCCATTGATACCGTTGCCGCGGTGACCGGCGAAACCCGCAAGCCCGGCGGCACCTTTGAGGAGAGCGAGGTCAACTGCCTGCTCGAAACCCTGACCCGGGAAAATGCCGAGACCAGCCTGGACGCCTATCTGGCCTCGGGCAAGCAGCCGGAGAAGAAGGAAGAACAGAAGCCCCAGGCCAAGCCGGCCGCCAAGGCCCCGGCCAAGCCCGAGGCAAAGACCGAGATTAAGGATGAGCCCAAGGCCGAAAACAAGCCGGCCGCCAAGCAGCCCGAGCGCCGTCCCGAGCGCAAGCCGGAGAAGAAGGCCGAAAAGCGCAAGGAGCAGCGGGTGACCATGAAGGATCTGGCCGCCGACAGCGGCATCAAGAAGCCGGTGGCCACCGAGACGGTCAGTGTCCAGCGCGCCCAGGTCCAGGTGGATACCCGCACCGTGGATGTGAACGTGGATAAGTTCAGCGCCCGGTACGACGATCTGGCCGACAGCCGCAACATGCCCAGCAAGCGCAAGGGCCAGAGCACCGGCAACAAGCAGAAGTTCAACAACCGCAACAAGAACCGCAACCCCTACCAGCGCCGCCGGGAGACCGAGGCCGAGCGTCTGCAGCGCATCCAGCTGGAGAAGGCCCGCAACGCCCAGCTCAAGATCTCCATTCCCGATGAGATCACCGTCAGCGAGCTGGCCAGCCGTCTGAAGCAGAACGTGGCCAAGGTGGTTGCCAAGTTCATGCAGATGGGCGAGATGCACGCCGCCTCCGATGTGGTGGATTTCGACTCTGCCGCCCTGGTGGCCGAGGAGTTCCACGCCAAGGTGGAACACGAGGTTCATGTCTCCATCGAGGAGCGCCTCTTTGTGCAGGAAGAGGATTCCGAGGCCGATCTGGTGCCCCGTCCGCCGGTTGTGGTGGTCATGGGCCACGTTGACCACGGCAAGACCTCCATCCTGGACGCCATCCGCAAGACCCATGTGACCGCGGGCGAGGCCGGCGGCATCACCCAGGCCATCGGTGCCTACCAGGTCAGTGCGGCGGGCAGCGTCATCACCTTCCTGGACACCCCGGGCCACGAGGCCTTCACCGCCATGCGTGCCCGCGGCGCCAACATGACCGACATCGCGGTGCTGGTTGTGGCTGCCGATGACGGCATCATGCCCCAGACCATCGAGTCCATCAACCACGCCAAGGCCGCCAAGGTCAAGCTGATCGTGGCCATCAACAAGATGGATAAGCCCACCGCCAACCCCGAGCGGGTCAAGGAACAGCTGACCAAGTACGAGATCGTCCCCGAGGACTGGGGCGGCGACGTGGCCTGCATCCCGGTTTCTGCCGTCACCGGCATGGGCATCAACGACCTGCTGGAGCGGATCGTGCTGGAAGCCGAGGTCATGGAACTGAAAGCCAACCCCAACCGCCGTGCCAAGGGCGCGGTGGTGGAAGCTCGTCTGGACAAGGGCCAGGGCCCTGTGGCCACCCTGCTGGTCCAGAACGGCACCCTGCACCGCGGCGACTGCCTGATCGCCGGCACCGCCGTGGGCCGTGTGCGTACCATGCGCAATGACAAGGGCCAGGACATCACCGAAGCCCTGCCCTCCATGCCGGTGGAGATCACCGGCCTCACCGATGTGCCGGTGGCCGGCGACATCTTTGAGGCGGTGGAAGACGAGCGTCTGGCCCGTGAGCTGGCCGACAAGCGGATGACTGAGGCCAAGGAGAAGCAGTTTGCCTCCTACACCAAGGTCACCCTGGACAATCTGTTTGACCAGATGGCCCAGAACGATATGAAGGAACTGCCCATCGTCGTCAAGGCGGATGTGCAGGGCAGCGCCGAGGCAGTCAAGCAGAGCCTGGAGAAGCTCTCCAACGACGAGGTCCGGGTGCGGGTCATCCATGCCGGTGTGGGCGCCATCAGCAAGTCCGATGTCAGCCTGGCCGACGCCTCCAACGCCATCATCATCGGCTTCAACGTCCGTCCCGACCCGGTGGCCAAGGCCGAGGCCGAGCAGACCGGCGTGGAAATGCGGATGTACCGTGTCATCTACGATGCCATCAACGATGTCTCCGACGCCATGAAGGGCATGTTGGCCCCCAAGATCCGCGAGGTCGCCCTGGGCGAGGCTCAGGTCCGCCAGGTCTACAAGATCTCCTCGGTGGGCACCGTCGCCGGCTGCCGCGTCACCTCGGGCAAGATCACCCGGGATGCCCAGCTGCGTCTGGTCCGTGACGGCATCGTCATCACCGAGGACTCCATCGCCTCCCTCAAGCGGTTCAAGGACGACGCCAAGGAGGTTGCCGAGGGCTTCGAGTGCGGCATCACCCTGGCCAAGTTCTCCGACATCAAGGAGGGCGATGTCTTCGAGTGCTTCAAGCTGGAGGAATACCGGGATTGATGGCGCCATGCCCCGGCTGGCCGGGGCACACCATCATCCCCATAGGGAAATCCCCCTGGAGGTTCATTTATGCCTAGCAAAAACCATGGCCGTATGGCCCAGGATATGAAGCGGGAACTCATCGGCATCATCGGCCAGATGAAGGACCCCCGCATCACCGGTGGCCTGCTGACGGTCACCCGCCTGGATGTCACGCCGGATCTGGACGTGGCCAAGGTATATGTCAGCGTCATGGGCCGCGAAGGCGGTGCGGCACCGGTGGTCAAGGGGCTGAACAAGGCCTCGGGCCACATCCGCACCGAGATCAGCCGCCGCATGCACATCCGCAAGGCACCCCGTTTTGTCTTTGTGGAGGATGACGGCGCCGCCTATGCGGCACATATCAACGAGCTTCTGCGCGAGCTGGAGCCTTCGTCCCAGGATGGGCAGCAGCCCGACACCGGGGACGAGGCCTGAGCCCGGCGCCGGATGCCGGCCGCCCGGACCATCGCCCCGTACACCGTTGGAGAACGGCAGGGGCCGCGGACCGGATGGGCTGAAATCATAGAAAAGAGGACCCTGTTATGACCGAATCTGTGGATCGTCAGACAGCTGTGGCCCGTCTGCGCAGTGCGGACGATATCCTGATCCTGTGCCACAAGAACCCTGACGGCGACACCACCGGCAGTGCTGGCGCCCTGTATCAGGCCCTGAAGAGCCTGGGCAAGAATGTGGCGGTGCTCTGCAGTGACCCCATCCCCAAAACCTACGATTACATGGATTTCACCTGGTTTGACGGCAGCTTTGAACCCGCCTTTGTGGTGGCGGTGGACGTTGCCAGCATCCAGCTGTTCGGCGAGCGCAACAATGTTCAGGAATACGTTGCCCGGGCCAATCTGTGCATCGATCATCACGCCAGCAACAGCGGCTACGCCTTCGAGACCCTGCTGGATCCCGGCGCGGCGGCCACCTGTGAGCTTCTGCTGGATGTGATCCAGGAGATGGGGGTCACCATCACCCCCGCCATTGCCAACTGCCTGTATACCGGCGTTGCCACCGATACCGGCTGCTTCCGCTTTACCAACACCACTGCCCGCACCCATCAGGCGGCGGCCCGGCTCATCGAGGCGGGGGCGGACATTGCCACCCTCAACGAGCGGCTCTTCGAGTGCCGCTCCCACGCCCGCATCCAGATCGAGCGGCTGGCGCTGGAAAGCCTGGAGTTCTTCTTTGAGGAGCGCTGTGCCATGATCTGCCTGACCTGGGACCAGATCACCTCCACCGGGGTGGCGGGTTCCGAGCTGGAGGACCTGACCAGTCTGCCCCGCTCCATCGAGGGGGTGGAGGTCGGCCTGACCCTGCGCCAGCAGAAGGACGGCAGCTTCAAGATCAGCGTCCGCACCGGCGGAACGGTGGATGCCTGCCGCATTGCCCGGCGTCTGGGCGGCGGCGGCCATACCCGGGCGGCCGGCTGCGAGATCAGCGGCAACCTGGACAATGCCAAAATGGCCATCCTGGACGAAGTCAGAAAAGAACTGGGCGAACCCGCCCAGGCGTGATGGCGGCATCCGGCCGCACACGCCCTTAACATCATAGAAAAAGGACCCCATCACCATGCCCAACCGCAACGGAATTTTGCTCGTCGACAAACCGGCGGGCTGGACCAGCTTTGACGTGCTGGCCAAACTGCGCGGGGCGCTTGGGACGCGAAAGCTGGGGCACTCGGGCACACTGGACCCTATGGCGACCGGTGTGCTCGCGGTGTTTATCGGCAGCGCCACCGCAGCGGCCGACCGGCAGCCCAACCACGACAAGACCTACGAGGCTACCATCCGCCTGGGCCTGCGCACCGACACCGGAGATGTGACCGGCACCCCTCTGGAAACGGCGCCGGTCACCGCAGGGGAGAGGGAGCTGCTGGCGGTGCTGCCCCGCTTTGTGGGGCAACAGCAGCAGCTGCCCCCCATGTACTCCGCCGTCAAGGTGCATGGCCAGCCGCTGTACAAGGCGGCCCGGGCCGGCAAGACGGTGGAGCGCATCCCCCGCACCATCACCATCTATGGCATCGACTACCTGGGCAGCCCCGCGCCCAGGGACTTCACCCTGCGGGTGTCCTGCTCCAAGGGCACCTACATCCGGGTGCTGGCCGAGGACATCGGCGCTGCTCTGGGCCAGCCCGCCACCCTGGCGGCGCTGCGCCGCACCCGGGCCGGTGCCTTCACCCTGGCCGATGCCCACCCGCTGCCCGAGATCCTGGCCGCCGCCCAGGACGGCACCCTGGAGGAAAAGGGCTGGATTCTGGGCACCGAGGCGGCCTTCACCCCGCTGCCGGCACTGACGGTGGAGGACTTTGCCAAAACCCACCTGCTCAACGGCTGCCCCACCAGCCGGTACCCGGCCGATGACGGCCGCTACCGGGTCTATGACCGCCAGGGTTTCTTTTTGGGGCTGGCCACCGTCACCGAAGGGGTGCTGCGGGTGGAAAAACTCTTCTGCGAAAGGACCTGACCATGCAGATTCTGCAAACCATTTCACCGGTGGAGGCGCCCCGCGGCAGCGCGGTGGCCCTGGGCTATTTTGACGGGGTGCATCTGGGGCACCGCGCCGTCATCGGGGCGGCGGTCCGGGATGCCGCCGCCAACGGGTTGACTCCCGCCGTCTTCACCTTTGAGCTGCCCGAGGGGCAGACCCTCAAGGGGGGCAAAATTCTCTCGGCGGCACAAAAGCACCACCGGATTGCCGGCCTCGGGGTGGAACAGTGCATGGAGCCCCCTTTTGCCGACTTCTGCGGGCTGAGCCCCGAGGACTTTGTGGACACCATCCTGGTGCACTGCTTCGGGGCCCGGTCGGTCTTCTGCGGCGACAACTTCACCTTCGGCGCCCGGGCCGCCGGCAACGTGGCCCTGCTGCGGCAGCTCTGTGCCAGCCGGGGCATCCGGGTCCAGGTGGTGGAGATGGCCCAGTACGGCGGGCAGGCGGTTTCCTCCACCCGCATCCGGGCCGCCCTGGAAGAAGGTCGGATCGGGGATGCCAACGCCATGCTGGGCGCCCCCTACGCCATCGACTGGACGGTGGTCCACGGCAAGGGGATGGGCACCTCCAAGCTGGGTACCCCCACCATCAACCAGAACTATCCCGCCGGCACCCTGCAGCCCAGCTGCGGGGTCTACATCACCCGCATCCGGCTGGACGGCCGCTGGTGGCCCTCGGCCACCGGCATCGGCCCCCGCCCCACCGTGGATGTGAAGGGGGCGGCGGTGAGCTGCGAAACCTATGTGCCGGACTTTACCGGAAATGTCTACGGCGAGAACCCGGTGCTGGAATTTCACCGCTATCTCTGCCCGGTGCGCAAGTTCGGCAGCCTGCAGGAGCTGACCAACCTGATCTTTGACGCCGCCGCCCGCAGTCGGGCCTACTTTGCCGCCTGGCCGGACTGAGCAGGCCGCCAAAAAATTGCGGCGGGGCCTTGTAATCGACCCTGCGTTGTGATATACTAAATTCTGTTACCGTGGCTTGGTTTCGGGCGTATGCCCTTGCCTGCGGGCAGTGTGGGACACCTTGTTACCCGTCGCTTTGCCATCGGCAAATACAACAAAAGAGAGGTATATATCATGAGCCAGAAATCCGCGATTGAAAAGAAGCCCATCATCGAAAAGGCCGCCATCCATGAGGGTGACACCGGTTCTCCGGAGGTCCAGGTTGCGCTGCTGACCGCGCGCATCAACCACCTCACCGAGCACCTGAAGACCAACAAGCACGACAACCACAGCCGTCGTGGCCTGTTCAAGATGGTCGGCCGCCGCCGTAACCTGCTGGCCTATCTGCAGAAGAAGGACATCAACCGTTACCGTGCCCTGATCGCTGAATTGGGTCTGCGTAAGTAATTTCGCAAAAACGGACAGGGCGCACTCTGCTGCGCCTTGTCCATTTTTTATATCTGCTGCTCCACCGCTGCGGCAGCCCTCTACTGGAACAAGGCGCCGTCGCCGTGGTTTGTGCAGTAAATCGAACGCCCGGAACCGTCTCCGGACACTGGATTTATTGCTCAAAGCCGGCGGGGGTGCCATTGGTATATCAACGCTAAAAAAGAAGGAGAATCCCCTATGGCACTGGAATTTGCATCCCGGAAAGAAACTTTCCCCCACTACCGCAAATTTGAGACCACCTTTGCGGGCCGTCCCTTTGTGGTCGAGACCGGCAAGCTCTGCGGCCTGTCCAACGGCAGCGCCATGGTGCGCTACGGCGAAACCTGCGTGCTCTGCAACGTGACCATGAGCCCCAAACCCCGCGAGGGAGTCGATTTCTTCCCCCTCAGCGTGGAGTTTGAGGAAAAGCTCTACGCCGCCGGCCGCATTCCCGGCAGCTTCATGCGCCGGGAGGGCCGCCCCGGTGAGCACGCCATCCTCACCTCCCGGGTGGTGGACCGCCCCATCCGGCCCCTCTTCCCCAAGGACATGCGCAACGATGTCTGTGTGACCATGACCGTCATGAGCCTGGACCCCGACTGCAGCGCCGAAATCACCGGCATGAACGGGGCCTCGCTGGTCATCGCCATGTCCGACATCCCCTGGAAGGGCCCCATCGGCGGTGTCTCGGTGGGCCTGGTGGACGGCGAGATTGTCCTCAACCCCACCAAGGAACAGCGGGAGCACAGCGACCTCTCCCTGACCCTGGCCGCCAGCATGGAGAAGATCGTCATGATTGAGGCCGGCGCCAACGAGGTGGACGAGGCCACCATGATGAAGGCCATCCGCACCGGTCATGAGGAGATCAAGAAGCTGCTGACCTTCATCAACGGCATTGTGGCCGAGGTGGGCAAGCCCAAGATCGACTTCCAGTCGGTGGATCTGGACTACGACCTGCTCAAGGAGGTCAGCGCCGCCCATCTGGACCAGTTCAAGGCCGCCATGGACACCGACGACAAGAATGTCCGGGATGCCGCTCTGCTTCCCATCATGGACCAGATCGCCGCCGAACACCCCGATCTGGACGCTGCCACCCTGGACCTGATCAGCTACAAGATGCAGAAGTTCGTCGTCCGCCGCTGGCTGCTGGACGAGGGCAAGCGGGTGGACGGCCGCGGCATCAACGAGATCCGTCCCCTGGCCGCCGAGGTTGGGCTGCTGCCCCGGGTCCACGGCTCCGGCCTCTTCACCCGCGGCCAGACCCAGTGCCTGACCGTCTGCACCCTGGGCTCCATCCGGGACGCCCAGACCATGGACGACCTGGGCGATACCCCCCAGAAGCGGTACATCCATCACTACAACATGCCGCCCTACTCCACCGGTGAGGCCCGTGCCCCCCGCAGCCCCGGCCGCCGGGAGATCGGCCACGGCGCCCTGGCCGAGCGGGCACTGATCCCCGTTCTGCCTTCCACCGAGGACTTCCCCTACACCATCCGCTGTGTCTCCGAGATCATGTCCTCCAATGGCTCCACCTCCCAGGCTTCCATCTGCGGGTCCACCTTGGCTCTGATGGATGCCGGCGTGCCCATCAAGGCGCCGGTGGCCGGCATCTCCTGCGGCCTGATCACCGAGGGCGACCGCTGGATGACCATGCTGGACATCCAGGGTGTGGAAGACTTCCACGGCGATATGGACTTCAAGGTGGGCGGCACCCGCCGGGGCATCACCGCCATCCAGATGGACATCAAGATCGACGGCCTGACCTACGAGATTGTGGAGGAGGCGCTGGAGAAGTGCCGCAAGGGCCGGCTGTACATTCTGGACGAGATCATCAAGCCCTGCATCGCCGAACCCCGGCATGAGTTGTCCAAGTATGCTCCCAAGATGTTCAGCATGCAGATCCCGGTGGACAAGATCAAGGATGTCATCGGCAAGGGCGGCAAGGTCATCCAGGAGATGTGCGCCAACTTCAACTGCAAGATCGACATTGAGGAGGACGGCCACGTCTTCATCTCGGCGGTGGATCTCGACGACGCCAAGCGGGCCATCTCCACCATCAAGACCATTGTGGAGGACCCTGAGGTGGGTGCCATCTACAAGGGCCGGGTCACCCGTCTGATGAACTTCGGCGCTTTTGTGGAGATTGCGCCGGGCAAGGAAGGTCTGGTCCACATCTCCAAGCTGGACAACCATCGGGTGGAGCATGTGGAGGATGTGGTTGCCGTGGGCGATCCCATCTTTGTCATGGTCACCGACATCGACCAGCAGGGCCGCATCAATCTGTCCCGCAAGGACGCGCTGGCAGCCATCGCCAAAAAGCGTGCCGAGCAGGCCAAGCAGGAATCCTGATGTTTGCGGGAGCGTTTCCCCCTGGCGGGGGACGCTCCCGTTTTTTGTTTTTGCCGCAGCAAAAAGGCGCTGCCCCCGGCAGGGGACAGCGCCTTTGGTGTTTGGGTGGAAAAAACGATCAGTTCATCTTGTCCAGAACTTCCTTGGTGTCACGGGCGATCATCAGTTCCTCGTTGGTCTCGATGACCAGGGTGCGGACCTTGGAGCCCCAGTAGGTGATCTCGGTCACATCGCCATGGATGTTGCGGTTCTTGTCGGTGTCGATGCGGATGCCCAGCCAGTCCATGTGATGGCAGATCTTGGCACGGCTGTCGGCGTCGTGCTCACCGATGCCGCCGGTGAAGACGATGGCGTCCACGCCGCCCATGGCTGCAATGTAGCTGCCGATGATCTTCTTGATCTGGTAGTTCAGCATGTCGCTGGCCAGCTGAGCGCGGGGGTTGCCGGCCTTGGCGGCGGCTTCCACATCCCGCTTGTCGCTGGAGACGCCGGAGATGCCCAGCAGACCGGACTTCTTGTTCAGGATCTCATCCAGCTGGTGGCCGGTGATGCCCAGGGTGTACTTCAGGTAGTTGACCACCGAGGGGTCCAGGTCACCGCAGCGGGTGCCCATCATCAGGCCGGCCAGCGGGGTCATGCCCATGGAGGTGTCCACAACGCGGCCCTGGTCCACCGCGGCGATGGAAGAACCGTTGCCCAGGTGGCAGGTGATCAGCTTGAGGCGCTCGATGGGCTCCTCAAGATATTCGGCGGCCTTGTGGCTGACATACTTGTGGCTGGTGCCGTGGAAGCCGTAGCGGCGGACGCCGTACTTCTCGTAATACTCGTAGGGGATGGCGTACATGTAGGCCTTGGGGGGCATGGTGCTGTGGAAGGCGGTGTCGAAAACGGCAATGTTGGGAACGTTCTCCCCGAAAACCTTCTTGGCGGCCTCGATGCCCAGGATGCCGGCGGGGTTGTGCAGCGGAGCCAGGGGGCTCAGGTCGCGGATGGCGGTGATGACCTCGGGGGTGATCAGGCAGCTGGCCTTGAACTTCTCGCCGCCGTGGACGATGCGGTGGCCGATGGCGTCAATCTCATGAACGCTGTCGATGACCTTGCCCTCGCCGGTGGTCATCTTCTTGACAACCTCTCCGAATGCTTCGGTGTGGGTGGGGAAGATGGCCGGGGTGGTGGCCTTCTTGCCGTTGGCCTCGTGGGTGATCATGCTGCTTTCCATACCGATGCGCTCGCACAGGCCCTTGCACAGGACGTGTTCGCCGTTCATATCAATCAGCTGATACTTCAAGCTGGACGAACCACAGTTGATGACCAGGATCTTCATTCTATATCCTCCTTAAAATTTGAAAGGGCAGCGCCCTTTTGTCTCTGTCGAAAATATTATATAATAAAGGGAAAGCTTTTTGCAAGGGCTTCTCAATCAACGTCGTACAAATCTTGCGCAGTAACAGGAGATTTCTATGAAAATTGCGGGCATCATTGCCGAATACGATCCCTTCCACAACGGCCACGCCGCCCAGATCCGGATGCTGCGGCAGCAGGGGGCCAGGCAGGTGGTGGTTTGCATGAGCAGCGGGGCAGTGCAGCGGGGGGCAGTGCCCCTGCTGCCCGAGTGGACCCGCACCCGGGCAGCACTGCTGAGCGGGGCGGACCTGGTGCTGGCCCTGCCGGCCCCCTACGCCTGTGCCGGTGCCGAGGCCTTCGGCGCGGCGGGGGTGCGGCTGCTCACCGCGGTGGGGTGCGACACCCTGGCCTTTGGGGCCGAGGAACCCGATGGGGAACGGCTGATGCAGGCCGCCGGTCTGCTCCAGGGCCCGGCCCTGCGGGCTGAACTGCGGGCCAGGCTGGACACCGGCATGACCTTTGCAGCGGCCCGGGCAGCGGCCGCCGAGGCGCTGTGCCCCGGGGCGGGGGCACTGCTGGCCCGACCCAACAACATCCTGGGCATCGAATACTGCAAGGCCATCCTGGCCCAGCACAGCCCGCTGCGCCCCCTGGCCCTGCCCCGTCTGGGGGCGGACCACAACGGGCAGACCCCCGGCCGGACGGGGCAGACCGTAATCGCCTCGGCCAGCTATCTGCGGACTCTTGTGCGGCAGCAGGGGGTGGAGGCGCTGGGCCCCTACCTGCCCGCAGCCGTCTTGGACCTCTACCGGGAGGCGGCCGGGGCAGGGGAGCTGTCCGACCCCGCCCGGTTCGATCTGGCCCTGCTGGCCCTGCTGCGCAGCCGCACCCCCGAGGAACTGGCCCGGGTGCGGGGGCTGAGCGAGGGGCTGGAGCACCGGCTGGCGTCGGCCATCCGCACCGCCACCAGTGCCGGGAATCTCTATGAGACGATGAAAACCAAGCGTTACCCCCATGCCCGGCTGCGGCGGCTGGCACTGGATGCCGCCCTGGGCTGCAACCGGGACGCACTGCCGGAACTGCCGCCCTACCTCCATGTGCTGGGGGCACGGCGCAGCGCGCTGCCTCTGCTGAAGGAGGCCCGCCTGCCGGCCTCCACCTCGCTGGCCACTCTGGCCCGCCAGGGGGAGGACTGCGCCGCGGTGGCGGCCCTCCACAGCAAAATGGTGGATTTCTCCCTGCTGTGCCGGGAAAAAATCCTGCCCATGGGGCTGGCCTTTACCGCAAAACCGGTGCTTCTTTGAACAACGGATGGAAAATTGCGCCCCGGATTTGTGATTTTGTTTCTTTTTTAACGCGCAAAATCGGTGCTGTCTGTCCACCGGACAACAACACCCCGCCAAAAGACAAAACAGCCCCGCACCGGAATCTTGCCGGCAGCGGGGCTGTCCTTATGTCAGATTGGGGCGATCCTGGTCGCCGTCGGCCTTGAACATCACAAAATGTTCCGGCTTGTTGGTGAAGTAGTAGTACTCGGTGTTTTCCCGCAGCGGCGGGGTCAGATAGTTGGGGATCACGTTGCCGTCGTCGGGCAGCCGCTCGCAGAAGCCGGCGGCCCGCCAGATCTCGGGTGGGATGCCTACATTGTAACAGTCGATGTACTCGGCACCGGTCTGCTGGAGCAGCCGGTCGAGGGAACTGCCCAGCAGGGGCAGGGCCTCGTCGGGGCCGATGAAGTCCACCAGCCGCAGCACCGGCACACAGCCGGTCTCAGCGGCCGAGACGGTGCGGGTGACCAGGTAGCAGGCCAGCTTGCCCTCCAGCCGGGCCATCCAGAAATCATAATGGAAGTGGGGATAATGGAAGTACCGGCGGCGCAGATACCACAGGTCCTTGCGGGGGGTGTGGACCGAGGGGGGCATCCCCAACGGGATCAGGTCGGCGGCGCTCTCCACCCGGATCAGGGCCAGGCCGCCCTTCACCGGCAGGATGATGGGGTGCACCGGCTTGGCCAGCTGGTAGCCGCCGGGACCGGCGGGGGCCAGCCGGTAATAGTGGTGCATCCGGTCGGCCTCCCAGCCCAGAAAGCGGTAGAAGGTGCAGGTGTTGGGCCGGATGTTGTTGCAGGCCAGCACCTCGGCATGGACCAGGTCGGGCAGGGCGTTCATCAGCTCCAGCCCCACCCCGTTGTGGCCCTTGGCGGCTACCCAGACCGAGACCCAGACATCCGGCCGGGCTTCGGTGTTGGCCAGGATGTAGCCGGCGGCGCTGAGGTAGTTGCCGTCCTGCTCCGCCACCGCGAACTGGGGCACCCCGCCCCGGCCGGCATAGTAGTGGCGGTAGAACTCCGGGCGGTTGATCAGCGGCAGCCGCATATCAAAATGGCTGTTGATGAAGTCGATGATCTGCCGGTCCTCCCCGAGACGGGCCAGCCGAAAGACAATCTCAGACAATGGCCGAGCCCCCCGTCACAGGCAGAGTAACCCCGGTGATGAACCGGGCCTCCTCGCTGAGCAGGAAGGCCATGGCGGGCACAACGTCTTCGGGGGTGGCGTTGCGGCCCATGGGGTTGTCGGCGGCGGCCGCCTGCACAATCAGGTCGGGGGTGTCTTTCAGAAAGTGGGTCTCCATCATGCTGGGGGCAACGCAGTTCACTGTCACCCCGAACCGGGCGTACTCCACCGCCAGGCTCTTGACCAGGCCGCCCAGGGCGCTCTTGGCCATCACATAGGCGGCGGTGTTCTTGGGCGGGCAGCCGATGGTGTAGCTGGTCTGGATGAAGAGCAGCCGCCCGAACCGGGCCTTGGTCATGGCGGGCAGAATCGCCTTGCAGAGCTTGACGGCGCTGTGGACCTGGATCTCCATGTCGGCGGCAAAGCGGACCTCGTCAAAGGCCTTGAACTTGGTGTTGATCACCGGCAAGGCCGGCAGATGGACAAAGTGAGTGGGGGCGGGGCAGGTCTGGGTCAGCAGCTGGCAGAAGGTGTCCACCTTGTAGGGATCGGACAGATCCACGTCAAAGGGGCGCACCATGCCGGGAAATTCCTGGCACAGGGAAGCCAGCTTGTCCAGATCGCCGCAGCCCTGGGCCAGCACCAGGGTGCCTTCGGGGGCGCCGGTGAGAAGGCGGCGGATCAGCGTCCGGCCCACATCGCTGGTGGCGCCGGTGATCAGATAGATGTTTGACATGACAATCTCCTTTTTTACAAACCCCGGCGGGCGTCAGCGGGCCAGCCCGGCCTTGATGACGCCGCGGGTTACCTTTTTTCCGTCCTGGTTGGTGATGACCGCCTTGATCTCCACCTCGGAGAATGCCTCGCTGGCATGGGTCACGGTGCCGGAAACGGTCAGGGTGTCCCCGATGAAGATGGGGCGGGCAAACTTGCACTCCACACTGTGGAGCAGGCAGTGCTCCCCGGGCAGGTAGACCCCTGCCAGGGTGGAGAAGAAGCTGGCCCCCAGCATCCCGTAGACCACCCGGCCGGGATAGCCCCGGCCCTTGGCATAGTCCTCATCCATGTGGATGGGGGAGCAGTCCCCGGTCAGGGCGGCGAAGGCGTCCATCATCTGGGGGGTGATGGTGACGGTGAACTGTTCGGTCAGCCCAGGGGTCATCTGGGCGAAGGTGTAGTGGTTCATGGCGGTGTCCTTTCGGTGAGGGAAAAGCAAAACGGGCGGGGGCATCCCCCCGCCCCAGATGCGGCGAAACTCAGACCATGCGGCCCACCAGATCCAGCAGGTCGCCCACATTTTTCAGGTTGCGGACATCAGCCAGCTTGAACTTGATGGAAAACTTCTTCTCGATGGCGGTCAGCAGATTGATCTGCTCCAGGCTGTCCCAGTCCTCGATGTCATCGGCGCAGGTGTCGCGGGTGATCACCAGGGTGTCGTCGTCAAAATTGTCGCGGAAAATTTCCTGGACCGCTTCCAGAATGGCCTGTTCAGTCATATTGTCTACTCCTTTATATAGAAGGTATGGTTTGCCATAAGTGTACCATAGGAAACCCCCATTGTCAAAGGAAACGGCGCCCTTTTGCGGGGCGCCGCGGAGAAAATGACTGCCGGGATCCGGGCCGGCTCACAGCCCGTAATCCTCCAGCTTGCGCTGCAGGTCGGTTTCGTCGGTGACCGGCACCCCCTGCTGCAGGGCCAGCAGATCCTGTTCCGGCAGCAGCCGGGTGTAGATCTCGTACTCGGCCAGCGGGCCCTCGCCCTCCCCGGTGTAGAGGGCCAGATGGCCGGCGTTGTCCTTGAGCAGATAGGCGGGCTCGGTGGGCTCGGTCACCGGCCGCTGGGCCAGCCAGACACACACCGCCACCACACACAGCAGCGCCACCGCCGCCAGCAGCGACAGGTAGACCCGGTATCCGGTGGGAAGGTTTCGCATCTTCCATCACCCCCTTCCTCGGATGGGAAAAAACAGACAAAAAATCACCATCTGATCCCCAGTATTCCCGCCAAAGCGGCGAAGCAATCAAAATCCTGTGAATTTTATCCCCCGACACCTGTACTTTTGGGAATACTTTGTGTTATAATTCAGTTTATGGTAAAGTCCATCCCTGTGTGCAGCCGTCTGCGGCCCCGCAGGGATGATCCAAATAGGAGGCGCTCCGGCGGCCTCCGGACAAGGAATTTCCGCAAAGGAGGCGGTCCCCATAGACCCCAAACAGGAACGGCATATCTCGATGCAGGGTGCCAAAGGCCCGCAGAATGCAGCCAATTCGTCCGCATCCGGCGGCAAGAAACCAAAACCAAAAAAGCGGCGCCGCAGCATCCCCGGCATGATCCTGAGCTTCATCGGCTGCCTGCTCTGTGTCTGTGTCATGGTGGGATGTGTGGGCGCAGTGGCCCTCTCGATGTATGTGGTGCAGGTCACCGCTTCGGACGACCTGGACCTGGACAACCTGGAGTTCAAGCAGACCACCATCGTCTATGATCAGCAAGGCAACGAGGTGACCACCTTCTCCAGCGGCGACAGCAACCGGATCTGGCGCAACCTCAGCGACATGCCGGAAAACCTGCAGCATGCCTTCATCGCCGTGGAGGACAAGAACTTCTACCAGGAATCCCTGGGCATCAACGTCAAGCGTACCATCGGTGCGGTGCTCAACGAGGTGGCCGGCGGCCGAATCTACGGCGGCACCCAGGGTGCTTCCACCTTTGAACAGCAGCTGGTCAAAAACCTCACCGGCGACAACGCCCAGGACTATATGCGCAAGGTCCGCGAGATCTTCCGCGCCATCGGTCTGGCCAACCGGTACAGCAAGGAGACGGTGCTGGAGGCCTACCTGAACACGGTGCCCCTGACCGGCATCATCCAGGGCGTGGAGGCCGGCGCCAACGAATACTTTGGCAAGAGCGTGGAGGAGCTGACCCTGGCCGAGTGCGCCACCCTGGCCTCCATCTCCAAGAACCCCACCAACTACAACCCCTTCACCAACCCCGAGATGCTCATGGCCCGGCGCAACCACGTCCTGGCGCTGATGGCCCAGCAGGGCTATATCACCGAGGAGGAGTGCGCCGCCGCCCAGAATGAGACCGTCGTTCTGGCCGAGAGCAAGAGTGCCACCGAAAACTCCACCCGGACCTCCAACAACTCCTACTTCGATGACGCCCTCTTCGAGGCCCTCACCGAGGACATCATGGAGACCCGCAACCTGACCCGGGCCGAGGCCCAGGAGGAAATCTTCACCGGCGGCCTGAAGGTCTACGCCACGGTGGACACCGAAATTCAGGAAAAGCTGGAGCAGCTGATGCTCAACGAGCCCGACGAGGACGGCAACGAGCTCTTCCCGGCCCTGTGGCACGAGGAGGAGGTCACCACCAGCATCCCGGTGGGCGCCCAGATCACCTACGACGAGAACACCGGCCTGCCGCTGAACCCCGACGGCTCGGCCATCTTCGGCACCGACGATCTGCCGGTCTACGAGGATGAGGCCGCCGGCACCCTCAAGACCGGCACCAGCGAGGACGGCCAGTATGTGGTCTTCTACGAGAATGTCCGCACCCAGGCAGCCATGGTGGTCATGGACTACGAGGGCAATATCCTGGCCGTGGGCGGCGGCATCGGGGAGAAGAAGGTGGACCGCGGCACCAACCGCGCCACCATCCCCCATCAGACCGGTTCTACCATGAAGCCCATCGCGGCCTACAGCCTGGCGCTGGACCGCCGGCTGATCACCTATTCCACCCCGCTGTCGGATACCCCGTACTATGATGCGGCCTCCAAACAGGTGCTCAAGTCGGAGTATTCCTACCTGAATCCCTATGACCCGGCCACCCTGGCCCGCAGCGACGTCTGGCGCTCCTGGCCCGAAAACTACAACGGCATGGGCGGCAACGGCGAGGTCATGCTTGTCTACGACGCCCTGCGCCAGTCCTTCAACACCATCGCGGTGTGGGTGGGCAGCATGGTGGGCGCCGACAACATGTTCGACTTCGCCCACGATACCCTCAACTGTACCCATCTGGACCCCGAAACCGACGTGGATCTGGGCCCCATGGTGCTGGGCTCCCAGAGCTACGGCCTGACCACGGTGGAGCTGGCCGGCGCCTACACCATGTTCTGGGACGGCACCTTCACCACGCCGCACTACTACACCCGTGTGGAGGATTCTGACGGCAACACCTATCTGGACAACAGCACCCGGATCACCACCACCGAGGCCATCAAACCCACCACGGCCACCATCATGGTCCGTCTGCTCCAGAATGTTCTGTACACCAGCAAGGGCACTGCCTACGGCATGGCTCCCGAGATGGACAACGGCATGATGGCAGCGGCCAAGACCGGTACCACCTCCGACTTCCGCGATTACACCTTCGTGGGTCTGACCCCCTACTATGTGACCGCGGTCTGGTGGGGCTTTGATACTCCGGCCAGCATGTACGACTATCCCCAGGGCAAGAACGGCAAACCCACCCAGTATGCCTGGAAGTACCTGATGGAGGATGTCCAGGCCGACCTGCCGCTGAAGGAGTTCCCGGTGGCCGAAGGGGTTGTGGAGAAACAGTTTGATCCCAACACCGGCGCCATCGTCAGCTCGGGCGGCATGACCGGCTACTACACCGAGGACAACCTGCCCAGCGACGACTACGCCACCACCGAAAGCGACGAGTTCACCCAGCAGGCCCAGGCCGCAGCGGAAGCCGCCCAGTCCGAGGCGGGCACCTCCACCGCGACGGCGCCTGCCACCGACAGCACCACCACGACGGCGCCGTCCACCACGACCTCCACCGATCAGGGCAGCATTGTTGTTGGCTGAGCAACAGATTCCCATGGGGCACCGCACACCAGTACTGGCTGTGCGGTGCTTTTTTGGTTGCGGACTGCGTATATTGTTCCCGCTGTACAGACAGAACGAGACGCATCATCAGGTAACTTTGCCCTGGTTTGTCCGGTGCCGGTAAAAACTATTGGACAGGTTGCCCAAATTCCTGCTTTACCTGGCAAAAGTGCTTGCGCACGACGGGCGGTTGTGCTATGATGATCCTTGCTTGAAATACATTTGTATGTAAAGGGGACACAGCTATGGCAGAGCGCCGCTTACTTCTGGTAGACGCATCGGTTTTGCCGGAGGTCTTTCTCAAAGTACTGGACGCCAAGGAATTGATCGCCTCGGGGCAGGCCACCAGCATTTCTGCCGCCACCCGGCAGGTGGGTATCTCTCGCAGCGCCTTTTACAAATATAAGGACAGTGTTTTTGATGCCGAAACCGGGCGGGAAGCGCTCACCGTCATCGCCACGCTGCTGGACAAAACCGGCGCCCTGCAAGGGCTTTTGTCCGGCATCTCGGCGGCGGGGGCGTCCATCGTCACGATGAACCAGTCCCGGCCGGAGAACGGCGCCGCCCAGGTGGAGGTGACCATCCGCACCGGTACCATGCAGATGAGCGTGGAGGAGATGCTGGCGCGGCTGGCCAAACAGCCCAACGTGGTGGAAGTCCACCGGGGCGCCTGAGCATATTGTGCAATTGAGGGGGAACTGACATATGGCAAAAATCGCAATTCTGGGCTTCGGCACCGTGGGCAGCGGTGTGCTGGAAGTCTGCCGCCGCAACGCAGCGGCCATCGCCCGCCGGGCCGGAGAACCGGTGGAGGTCAAGGCCATTCTGGATGTGCGGGACTTCTCGGATTCGCCCGACGCGGCCCTGTTCACCAAGGACATCCAGGACATCCTCTCCGACCCCGAGATCAAGGTGGTGGTGGAGACCATCGGCGGCACCAAGTACGCTTACCCTTACGTCCGCCAGTGCCTGGAAAGCGGCCGCAGCGTCTGCACCTCCAACAAGGAGATGGTGGCCACCTATGGCGCCGAGCTGCTGGCCCTGGCCAAGGCCCACAACGCCGCCTTCCTCTTTGAGGCCAGCGTGGGCGGCGGTACCCCCATCATCACCCCCATGCACCAGTGCCTGGCGGCCAACCACATCAGCGAAATCCAGGGCATTGTCAACGGCACCACCAACTTCATGCTCACCAAGATGAAGCGGGAGAACATGGACTTTGACCAGGCCCTCAAGATCGCCCAGCAGCTGGGCTACGCCGAGACCAAGGACCCCGGCGACGACGTGGATGGCCGGGACGCCTGCCGCAAGATCGCCATTCTGGGGTCGCTGGCCTGCGGGCATCATCTCTATCCCGACAACATCCCCACCCGGGGCATCCGGGACATCACGGTGGCCGATGTCAAGGCGGCTGATCAGCTGGACTGCGCCATCAAGCTCATTGCCTGGTACCGGGAAGGGGAGAAGGGCACCGTGGCTGCCGGCGTGGAGCCCATGCTGGTGCCCAGCGCCAACCAGCTGGCCGGGGTGGACGATGTCTTCAACGCCGTCCTGATGAAGGGCGACATGCTGGGGGACGTGATCTTCTACGGCAAGGGGGCGGGCAAGCTGCCCACCGCCAGCGCGGTGGTGGCCGATGTGATCGACGCCCTCAAGGAGGGCAGCAAGATCCACGACAGCCTTTTCTGGCAGCCCGCCGAAAAGTTGGACGGGATGCTCACCGACGACACGAGCTATCCCTACTACATCCGGGCCACCGGCCTCAGCGGCGCGGTGCTGACCTCCATCGCGGGGCCGGGCTCCCTGGTCTTTGAGAATGAGCGGGAGGCCGCCTGCCTGGTCAATTCCGCCACCGCCGCCGAGATGCAGGCCCTGGCCGGCAAGATCGCCCTGCTGGGCGGTCAGGCGGCCCTGGTGCTGAAGAAACTGCCGGAATAAGCAGGGGAGGAAGATCATGGCAAAAATCACCATCACCGTCCCCGCCACCAGCGCCAACGTGGGCGCCGGGTTTGACGCGCTGGGGCTGGCGGTTTCGATGCACAACGTCTTTACCTTCGAGGAGAGCGACCGCATCCAGATCTCCTCGGTGGACGGCACCCACGTGCCCGCCGGGGCCAACAACCTGGTGTTCCGCAGCGCCCGGGCGGTCTACGACCAGCTGGGCATCCCCCTCAAGGGGCTGCGGATCACCCAGCGCAACGACATCCCCATGGCCCGGGGGCTGGGCTCCAGCTCGGCCTGCATTGTGGCCGGGATCCTGGGGGCCAACGCCCTGCTGGGCGGCCGGCTGACCAAGCGGCAGATGCTGACCCTGGCCACCGCCATCGAGGGACACCCCGACAACGTCGCCCCCGCCATGCTGGGGGGCTTTGTGACCAGCGTCTACGACGAGGGGCAGGTCTACACCGTCAAGAAGGACATTGACACCGATCTGGCCTTCGCCGCCTTTGTGCCGGATTTCCGGCTGCTCACCGCCAAGGCCCGGGCTGCGCTGCCCCAGATGATCTCCCACAAGGACGCGGTGTATAACCTGTCCCGGGCGGCGCTGGCCACCGCGGCCTTCTGCGATGGGGACTACAACCTGCTGGGGGTGGCCACCAAGGACGCCTTGCACCAGCAGTACCGGCTGCCGCTGATCCCCGGCGGGGACGAAATGTTCGAGTTCGCCCAGGACCTGGGGGCGCTGGCAGTGTACATCTCGGGCGCCGGCCCGACCATCATGGCGGTGGTTCACCGCGACAACGACGAGTTCTTCCAGCGGGCCGAAGCCGAGCTTGGCCAGCACGAAAAACTCAAACACTTTACCGTTTACCGCCTGCTGGCGGATAACACGGGCGCGACCGTGCAGTAATTTCAGGAGGAGAAGGAATCCATGGGGCTTATCGTTCAAAAATTTGGCGGCACCTCAGTCAAGGACCGCAACCGCATTTTTAATGTGGCGCGCATCGTGGCCAACACCCGCAACGCCGGCAACGACGTTGTGGTGGTGGTTTCGGCCCAGGGCGACACCACCGACGACCTGATCCAGAAGGCCGCCGAGATCACCAGTGACCCGTCTCACCGCGAGATGGATATGCTGCTCTCCACCGGTGAGCAGATCTCCATTGCGCTGTTGACCATGGCGCTGCAGGAGCTGGGTGTCTCGGCCATCAGCCTCACCGGCTGGCAGGCCGGCTTTGCCACCGACCGTGCCTACACCAAGGCCCGGATCAAACGGATCAACACCGAGCGTCTGGAAAGCGAACTGGCCCGCAACCGTGTGGTGGTTGTGGCCGGCTTCCAGGGACTGAACCGGTCGGAGGACATCACCACCCTGGGCCGCGGCGGCAGCGATACCAGTGCCGTCGCCCTGGCCGCGGCGCTGCATGCCGACCGCTGCCAGATCTTTACCGATGTGGAGGGTGTGTTCACCGCCGACCCCCGCAAGATCCCCAAGGCCACCCGCCTCAAGGAGATCACCTTTGACGAGATGCTGGAGCTGGCCTCGCTGGGCGCCCAGGTCCTCAACAACCGCAGCGTGGAACTTGCCAAGAAATATGGCGTCGAGCTGGAAGTGCTGTCCAGCATCAACCCGATCCCCGGGACCATTGTGAAGGAGGAAACCAAAGTGGAAGGTATGCTGATCAAGGGCGTCGCAAAAGACGATCACGTGGCTGTCATTTCGATTCTGGAGGTGCCGGACGTTCCGGGTATCTCCTTCAAGGTCTTCAGCCTGCTGGCCCAGAAAAACATCGATGTGGACATCATCCTGCAGAGCTCCGGCCGGGGCAACAACAAGGACCTGATCTTCACCGTGCCCCTGGGCGACGCCGAAAGCGCCCTCTCGGTGCTCAACGCCAACAAGTCCCGGTTCGGCGGCGATGAGATCAAGGTCAACAAGGACTGCGCCAAGGTCAGCGTGGTGGGTGCCGGCATGCAGAGCCATCCCGGTGTTGCTTCCACCATGTTCGAGGCACTGTACAACGAGAACATCAACATCCATATGATTTCCACCAGCGAAATCAAGATCAGCGTCATCATCGACAAGGCCGACGCCGACAAGGCTGTGGCCGCCATCCATGACGCCTTCATCCAGTAAAAGCGGATGCCGCCCTTCCCCGCCCGGGAAGGGCTTTTTTGTTGATCGGCCGCCCTCTTTGGGGCGGGCGCAAAACGGTTTACATCCCGGCGGAAATGTCCTATAATAAAGTGATCTACCGCAATCCGGCGCTGCTGCGCCACAACCATAACCCGTTGGGAGGACCTGTCTTTTGGAACGCAGACAACTTGCCCCCGGCGTCTTTTTGACCACGCTGGAAGCCGAAAAATTCAACCGATGCCGCATCACCATCCACCTGCGCTACCCGGCGCTGCGCAAAAGCGCCACCGACGCCGCGGTGCTGCCCCTGGTGCTGGAGCGCGGCTACGCCCAATGCCCCGATATGACCGCCCTGTCCCGTCGCCTGGCCCGGCTGTACGGCGCCGACCTGGGGGTGGACGTGGGCAGCGCCGGTGTGGACCGGATTCTCTCCGCCGACATCTGCGGCATCAAGGACCGGTTCGCCCTGGGTGGCGAGAACCTCACCGCCGCCTACGCCGACATTGTGCTGGGCATCCTCTTTGACCCCTACCTGGTGGACGGCCTCTTTGATCCCGAGGCGGTGCGGATCGAGAAGGAGACCCTGGCCCGCCGGCTGCAGGCCGAGTACAACAACAAGCGGCTGTACTGCGTGCGCCAGGCCCGCCGCCGCTTTTACGGCGACAGCCCCGCCGGCATCGAGCTGGGGGGCTATCTCAAGGACCTGCCCGCCGTCACCCCCGCCACCCTCAAGGCGGAGTATGACCGCATCCTCTCGGTGGCCTCCATCGACGTGATGGTCCAGGGGGCGGACGCCGGGCGGGTGGCCGAGATGCTGCTGGACAAGCTGGCCCGGGTCAAGCGGGCCCCGGTGCGGTTTGCCTCCCCGCTGGCCATGCCCATCACCCAGCCCCGCCATTTCCGGGAGGAGATCCCCGGCCTGACCCAGGCCAAACTCTGCATGCTCTTTACCACCGGCACCCCCGAGGATCTGCCCTCCATCACGGTGCTGCGGATGGCCATGTCCCTCTTCGGCGGCAGTGCCACCAGCCGGCTTTTCCGCAACGTGCGGGAAAAGCAGAGCCTGTGCTACTACTGCGGCGCCAGCGCCCTGCGGGCCACCGGCGTCATGATGGTGGATTCCGGGGTGGAGCCCGGCCGGGAGGACCAGGCCGAGGCCGCCATCCTCAAGGAGCTGGAAGCCCTGTGCACCGGCCCCATCACCACAGAGGAGCTGGACGACTGCCGCCGCAGCCTGCTGTCCACCCTGGACGCTCTGGGGGACAGCCTGGGCGGGCTGGAGAGCTGGTACTATGGCCAGATCCTGCGGGATGAGGCCCTGGCACCGCCGGAGTACGGCAAGGTGCTCTTCAACGCCGTGACCGTGGAGGAGGTCCGGGAAGTGCTGCAAAGCTATCACTATTCGGTCTGCTACGCCGTGACCGCAAAGGAGGGGGCCCAATGAGCGAACTGGAACGCATCCGGGAAAAGGCGGCGGCCGCCGTCAACTGCACCGGCACCACCCTGCCCAGCGGGCTGCGGGTGCTCTGCCGCACCATGCCGGGGTACAGCACCGTCCACGCCATGTACGCCACCGCCTTCGGCTCGGTGAACCGGGCCTTTGTGCTGGACGGCAAACAGATTGACCTGCCCGCTGGCACCGCCCATTTCCTGGAACACAAGATGTTCGAGAGCGAGCAGGGGGACGCCTTTGACTTTTATGCCAAGACCGGCGCCTCGGCCAACGCCTTCACCAGCTACGACCGCACCTGCTACATCTTCTCGGCCACCCAGAAGATTGACGAAAACCTGGACATCCTGCTGGGGATGGTGGGCAAACCCTGGTTTACCCAGCAGACCATCGCCAAGGAGCAGGGGATCATCGGCCAGGAGATCAAGATGTACGACGACAGCCCCGACTGGCGGCTGCTCACCGCCCTCTTCCGCTGCCTGTATCAGTACCATCCCATCCGGGATGACATCGCCGGCACGGTGGAGAGCATCGCCACCCTGACCCCCGAGCTGCTCTACGCCTGCACCGACGCCTACTACCGGCCCTCCAATATGGTGCTCTCGGTGGCGGGCAACATCACCCTGGCCCGGGCGGTGGCCGCCTGCCAGCGGGCCGGGCTGGACAAACCCTGGCCGGAACACCGGGTCCAGACCCTGCTGCCGCCCCCCGAGGGCCCGGTGCAGCAGAAGGAGGTCGCCTTCACCATGCCGGTGAACAAGCCCTGCTTCGCCCTGGGCTACCGGGAGGCTCCCATTCCCCGGGGTGACACCCGGCGGGAGGTCATCTGCGACATGCTGCCCGATCTGGTCTGCGGCGGCCTCACCGACCTCTACCGCCGCCTCTACGACGAGGCCATGGTCAACCCCGAGTTCAGCGGGGACTATATCTCGGCGGGGGGCTGCTGCGCCATCGCCTTCACCGGCGAGAGCGAGGAGCCCCGCAAGGTGGCTGATCTGGTCCGGGCCGAGATCGCCCGGCTGCGCCGGGAGGGCATCGAGGAAGAGCTTTTCACCCTGGTGAAAAACCAGATGTACGGCGAGCTGCTGGCCGATGTGGAAGGGGTGGAGGACGCCGCCGAGGAGATCGGCGCCGCCTACCTCAAGGGCCGCAGCCTGACCGATGAGATCGAGGTGCTGGCCACCCTGACCCTGGAGGAAGTGAATCAGGCGCTGCAGACCATGCTGCTGGAGGAAAACAGCGCCTATGTGGAGATCCGCCCCACCGGGACGGACGAGGAGGAATCATGAATTTTCATGTGCAGTTTCCCGGCCTGGGGCTGGAGATGACCGTCCACCGGGTGGCCGTCAGCCTGGGCGGGTTCAACATCTACTGGTACGGCATCATCATCGCCCTGGGCATGGTGCTGGCCATGGCCTTTGCCTTCCATTATGCCACGGATTTCGGCATCAACAGCGACCGCCTCATCGACGTGGTCTTCATCGGGGCGGTCATGGCCATCGTCTGCGCCCGGATCTGCTATGTGGCCATGGCCCCCTTCGACTACCAGTCCATCTGGGAGATGATCGACATACGGTTGGGAGGCATCGCCATCTATGGCGCCGTCATCGGGGCCTTTGTCTTTGGCGGGCTGGCCGCCCGCTGGCGGAAGATCCCCATTCTGCCGCTGTTTGACCTGGTGGCCATGGGCTTTTTGATCGGCCAGGGGGTGGGCCGCTGGGGCAACTTCGCCAACCAGGAAGCCTTCGGCACCAACACCACCCTGCCCTGGGGGATGTACAGCGAGGGCACCCACGACTATCTGGCCTCGGTGCAGTCCACCCTGGCCGCCGCCGGCATCACGGTGGACCCCACCCAGCCGGTGCACCCCACCTTTTTGTATGAGAGCATCTGGTGCCTGGTGGGCTTCCTGGCGCTCTGGGCCTTCATGAAGCACCGCCGGTTCCACGGCCAGCTCTTTCTGATGTATGTGATCTGGTACGGCCTGGGCCGCTACTGGATCGAGGGGCTGCGCACCGATTCGCTGCTCATCGGCAACACCAATCTGCGGTTCAGCCAGGTGGTGGCCATGTGCTCGGTGGCGCTGGCCATCATCCTGATGGTCCACAACCTCCAGCGCGCCGCGGGCCAGACCCTGATGGTGCCGCTGGCGGTGGAGGACATCAAGAAACAGGCCAAAGCAGGGGACCGCTTTGTGGTGGACAGCCTGCCGGCCCGCAGCCGCCACGCCGATTTTGTCACCGCTACCGCCGCCATGAACCGGCGGCTGGCCGAGCTGGACCTGGATGCCCCGGTCCCGGCGGACGAGGCGGATGCCGCAGAGGAACCCGAAGCAGCCACAGCGCCGGAAACGCCGGCACCGCAGGAGCCGGAAAAAGAGGACGCCGGGGAATAACCGGCCCGTAAAGAGGGGAGAATGACTATGTCTGCAACACGCATTGATGGCACCGCTCTGGCCGCTCAGGTCAAGGCCGAGGCCGCCGCCGAGGTGAAGGAACTGGTCAGCCGGGGGATCCACCCCTGCCTGGCGGTGATTCTGGTGGGGGAGGACCCCGCCAGCCAGGTCTATGTCCGGGGCAAGGCCCGGGACTGCGCCGAGTGCGGCATCGAGAGCCGGGTGATCCGGCTGCCCGAATCCACCACCCAGGCCCAGCTGCTGGACCGGATTGGAGAGCTGGCCGCCGATGAATCGGTCCACGGCATCCTGGTCCAGCTGCCGCTGCCCCGCCAGATCGACGAGGCCGCCATCATCGACGCCATTCCCCCCGAGAAGGATGTGGACGGCTTTTCCCCGGTGAATGTGGGCCGGATGCAGACCGGCCAGCCCTGCTTTCTGCCCTGCACCCCGGCGGGCTGCATCCGGATGATCCAGTCCACCGGCGTCTCCATCGACGGCAAGCGGGCGGTGGTGGTGGGCCGCTCCAACATCGTGGGCAAACCGGCGGCGCTGCTGCTGCTGGAACACAACGCCACCGTCACCATCTGCCATTCCCACACCCAGAATCTGGCCGAAATCTGCGCCGGGGCCGACATTCTGGTGGCCGCGGTGGGCCGCCAGGGCTTCATCACCGGCGAGATGGTCAAGCCCGGCGCCGTGGTCATTGACGTGGGCATCAACCGGGGGGCGGACGGCAAGCTCCACGGGGATGTGGACTTTGCGGCAGCTTCGGAGAAAGCCGCCTTCATCACTCCGGTGCCCGGCGGGGTGGGCCCCATGACCCGGGCCATGCTGATGAAGAACACCGTCCAGGCCGCCGCCCGCCAGGCAAAATGACCCCTCCCGACAAAATGCCGCCCAAAGGGAAAAAATCTTCTTGACGCGGCATTTGATCTATGGTATCATAATAAAGCCGCATGGTATGGGCCCGATAAGTGTGCCGTTTTCCGGCACCGCCCTGTTTCCAGCGAGACTTATTGAAAGAGGTTATCCACTATGTATGCAGTGATCATGACCGGTGGCAAGCAGTACAGCGTCAAGGTCGGCGACAGCATCTTCGTCGAGAAGCTGGGCGCCGAGGCTGACAGCGAGGTCACCTTCGACAAGGTTCTGGCCGTTGGCGAGGAGGGCGCTGTCAAGGTTGGCACTCCCGTTGTGGAAGGCGCCACCGTCACCGCCAAAGTCGTCAAGAACGGCAAGGGCAAGAAGCTCAACATCCTGACCTATCGTCCCAAGAAGGGCAGCATGGTCCGCAAGGGTCATCGTCAGCCCTACACCAAGGTGGAAATCACCGCGATCAACGGCTAAGGAGGGAATCAACAATGGCACATAAGAAAGGCGTAGGCTCCACCAAGAACGGCCGTGACAGCGAGTCCAAGCGTTTGGGCGTCAAGCGCGGCGACGGTCAGTTCGTTCTGGCCGGCAACATCCTCGTCCGTCAGCGCGGCACCCACATCCATCCGGGTGAGGGCGTCGGCATCGGCAGCGACGACACCCTGTACGCCCTCGTCGATGGCCGCGTTCATTTCGAGCGCGTTGGCCGCGACCGCAAGCGTTGCACTGTCAAGCAGTAAAAGCCTATTTCGGGGCGGGCCGCAGCGGCTCGTCCCTTTTTTTGTCCGTCCTTCGGGGCGGCTTCACCCACAACGAAACGAGGTGCATCCCCATGACCACCGGAAATTTTATTGATGTGGCCACCATCTGGGTCCACGCGGGCAAGGGCGGCGACGGCGCCGTCAGCTTCCACCGGGAAAAGTTTGTGGCGGCGGGCGGCCCCGACGGCGGCGACGGCGGCCGGGGCGGCAACGTGATCTTTGTCGCCGACGACAACCTGTCCACCCTGCTGGATTTCCGCTACAAGCGCAAATACACCGCCAAGGACGGCGAAAACGGCCGCGGCGCCCGCCAGAAGGGCCGGGACGCCGAGGACCTGGTCATCCGGGTGCCCCGGGGCACCGTCCTCAAGGAGGCCGACAGCGGCCTGGTGGTGGCCGACCTGTCCGACGGCAAGCCGGTGGTGGTGGCCAAGGGCGGCCGCGGCGGCTGGGGCAATGCCCGGTTCGCTACCCCCACCCGCCAGATTCCCCGCTTCGCCAAACCCGGCCTGCCGGGGGAGGATCTGCATCTGACCCTGGAGCTGAAGGTCATCGCCGATGTGGGGCTGATCGGCTTCCCCAACGTGGGCAAGTCCACCCTGCTCAGCGTCATCAGCGCCGCCCGGCCCAAGATCGCCAACTACCACTTCACCACCCTGACCCCGGTGCTGGGTGTGGTGCGGGTGGGCCCCGAGCAGAGCTTTGTCTGCGCCGACATCCCCGGCCTCATCGAGGGGGCCGCCGAGGGGGTGGGCCTGGGCCATGACTTCCTGCGCCATGTGGAGCGCTGCCGTCTGCTGCTCCATGTGGTGGATGTGTCGGGCAGCGAGGGCCGGGACCCCAAGGAGGATTTTGAGCAGATCAACAAGGAGCTGGCCGGGTTCAGCGCCGAGCTGGCCCAGCGGCCCCAGATCGTGCTGGGCAACAAGTGCGATGTGGCCACCCCCGAACAGGTGGAGGAGTTCCGCCGGTTTGTGGAGGACAAGGGGCTGACCTTCCTGCCCATCTCGGCGGCGGCCCACACCGGCATCGAGGGGCTGCCTGCCCTGGTCTACAACCGGCTGGCCGACCTGCCCCCGGTGCGGGTCTTTGAGGCGGAGTACCACCGCCCCGACCTGAGCGACGCCCCCCAGCGGCCCTTCACGGTGCAGCGCACCGGGGACCACGAATTCACGGTGGATGCCCCCTGGCTGGAGCGGATCCTGGCCGGCACCAACGTGGAGGATTACGAGAGTTTGCAGTATTTCCAGACCCAGCTGGGGGATTCCGGCATCCTGGACGAACTGGTCCGCCAGGGCGTGGAGGAGGACGACACCATCAAGATCGGGGAATACGAGTTTGACTATGTCTATTGAGGTGTACCATGTTGTTTGAAGCACAGCCCACGGTGGATCTGCGGGAGCAAAGCCCCCTGGCCCTGGCCTTTGTGGGGGACGCGGTGCTGGAACTGCTGGTGCGGCAGCGGCTGGTGGAAACCACCCGGATGCAGCCCGGCAAACTGCACAGCACCGCCACCCGGTATGTCTCGGCCCACGCCCAGAACCGGGAGCTGGAGATCCTGACCCCCCTGCTCACCGAGGAGGAGGCCAACGTCCTGCGCCGGGGCAAAAACGCCACCAAGGCCACGGTGGCCAAGCACGCCACCGCCCAGGAATACCGGGCCTCCACCGGCTTCGAGTGCCTGCTGGGGTGGCTGTATCTCCAGAACCGCAACGACCGCATCCAGCAGCTCTTTGAGGCGCTCTGGCAGCAGTACACCCCCGAAGCATAAAAAAAGAGCCCTCCGCCCCGAAAGGCGGAAGGCGGCCGGGCACAGGCCCGGACAGGATGGGCGCAGTGTCCGGGGCCGTGGCTCCGTCCGCAGCGCTCCTCTTTTGGTTGTGGCCCTAGGCAGGCTCAGAACCTCACTTCTTGCGGCCGTCCTTGCCGCAGCCGCAGCCACAGTCGCTTGCGGTGCTGGAGGTGGCCCGGTTGGTGGCCTTCTGGGTGGTTTTCTGGGTGCTGCGCTGCTGGGTCTCGTTCTGGGTCTTCTGCTGGGTGCCGTTGGTGCTCTTGTTGGTGTTCATGTTGCGTGCCATGATGGGTTTCTCCTTTCATGCAGTCGAAAATTCGGGACCTTTTGCGGTCCTTGTTGCCAGTATGCCCGGCGGTCTGCCGGTTATTCCGTCCCCGGTCTGGATTTTACAGGAAGGAGGGCCAGGATGTCCCTGCCCGCTGCATTTGAAGAACGGGAGCGCGCCCTGCTGGGGCCGCGCTTCGCGGCGCTGCACACCCCCAAAACTCTTACCCCCGCCCGGGGGGTGACCGTTAACACCCTGCGCTGCACCCCCGAGCGGTTCGCCGCCCTGGCCGGACTGGGGCTGGAACCCTCCCCCTTCTGCCCGGCGGCCTTCCGGCTCACCGACCCGGCCTGCAAGCCGGGGCTGCACCCCTACCACCACGCCGGGGTCTTTTACGCGCAGGAACCCAGCGCCGCCGCCCCCGCTGCCTTGCTGCAGGTACACCCCGGCATGCGGGTGCTGGACCTTTGCGCCGCGCCGGGGGGGAAGAGCAGCCAGCTGGCCGCCGCCCTGGCCGGGGAGGGGCTGCTGGTGGCCAACGAGTACAGCGCCCCCCGGGCCGAGGTGCTGCGCCAGAACCTGGAGCGGATGGGGGTGCGCAACGGGGTGGTGCTCAATGAAGACACCGGCCGGATCGCCGCCGCCCTGCCCGGTTTCTTTGACCGGGTGCTGGTGGACGCCCCCTGCTCCGGCGAGGGAATGTTCCGCAAGGAGGCGGCCGCCGTCACCCAGTATGGCCCGGCGCTGGTGGACCAGTGCGCCGCCCTGGGCCGGGAAATCCTGGACAATGCCGCCGCCCTGCTGGCACCCGGTGGGCTGCTGGTCTACTCCACCTGCACCTTCTCTCCCCAGGAGGACGAGGCCCAGGTGGAATCCTTCCTGCAACGCCACCCCGAGTTTGTCCTCTGTGATCTCTCTGGCGTGGGCTTCGGCCATCCGGGGGAGGGCAACCGGGCTTCTTCCCCCGACTTCCCGGCGGAGCGCTGCCGCCGCATCTGGCCCGCCGACGGGGGAGAGGGGCACTTCATGGCCCTGCTGCAAAAGGCGGAGGATGCCCCCGCCCCGGCGCTGCGGCCGGCCAAGCCGCCCCGCCCCGGCAAAATTCCCAAAGAATGGCAGGAGTTTGCGGCCCGGTACTTCCCGGTGCTGGCCGGCAGCCAGCCCGCCGCTCTCAAGGAGCTGCTGCTGCTGCCTCCGGCCCTGCCGCTGCCCTCCACCCGGCTGCACCAGCTGCGGGCCGGGGTGTTGGCCGGCAGCCTGCGCAAGGGCCGGTTCGAGCCCGCCCACGCCCTCTTCATGGCCTGGGGGACCCAGTGCACCAACCGGGAGGAGCTGACCCTGGCCGACCCCCGCACCGCCGCCTGGCTGCGGGGGGAGGAAATCCCCGCCCAGACCGCCGGCAGCGGCTGGTGCGCCGTGCTGGTGGACGGCTTTCCGCTGGGCGGGGGCAAGGTCAGCGGCGGCCGGGTGAAAAATCACTACCCCAAGGCGCTGCGCAACCTGCGCTGAACGCCCCAAGCCTTGAAAAAAACGCACAAATGTGCTATAATATCCCATTGGTATACGCTAGGCGGCCGGTATATTCGCGGCGCCTTTGTCCAACAATTCAAACATATAGGGGGATCATCCATGTCCGGACATAGCAAATGGAACAACATCAAGCGCAAAAAGGAAAAAACCGACGGCGCCCGCGCCAAGGTCTTTACCAAGATTGGGCGTGAGATCAGCGTGGCCGTCAAGGAGGGCGGCGCCGATCCCAACTCCAACAGCAAGCTGGCGGCCCTGATCTCCAAGGCCAAGGCCAACAACGTGCCCAACGACAACATCCAGCGGATCATCAAGCGGGCCGAGGGCGGCGACAAGACCGAGTACGAAGCCATAACCTACGAGGGCTACGGCCCCGGCGGCGTGGCGGTTATGGTGGAAACCCTCACCGACAACCGCAACCGCACCGCAGCCAATATGCGCCATTACTTTGACAAGTTCGGCGGCAACCTGGGCCAGATGGGCTGCGTGGGCTTCCTCTTCAACCAGAAGGGGGTCATCGTGGTGGATCTGGAGGACAAGGACCCCGATCAGCTGATGATGGACGCCCTGGATGCCGGCGCCGAGGACTTTGATGCCGGCGAGGAGGCCGCCGAGGTGACCACCACCCCCGAAAACTTTACCGCGGTCTGCGATGCCCTGCAGAACAAGGGCTACAACTTCATCAGCGCCGACGTGGCCATGGTGCCCACCACCACCACCACCCTGACCGACCCGGACCAGCTGACCAACATGGGCAAGCTGCTGGATGCCCTGGACGACGACGACGATGTCCAGAACGCCTGGCACACCCTGGAAAACGAGGAAGACCTCGACCGCTAATCATACGGTTTGGGGGGGCGCGCAGGAAGGCCGGAGAGGCCGTGCGCGCCCCTTTTTGGAGGAAAGGGAGAGGGATGGATGAGCAAGGTGATCCTGTGCCCACACTGCCTGATGGAGCTGGAAGGCGGCTTTGGCGGGACCTGCCCCCACTGCGGCAAAAGCCTGGAGAATGCCAACCCCGAGGGGGCGCTGGCCTTCGGCACCCAGCTGGGGGACCGCTACACCGTGGGGGGCTATCTGCGCGCCGACGGGGACGGCCTGTGCTACCGCGGGGTGGAAAACGATGAGCGGCGCTATGTGCTGATCAAGGAGTTTTTCCCCATGACCCTCTGCAACGGCCGGGGGGAGGACGGCGCCCTGATGCCCCGGGAGGACCGGGAGGTGCTGTTCAAGACCAGCCGGATGGACTTCAAGGACCTCTACGACGAGCTGCACACCCTGACCCCCACCACCGGGCTTTCCCAGATCCTGGAGGTGGTGGAGGAGAACAACACCGTCTATGCCATCGAGGAGAGCGAGAAGGGGATGACCCTGACTCACTACCTGAGCCTGCGCTCCCGCAACATGACCCCCGCTGACGCCTGCCGGCTGCTGCAGCCGGTGATGGAGGGGGTGGCGGTGCTGCACAAGGCCGGGCTGATCCACCGGGGCATCTGCCCCGACAACATCCTGCTGCCCATCGACGGCACCGCACGGCTGACCGGCTACGGCACCCTGGCCCTGCGCACTGCCGGCAGCGAGCTGAAAGCCCAGCTCTACGCCGGCTATGCCGCCCCCGAGCAGTATTCGGCGGCGGAGTTCTCGGGCAGCTACACTGATGTCTACGCCCTGGCGGCGGTGACCTACCGGCTGGTCACCGGCCAGACCCCGCCTTCGGCGGCCCAGCGCAAGCAGCGGGACACCATGGAGAACGCCCACAGCCTGGAATCCGCCGTGCCCGGCTACTTTGCCCAGGTGCTGGCCTGCGCCATGCGGCTGGACACCCAGAAGCGGATGCAGACGGTGCCCGAGCTGATGAACGCCCTGGCCGACCCCGAGTACGCCAGCGCCATGTTCGAGCGGGGGGACAACCAGATCTCCACCAAAAAGATCCTGGGGGCCTCGCTGGTGGTGATCTTTGTGCTGGTGGTGCTGATGATGTGGAGCATGCTGGGCCGCTCTGGCGACAGCAGCCCTCGGGCCACCCCCACACCCAGCCCCTCGGCCGCCGCCGAGAGCACCGATGCCCAGGAGGAGGCGGTGGAGGTGATCCCCGACCTGGTGGGCAAGAACTACCAGACCGAGATCAAGGGCAGTGACCTCTACCAGTCCTACCGCATCGTCATGACCGAGGAGAACTCCAGCGAGGTGGCCGAGGGGTGCGTGATCAGCCAGAAGCCGGTGGCCGGGACCCTCAAGACCGAGGTGGGGCAGATCATCGAGATTGTGGTCAGCAAGGGTCCCGCCCTGGCCGAGATGCCCAACCTCATCGGCTTCTCCCAGGACAAGGCGGAGCAGCTGCTCAAGAGTGCCGGCATCCAGTACCGCATCCAGCCCATGGAAAACGACGGCCAGTACGCCGCCGGCTGTGTGGCCCGCTGCGATGTGACCGCCGGCACCAAGTTCGACGCCAGCAAGACGGTGGTCAATGTCTACATCGCCGAGGCGCGGGACGACAGCTTTGCCACCGCCAGCCCCACCCCCGCCCCCGAGGAGGACGGCATCACGGTGGGCTGAGCCCGGCAGCGCCCCTTTTGAAACGAAAAGAGAAACAAGTACACCCGGACCGCGGCAGGAAGCTCCCTGCCGGCGGTCCGGGCGTTTTGCTTTTGGGAAAAAGGGCAAAAAACAAACCCCCTGCCGGAGCAGGGGGCCGTTTTGCATTTCAGAAACCGCAGATATCAGTCGCTGACATAGGGCATCAGAGCCATATGACGGGCGCGCTTGATGGCAACGGTCAGCTCGCGCTGATGGAAAGCGCAGGTGCCGGTGACGCGGCGGGGAATGATCTTCGCACGCTCGCTGACATACTTGCGCAGGCGGGGCAGATCCTTGTAATCAATGCGGTCGATGCGGTCCACGCAGAAGCTGCAAACCTTCTTGCGGCCGCGATGCATCGGACGAGAAGAACGATCCATAGCCATGATCGGGTTACCTCCTTGTTAGAATCAGGTGCGATTGCAGTTAGAAAGGCAGGTCGCCTTCGTCCTCGATCAGCGCAAAGTCGTCGTTGGAGCCAGCCGAATAGGCGGGCGCGGCGGGCTGCTGCGCAGCGGGACGGGAATACTCTGCCGGAGCAGGGGCCGGGGCGTTCATGGCAGGGGCACCGCCCTGGGAACGCTCGCCGGTGAAGTTGACGTTGTTGGCCACAATCTCAATCGCCGTGCGGTTGGCGCCGGTCTTGTCCTGGTAGCTGCGGGACTGCAGACGGCCGTCCACGGCAATCAGCGAACCCTTGTGGAAGTAACGGCAGACAAACTCGGCCGTGCGCTCCCACGCCACAACGTCCAGGAAATCGGCCTGGCTCTGCCCGTTGGCATCGCGGCGGCCACGATCACAGGCGATGCGGAAAGACGCAACGCTCTTGCCGGTCGTGGTCTGGCGCAGCTGAGGGTCAGACACCAGACGGCCCATAATTGCAACGACGTTCATCATAATAGCCTAGCTCCTTACCTCAGTCCTCTTCAGCAATGATGATGCTGCGGAGAACGCCCTCGGTGATCTTGTAGATACGATCCAGCTCGGCCGGGAAATCGGGCTCGCTGGTGAACTTGATCACGGTGTAAACACCCTCGGTCTCGTCGTTGATGGGGTAGGCAAGACGCTTCTTGCCCCACTCGTCAACAGATTCAATCGTACCATTGGCTTCGATCAGGGACTTGAACTTGCCGATCAGAGCGGCGGAAGCCTCTTCATCCAGGGTCGAAGTGGTAACCAGCATGGTTTCGTACTTAGCCATCTTCTGTACACCTCCTTTTGGACATTAGGCCCCCTTGCGGGGGCAAGGATTCTGTGCCAGCTTGGCACAGCAATTTATTATACCAAGATGGGCAAAAAATGTCAAGAATTTTTCCTTCCCAAGGGGGAATTTCCTCAGGCGCGGCGGAAGCCCACGCTCTCCACAAACTTCAGGAAGGCGGCCTTGCCGGCAGCGTCCTGCTTGAAGACGCCGGCGTTCTCCAGCACATGGCTGAACACCACGCCGATTTCCTGGCGCAGGGCGTCCTCGGCCACCTCCCGGGGCAGGCGGGTGCCGTACTTGGCAATCAGGCTGTCGATCCAGTCGGCGTGCACCGCCAGATCGCTGCCCGGCTCCCGGGAAGTGTTGGGGGCGGCGCCGGTGAGGATGTCCACAATGGCCGCGCCCTGGGTTTTCAGCCGGGCGGGCAGGATGGCCAGACCCATGACCTCGATGAGGCCAATGTTCTCCTTCTTGATGTTGTGGTATTCCTTGTGGGGATGGAAGATGCCGTCGGGATACTGGTCGGTGGTGCGGTTGTTGCGCAGCGCCAGGTCCAGGATGTAGCCCTGCTCCTCGTCATAGTGGAGGATGGGGGTGACGGTGTTGTGGGGGGTGTCGCCGGTGTGGGAGAGGATGTCCACCGAGGGATCGCTGTAACTGCGCCAGGCGGTCAGGATGTCGTTGGCAGCGGCCTGGACCTCCCGGGAGCTGCGGCCGATGAGCCGCACCGTGGACACCGGCCAGTTGATGATGCCGGCCTGCACCCCCACATAGCGGGGATTGGTCAGCGGCACCGCGATGCCGGTTTTCTGCATGGGGAAGGTGTAGCGCCCGCCCTGGAAGTGGCTGTGGCTGAGGATGCTGCCCCCCACGATGGGCAGGTCGGCGTTGGAGCCGCAGGTGTAGTGGGGGAACTGGCTGACAAAGTCAAAGATCTGGGCCAGGGTGTGGCGATCCATCTCCATGGGCTTGTGCTCGTCGTGGAGGATGATGCAGTGCTCATGGAAGTAGGCATAAGGGCTGTACTGGAGGTAGAACTGCTCCCCGGCCAGGTTCACCGGCACGATGCGGTGGGTCTGGCGGGCAGGAAAGTTGATCCGCCCGGCATAGCCGATGTTCTCCTTGCAGAGCATGCAGGCCGGATAGCTGGACTTGGGCTGCAGCCGCTCCATGGCAATGACCTTGGGGTCCTTCTCCGGCTTGGTCAGGTTGATGGTGATTTCCAGCTCCCCGTAGGGGGTCTTGGCGTTCCACTGGATGTTCTTGGCGATCTGGGCGGTGCGGATGTAGTTGGACACCACACACAGGTCGTAGAACCAGTCAGTGGCCGCCTCGGGGCCCTTCTTGGCGTAGAGCTTGCGGAACTTGCGGCAGACCTCGCTCTCCCGGGGCATCATGGCGCCCATGATCCGGGTCTCGAAGTTGATGCGGTACTGGGGCACCGTGTTGTCAAACAGCGACTTCTGGGCGGCCAGATCCAGCATCTCCTCCAGCAGGGCGGCGGGGGTGTCGAAGTTCTCCTTGGGCAGCTCGCCCTGGTAGGGGGCGGCCAGGCCCAGCAGGTCCAGCATGGTGTTGCGGGCAATGATCACGTCCAGATCCTTGATGAGCTTGTGCTTGCGGCCAAAGCTCAGCAGGCGCTCCACATCACGGGCCAGGGCGGCGTCCACCGCCGGGGCGGCAACCGGATCGGACAACGGCTGCGAGGTTTGGGCAAGGTTCTTTTCTTCGGACATTCTGTTATCCCTCCTGTTGCCTCTACGATACCGCATTTTATCTTCCCTTTCCATGGCGCAAGATACCATGCTTTTGCAGATTTCGTGCCTGCCGGCGGGGGAAGGGCGATTACTTCTTCAGGTCGCTGAACAGATCCTTCTGGTAGACGCCGGCGGCGATGAGGTCGGCAAAGGACTGGATGACCACATCCTTGTCCTCTTTGTAGGTGACGCCGAACCACTTGTCCCCGGTCTGGAGCACCTGGACGGTGACCTTGCCCTGCTTGAGCAGGCTGTCAATGTAGATGGGCAGCAGGTACTCGGCCTTGAGCTCGTTGCCGGCGATGCCCTGGAAGAACTCCACAAAGCCGGTCTCCAGCAGGTCCATGAACTCGGGGGTCAGGCCCCACATGTTCATCGAGACCAGGCTGTCGGGGTCCACCGGCTGGCCGGCCACGGCGGCGCCGTCGGCGGTCTTCTCGATGCCGGAGGTCTCGATGACATCGGTCAGGAAACCCTGGTCGTCCATCTTGCAGATGCCGCGGGTGACCGCGCCGTTGTCGCTGAGGGTGTTCTTGAGGACAAAGCCCGCCATGCAGAGCTGGCCGGGCTTGTCCGGGGTGTAGTTCTCCAAAAAGCTGTGCAGCTTGACAAAGGCTTCCTTGCCGTAGTAGTCGTCGGCGTTGATGACCGCGAAGGGCTCCTTCAGCAGCCCCTTGCAGGCCAGCACCGCCTGGCCGGTGCCCCAGGGCTTGGAGCGGCCTTCGGGCACCGAGATCCCGGCGGGCAGGGCGTCCAGCGCCTGGAAGGCGTACTCGGTCTCCACACCCAGTTTGGCGCAGATGCCCTCGATGCGGTCGCCGATGGCTTCCTTGAAGGCCTCCTCGATGTCGTGGCGGATGATAAAGACAATCTTGTCAAAGCCGGCCTCGATGGCATCGTGGATGGAATAGTCCATGATGATCTCCCCGTTGGGGCCCACGGCGGCCAGCTGCTTGATGCCGCCGCCGAACCGGGACCCGATGCCTGCTGCCATGATGACCAGTGCAGTTTTCATAATAATTCCTCCAATATGCCGGGCAGATGGGCCCGGATTGTTTGGGCTGCCTTTCCAAAAAGGAGAATGCCTCCCGGTTTGAAAGGCAGCCATATTCCAAAAGCTCCCGCCGCCGGACAAGGGCAGGGGAGCGCAGGGAAACAGATTACAGCGAGACCAGCGAGATCACCGCCTGGACGTTGGGGCCCATCATCTGGACGATGAGGGCGATGACCGCCAGGTAGGCCACCACATAGATCACCACCGCCGCCGCGCTGGTGCCCCCCGAAAGGGCCAGGGCATCCTCCCGGGCGGGGCCGTCGGGGATGCGGGCGCAGATGTCCCGGATCTTCTGGGCGGATTCCTTCTTGTACCAGTATACCGCAAACAGACAGCGCAGGATCATCTGGACCCAGTCCAGCACGGCGCAGACGTTGAGCAGGATGTAGAGCCAGTTGCCCCCCGGCAGCCAGGCCACCAGCGGCGACTGGGAGATGGCCAGCAGGTAGATCACGGTGGGCAGGGAAAGCAGCACCGTCAGGGCGGTGAAGATGGCCCCCTCCTTCCACATCTTGCGGTAGAAGAAGTAGATGGGGCCCAGAAACAGCGCCGAGAAACAGACGCTGACCTTGTGGCGGGTTTCCTCCATCCGGAAAAACTGCATCAGATAATACAGACTGGAATTGCCCACAAAGGTGGCCCAGTCCCGCGCCTTGATGCCGTCGATGGGGTCCTCGGGGCCCAGCTCCTTGCGGTAGAAGCCGGCAAAGCCTTCCTCAGCCCCCGGGGCGGCGTTGGCAGCGTTGGCGCTGTTGGCCGTGCTGCCGGGGTTGGGCCGGGCATAGATCGGGGGGGGTTCGGGCGCGGCGGCCCCGGCGGCGTCGGGGTCGGGCAGGGGCACCCCGCAGTGGTTGCAGAACCGGGCCCCCACCGGGTTGTGGGTGCCGCAGTTGGGGCAGACCGGCTCCTCGGGGGCGGGGGCGTTGTCCGGCCGCCACTCAAAGCCGGTGGCGTGCTCGGCCTGGTGGACACAGACCCCTACCTTCTGCCAGCAGGCGCGGTGGTAGGGGGTACCGCAGTCGGGACAGACGACGATGTCGTCCCCCTCCTGGAACGGGGTATGACAAACAGGGCATTGGTTGCCTTTATAATCAGCCATTTGGTTTCCTCCAGAACAGGACGCCCGCCGCGGGCCTGGGGGCCGGGCGGGGTGTGCTGTATTCTTCTGCCATTATACTATACATGGTAAGCAAAATCAAAGAATTTTCCATGAACAGTGGACGCTGTGGGGCAAATTCTGCAAGATTTCTGTTTACAAGGGGCGGTGTTTCGTTTATACTAAAACTGTATGAGTATGTGCCATTGTATGACTAAAGGGAAGAACGTGAAACCATGATTACCATTGACGAACTGAAATCCAAACTGGGCGGATTTGAGACCGCCGTGGCCGATCTGCGGGATGCGCTGTCCATCGAGGCCAGCGAAAAGCGGTTGGCCGAGCTGGAACATCAGATGACCATGCCCGGCTTTTTTGACGATCAGGAGCGCAGCCAGAAGGTCTACTCCGAGATGGGGGATCTGAAAAACAAGCTGGAGCGCTTCAACAAGCTGACCAACCAGTACGAGGAGGCCGCCACCCTGCTGGAGATGCTGGAGGAGGAAAACGATCCCTCCCTGATCCACGAGGGCGAGGAAGCCGTGAACGGGGTGGAGAAATCCATCGACGAGCTGCAGCTGATGACCATGCTCAACGGGGAATACGACCACTCCAACGCCATCCTGACCTTCCACGCCGGCACCGGCGGCACCGAGGCCCAGGATTGGGCCGAGATGCTCTTCCGGATGTACAACCGCTGGGCCGACGCCCACAGCTACTCGGTGGAGGTGCTGGATGTGCTGGAAGGCGAGGAAGCCGGCATCAAGAGCGCTTCGATGATGGTCAAGGGCGCCAACGCCTACGGCATGCTGAAGAGCGAAAACGGGGTGCACCGGCTGGTGCGCATCAGCCCCTTTGACGCCAACGCCCGCCGCCAGACCAGCTTCGCCTCGCTGGAGGTCATGCCCGAGCTGGACAACAACATCAAGATCGAGATCAACCCCGCCGACATCGAGATGCAGGTCTACCGCTCCTCCGGCGCCGGCGGCCAGCACATCAACAAGACCTCCTCGGCGGTGCGCCTGATCCACAAGCCCACTGGCATCGTCACCAGCTGCCAGACCCAGCGCAGCCAGCTGCAGAACCGGGAGTACGCCATGGAGATGATGAAGGCCAAGCTCTACCAGATTGCTTTGCAGCAGCATAAGGAGAAGATCGACGACATCAAGGGGGTCCAGAACGAGATCGCCTGGGGCCACCAGATCCGCAGCTATGTCTTTATGCCCTACACCCTGGTCAAGGACCACCGCACCAACTACGAGAGCGGCAACGTCCAGGCCGTCATGGACGGGGATCTGGACGGCTTCATCTACGCCTACCTCAAGGCCAGCTCCCGGGGCGAGCTGCAGGATGTCTGATCCCACAATCCAACCAAGTCGGGGCGCGGGCCTTTCCCAACCGGGAGGGCCTGCGCCCTTCCTCTTTGCCGCCCGGCCCCCAAAACCCAGATTTTTCCCAAATTTTGCAGGAAGCTGCTATATTTGTTCACAGTCCCTCGTCTATACTGGATAGAAACCCCCGCCCGCGGGGGCTGTGAGAAAACCGAGGTGAACTGTCTTGCAACATCCCATTCTGCCCTGGCACAAAACGCCGGGCGCCTCGTCGCCCGATACCGCCGCCCTGCCCCCGGTGGACGCCGACCCCGACCGGGGGCTGAGCTCCGCCCAGGTGGAGGAGCGGGTCCGGGCCGGGCTGACCAACGCGGTCAGCGACACCGCCACCAAGAGCGAGGCCCGGATCATCCGGGACAACCTCTTTACCTTCTTCAACCTGGTCTTTGTGGTGCTGGCCCTCTGCCTGGGGCTGGTGGGCTCCTTTGCCAACATGACCTTTCTGGGGGTGGTGGTCTGCAACACCGTCATCGGCATTGTGCAGCAGCTGCGCAGCAAACGCACCATCGACCAGCTCACCCTGGTCAGCGTCCACAAGGTTCGCTGCATCCGGGACGGCCGGGTGGAGCTGCTGCCCAGCGACGCCCTGGTGCGGGACGACATTGTGGAGTTTCTGCCCGGGGAGCAGATCTGCGCCGACGCGGTGGTGCGCCGGGGGGAGGCCAGCCTCAACGAGGCGCTGATCACCGGCGAGGCCCGGGCGGTGCCCAAGGCCCCCGGCGACCGGCTGCGCTCCGGCAGCTTTGTGGTGGCGGGGCGGTGCCGGGCCCAGCTGACCTGCGTGGGGGATGACAGCTACGCCAGCCGTCTGACCGCCGAGGCCAAGGCCGACGCCGGGGTCAGCCGGGGAGAGATGATGCGGTCGCTGGACCGGCTGATCCGGGTCATCGGTATCGCCCTGATCCCCATGGGGCTGCTGCTCTTTTATAATCAGAAAGAAATGCTGGGGATGCCGCTGCGCAGCGCGGTGGAGACCACCGTGGCCGCCCTGATCGGGATGATCCCCGAGGGGCTCTATCTGCTGACCAGCATGGCCCTGGCGGTGAGCATGATCCGGCTGGCCCGGCGCAAGGTGCTGGCCCAGGACATGAACTGCATCGAGACCCTGGCCCGGGTGGATGTGCTCTGCGTGGACAAGACCGGCACCATCACCGAGGCGAGGATGGAGGCCGCCGCGCCCCAGCTGCTGGACCCCGAAGACTGGCCCATGGACCGGGTGGAAACCCTGCTGACCAGCTTTTACGCCGGCACCGAGCCGGACAACGACACCGCCCGGGCGCTGGTGGGGCGGTTCGGCCATCGGCCGGAGGGGGCACCCGTCTGGCAGCGCACCCACACCGTGCCCTTCCAGTCCGCCTACAAGTGGAGCGCCGCCACCTTTGGGGAGCAGGGCAGCTTTGTGGTGGGGGCGCCCGAGATCATCGCCGGGGGGCGCTATGGCGAGATTGAGGCCCGGTGCCGGGGGCTGATGGAGCAGGGCAGCCGGGTGCTGCTGGCCGCCCAATACGACGGCAGACCCGACCCCGAAACCGGCCTGGACCCCGCCCGGCTGCACTGGGTGGCGCTGCTGCCGGTGGCCAACCGCATCCGGCCCGAGGCCCCCGAGACCTTCCGCTACTTTGACCGGCAGGGGGTGGCGGTGAAGGTGATCTCGGGGGACAACCCCCTGGCGGTGAGCCAGGTGGCCCGGCAGGCGGGCATCGCCGGGGCGGAAGCCTATGTGGATGCCTCCACCCTGCACACCGAGGCCGAGCTGGCCGACGCTGCCCGCCGCTGCACCGTCTTTGGCCGGGTGACCCCCGAGCAGAAGCGGGCGCTGGTGCGGGCCTTGCAGCGGGCCGGGCACACCGTGGCCATGACCGGCGACGGGGTCAACGACGTGCTGGCCCTGAAGGATGCCGACTGCGGCATCGCCATGGCCTCGGGGGCCCAGGCCGCCGCCCAGATCGCCCAGCTGGTGCTGCTGGAATCCGACTTCGCCGGGCTGCCCGCCGTGGTGGACGAGGGGCGCCGGGTCATCAACAACATCCAGCGGTCGGCGGCGCTGTTTCTGGTCAAGAACATCTTCTCCTTCACCCTGGCGCTGCTGACCATCTTCATCACCATGCCCTATCCGCTGCAGCCCATCCAGCTCACCCTGGTCTCGGCGGTGACCATCGGCATCCCCTCCTTTGTGCTGGCGCTGGAACCCAACCACGAGCTGGTGCGGGGGCGGTTCATCTACAACGTGCTGCGGGCCGCCCTGCCCGGCGGGCTGACCAATCTGCTGCTGGTGCTGGGGGTGGAGGCCTTCTGCGCGGCCTTTGACCTGCCCTACGCCACCCTGACCACCATCACCACCCTGCTGCTGCTGGCGGTGGGGCTGGCGGTGCTGTGGCGGGTGTGCCAGCCCTTCACCCCGGCCCACATCGCCCTGTGGGTGGGCATGGCGGTGCTGGGGGTGGCCGGGGCCGTCCTGGGCGGGCCGCTGCTGGGCCTCAGCCCCCTGGACCGCCAGGGACTGCTGGTGCTGGCGGTCTTTCTGGCCCTGGTGGTCCAGACCCTGCGGCTCTGGACCGGGATGAGCCACTGGGGGGACCGGGCCGCCGCCTGGGTGCAGAACCACAGCCCCTTTGCCCCGCCCCAAGATCCCGAATAAACAAAAAGGCTGCGCCCCCCGGCAAGGGGACGCAGCCTTTGCTGTTGCTTATTTCATCCGCAGGTCCACCCCGAAAAACCGGAAGACCTTGCACCCGCCCAGAATCCGGCTGGCCACCTTCTCGGTGTAGCGGGCCTCGAAGATGGCCTGGTCGGTGATGTTGGTGGTGTAGATGGTGGGGCGGCCGCAGAGCATCCGGGTGTTGATGAGTTCATACAGCACGCTGATGGTCAGCTGGGTGATGTACTCGGTGCCCAGGTCGTCCAGAATCAGCAGGTCTGCCTCCTTGCAGGCCTCCAGCCAGGGGTCCTGGGTGTTGTCCCGGTCAAAGTGCTCCCGGCTCAGCTGGGCCGCCAGCGCCGCCGAGCTGGTGTAGAGGACATCAAACCCCCGGCGCAGCACGGTGTCGGCGATGGCCAGGGCCATGTGGGTCTTGCCCAGTCCCGCCGACCCGGTGAACATCAGCGACTTGCTCTGCAGGGTGAAGGTCTGGGCGTAGTGGATGCAATAGTGCAGCACCTTGCCCATGTACTCCCGGGGGATGCCGTGGAGGTCGGGGTCCATGGTATCGGGGTAGCGGTCCAGGTGGAAGGTGTCGAAATCGCAGAGGGCCAGGGGGCTGGCGCTGTTGATCTCCTCCCGCCGCAGGGTGCGGGCCAGCTCGGCCACGCAGCGGCAGGGCACCCCCTTGGCCAGCCCGGTGTCCCGGCAGAGGGGACAGTGGTACTTGGGTTCCAGGTCGTCGGCGGCGTAGCCCGCGGCGGCCAGGGCGGCGTTCCAGTCGGCATCGCTTTTGGCCAGGGCGGCCTTGGGGGCGGCCAGATCCAGCCCCTGGGCGGCCGCCAGCGTCAGGGAGAGCCCCGCCCTGGTGTGGGCCTCGTCGGCGGCGGCCAGGGCGGGGTGGGCGGCAAAGGCCGCGTCCCGCTTGCGCTGGGCTTCCACCACCGCCCGCTGGCGGCGCATGGTGATGAGCCGCTGGGCCTGGCGAAACAGTTCGTCCTTGGTGCGCATGGTTTATCCCTCCCCGTCCTCGTCAAAGACCGCGTTCCAGTCCCGGTTGAAGACATCTTTCTTGGCGGTGGCGGCGGCCCCGGCGGCGGGGGCGGCGGGGCGCTGGGTGGCCAGGATGTTGCTGCCCGACAGCTGCCCCTTGCCCCGCACCGCCGCCACCGTGGTCAGCCCCTGGGCCCGCCAGGAGCGCAGGATGCCGTCCACATACCGGATGGTGCGGTGGTTCTCGGCGTGGAGCAACGCCTCGTCCACCATGGCGGGGCCGTAGCCCCACTCCTCCTGCCAGCGCACCAGGGCGCCCCGCTCCCACCGGGTCAGCTGCCGGGGGTCGGTGCCGAACATCCGGGCCGCCTCGGCCCACCATTCCTCCCGGCGCTTCTGGCGTTTCAGGTAGCGCTCGGCGTCCTCGCCGGTCTCCACATTGTCCGCCCGCCAGCGCTCCAGCTCCCGGCCCAGGGCGGCCACCGTCCGCCGCCCCTGCCGGGCCACCTCGGCACAGGCCAGCAGCAGCACGTCGGGCTGCCAGCCCTCGTTGAGGTAGAGCCCCACCAGCCGCTGCATCTCGCTGCGGCTCAGCGCCCGGCCAAAGGCGTTCTGGGCCTCCTCGCAGAGCACCGCCACATAGGGGTCGTTCAGGCTGGACAGGTCCACGGCGGCGGGGTTCACCGGGGCGGTGGCATCCGCCGAACCCAGGGTCTTTGTCCGCTCCAGCAGCCCCGCACCCGCCCAGTATTGCAGCGCCCGGCGGGCGGCCTCGGGGCTTTTCAGCGCCAGGTCGTGGGCGATGGTCTGGGGGTCCGCCGCCCCGCCGTTCAGCAGATAGAGGGCCACCCGGATGGTGTCGCCGTCGGTCTGGGCCAGATGCCGCAGCACCAACTGGGGCACCGCCAGGGTGTCCCCGCTCTGTTCCACCAGCCTGTATCCCATGCCAAAATGGCCCCCCTTTGCCCACAAACATTCTTACAGCCCATTATATCATAGATTGCCCCACCGGGGAGGTTTTGCCGCGCTCTTTGTGCATCCTGCCAAAAAACGCCCGGGGATTTTGGGAGGTGTTTTGGGCGGTTTACCTTGCGGAAGGGGAAAAATTCTTCTACAATAAAGATATTGAGACAAAACCCTGATGTTGCAGCGAAGGAGTGGTACACATGGCAATTCATCTGGTCAAACTTCCCACCAAAAAACGGGACCTGGTTCTGCGGGTCGCCCAGGGACATTTTGCCACCAGTCACAGTCATATCAACTATTACATCGACGTGACCCTGCAGAAGACCCGCCTGTCCGAGGCCCGGGCGGTGGCCCAGGAGCTGGTGTCGGCCTACACCACCAACACCATTGTGGACACCATCCTCTGCCTGGACGGGATGGAGGTGGTGGGGGCCTGCATGGCCAGCGAGCTGACCCACGACGGCTTTGTGAACATGAACGCCCACCAGACCATCTACGTCATCACCCCCGAGCACACCTCGGGCAGCCAGCTGATCTTCCGGGAGAACATCACCCCCATGGTCACCGGCAAGCATGTGCTGATCCTGGCGGCTTCGGTAACCACCGGCTACACCGCCCAGGCCGCCATCGAGGCGGTGAACTACTACGGCGGCACGGTGGCCGGGCTGGCCGCCATCTTTGCCACCACCGAGGAGTGCGAGGGCTACCGGGTGGCCTCCATCTTTAACCCCGGCGACCTGCCCGACTACCAGAGCTTTGATTCCCACGCCTGCCCCTGGTGCAAGGAGGGCAAAAAGATCGACGCCCTGGTCAACAGCTTCGGCTATTCCAGCCTGTGAATCCAATCTGGATAAAACATCCCAAATAATACAAAAAGGCCGCTGCGGTTTTCCTTGCCGCAGCGGCTTTCTTATTTGTCCAGGTCCTCCCGGGCGGCCCGGGCCACCACCCCCGACAGGAAGACCAGGGCGATGAGGTTGGGGAAGACCATCAGCCCGTTGAAGAGGTCGGAGAGGTTCCACACCAGGTCCACCTTGAGGGCGGAGCCGATGACGATGCAGACCACCACCAACGCGGCGTAGCCCCGCACCGCCCGGCGGCCGAAGAGGGCTTTGACGTTGGTCTCGCCAAAGAAGTACCACCCGATGATGGTGGAGAAGGCAAAGAAGAGCATGCAGACCGCCACAAAGGCGTTGCCGAAGGCGCCAAAGGCCTGGTTGAAGGCGGCCTGGGCCAGGGCGGTGCCCTCGAGAGCCCCGGGCACCCCGGCCTGGAGCTGGCCCGAGGTGAGGATCACCAGGGCGGTGAGGGTCAGCACGATGAAGGTGTCCACGAACACCCCCACCATGGCGATGATCCCCTGGTCCTGGGGACGGTCCACCTTGGCCAGGGCGTGGGCGTGGGGGGTGGAGCCCATGCCCGCCTCGTTGGAGAAGAGGCCCCGGGCCACCCCGTAGCGCATGGCCTCCCGGACGGTAATGCCCGCCGCGCCGCCGAGGATCGCCTTGGGCTGGAAGGCCGCCACAAAGATGGAGGCGATGGCCTCGGGCAGCGCCCCCCGGTTGAGCACCAGGATCACGAGACAGCCCGCCATGTAGAACAGCGACATCACCGGCACCAGCTTCTCGGTGAAGGCGGCGATGCGGCCCACCCCGCCCAGAAAGATGAAGGCGGCCACCACCGCCACAAAGATTCCGGTGGCCGGCACCGGCACCCCGAAGGCGGTGTCAAAGGCGGCGCTGATGGAGTTGGCCTGCACCATGTTGCCGGTGAAGCCCAACGCAAAGACGATGGCCACCGAGAAGAACCCCGCCAGCGCCTTGCCGAAGGCCCCGGGGAACCGGGCCCGGATGTAGTAGATGGGGCCGCCGGTCACATGGCCGGTCTCGTCGGTGGTCTTGAACTTCTGGGCCAGCACCGCCTCGCCGTAGATGGTGGCCATCCCGAAAAAGGCCGACAGCCACATCCAGAAGATCGCCCCCGGCCCGCCGTTGTAGAGCGCCGTGGCACAGCCGGTGATGTTGCCGGTGCCCACCTGGGCCGCGATGGCGGTGGTCAGCGCCTGGAAGGAGGACATCCCCTCCTTGCCGGCCTTGGCGCCCTTGAGGGAAAAGCCCCCCAGCAGCTGGGAAAACCCCCTGCCCAGCTGCCGCAGCTGGACAAACCGGGTGCGCAGGGTGAAGAGGATGCCGGTGCCCACCAGCAGCCAGAGCAGAAGATTGTTCCAGACAAAATCGCTGACGGTTTTTACCATGACGGTCAGTTGTTCCATAGCTACCCCCATTGGCCGGCCCCCGGGGCCTCCGGCGGCGGCAAAAATCACAGTGGGCATTGTATCACATGGACGGTCATCTGTCAACGGGGGACGGGCTGTTCCGGGCAGAGAAAAAGCCCGCCCCGGGCGGGGGAGGGCTCAGTCGTCGGGGGGATCGTCGTCGGGGTAGTTGGGGTGGAGGGGATTCTGTCCTTCCAGCATGGACAGATAGAGGGCGTAGTCGTAGAGCTGCCGCTGGCGCCGGGGCGGCAGATGCCGGAAAATCCGCAGCATCTGCTCCAGCTGGTCGACCTCCAGCCCGGTGACAATGTCCCCCAGCGCCGCCGCAATCCCGGCGGGGGGCGGGCTGCCGTCCAGCTTGGCCAGCACCTCGTTCAGCTCCATCCCGATGGCCGACGCCACCGCCTTGATGGTCTCCAGCGAGGGCTCCACCGGCTTGCCGTTCACCGGGTTGTAGTTGCGCTCCAAAATCGAGACATAGGCCTTGCTCAGCCCGCACTTGCGGGCAAACTGCTCCATGCTGGTGTGGGTCTCGGTGCGGTAGGCCTTGATCAGGTCCCCCAGAATCATCGGGCATCCCTCCTTTGTGTCTAGTATATCATACACAAAAACACCTTATATTGGACGGGCCTTGTCCGGCCTGTCCGGCGATCTTTTATTGCTCTTTCGTCTAGTATATCATACACAAAAATAATTTCAATCTTTGTGCGTTTAGTATGCTTGACAAGATACGTCTAGTGTGCTAGACTGCACATGGAGAGGAGGTGAATCCCATCCGTCCGGTTCCCGATGTCCGGCCCAAAGGGGCAGGGAACCCGCCCTTCCCCGGGACTGTGGCCCGGTGCCGGGGCGACGAAAGGAGATTTTTTTTGAGAGAAAAGTCTAGCATACTAGACAGCCTGGCCGGGCTCTTCCGGCCGGCGGCCTGAAAGGGGGCCGCCATGGCAAGACCCATCCAGGAGGGATGCAGCTACTTTCCGCTGGACTGTGACTACTTCCAGAGCCGCAAGGTGCGGCTGCTGCGGGCCCAGCTGGGGGCCCGGGCCGAGCTGGTGCTGATCCGCCTCTGGTGCGAGATTTACAGCGGCAACGGCTGGTACACCACCCTGGGCGGCGAGGAGATGGTGCTGCTGGCCGCGGCGCTGGGCAAGGGCTTTCCCCTGGGCTTTGTGCAGGAGGTGGTCAGGGCCTGCTGCCGCCGGGGCCTCTTTGACGAGGGGCTCTACGCCCGCCACCGGGTGCTCACCGGGGTGGAGGTGCAAAAGCGGTATCTGTCCACCCGCTGCCGCCGCACCACCATCCCGGTGCTGCCCGACTACTGGCTGCTCACCGCCCGGAGCTGGGCCGAGGAAAACCCCGACCTGGCCCGCAAGCTGCGGTATCTGCTGCCCGACGGCAGCTCAGCCCCGGTTTTTGCAGCAGAAACCCCCACTGAGTGTGCCGACGGGGAACATTCCGACGATTCAGTGCCCCCGGATGCTGCAAAAACGCCACAAAGAAAAGAAAAGAAAAGTACAGGAAACCAGTCCGAGCTGTCAGCGCCGGGGGCGGGGCCTGCCCGGGACCAGCCCCGCCAGGTGGGGGCGGACGCCGACCTGGCCCAGCTGTTTTAGGAGGCCGCCATGGAAAAACTCACACCCCAGCAGCGCAACCAGCTGGCCTTTCTGGGCGGGGCGCTGGTGGCCCCCGAAAAGGCCCACGACAGCATCCTGCGGCTGAGCCCCGCCATGTTCCAGTCCGGCCACCTGCGCAGAATCTTTGCCGCCATCCGGGAGCTCACCGCCCAGGGCAGGGGGCTGGACCCGGTGACGGTGGCCGCCAAGGCCGGGCAGGACACCCGGAACCTGATCCTCCACGCCGCCGAGACGGTGCCCAGCATCAGCCACATCGCCGACTACGAGGCGCTGATCGTGGAGGACTACCGCCGGGACACCATCCTGGCCGAGCTGGCCGCCCTCTCGGTTCAGGGGGGCGACAGCGACGGACTCTGCGCCCGGCTGCGCACCCTGCTGGACAGGCAGGACGCCATCCGCAGCACCCAGCTGGACGCCAGCGCCCGCAGCTTTGACGCGGTGCTGGACGCCGCCCTGGACAGCCTGACCCACCCCGACCGGGGGCTCAAGCTGGACTGGCCGGAGCTGGACCGCTACGGCCTCTTTGAGCCGGGCAACGTGGTGGTCATCGGGGGGCGGCCGGGCAGCGGCAAGACCGACTTTGCCATCAACCTGGCGGCCCGGCTCTCCCGCCGCTACCGGGTCTACTACCTGACCATGGAGGAGACCGCCGAAAAGCTGGTGGGCCGTCTGCTGGCCAAGGCTACCCGCATCGACGCCGCCCGGCTGCGGGACCGCCGCCTGACCGAAGCCGAGCAGACCACCCTGCACAACACCGCCGCCGCCCTCCGCCGCCAGCACAACATGGTGCTGGACAGCGACGGCAAGGTGACGGTGGAGGGCATCCGGGCCAAGCTGCTCTGCCACAAGCCCCAGGTGGCCTTCATCGACCACATCGGGCTGCTGACCCCCACCGACCCCCGCCAGAAGGAGTACGAGCGGCTCAGCGAGATCACCCGCAGCCTCAAGGTGCTGGCCATGCAGATGGGCATTGTGGTGGTGGAGCTCTGCCAGCTCAACCGGGCGGTGGCCCGGGAGGGCTTCGCCTACGCCACCCTGGCCGACCTGCGGGGTTCCGGCACCATCGAACAGGACGCCAACGCCGTGGTCTTTGTCCGCAACCTGGCCCCCGGCGGGCCCCGGCTCCAGGGGGCCGACGCCTGGCGGGAAACCGGCGTCCGCATCGCCAAAAACCGGGACGGCGCCCTGGGCACCCTGCCCATCTGCTGGCAGCCCCAGTACCACGACTGGCGCCCCATCCCACAACAAGAGGAGGAAGTATGATTCAACTGACCAACGGGGTGCAACTCCCCGAAACCCGCCTGATCCAGAAAGCCACCGCCTCGGTGAGCAGCCTCTCCGCCGCCGGCCGGCTGGAGGTCATGCAGTACGACGACACCCTGCCGCTGGTGGCCGTCACCCTGACCAACCGGGGCATCCACTGGGCCCCGCCCGCCGGCGCCACCCTGCGGGTGCGGATGGGCAAACCCGACGGCAAGGGGGTGCTCAACGACGCTTTGGGCACCGACGAAAACGGCGCCGTCTACTTTGCCTTCACCCGCCAGATGACCGCCGCCGACGGCATGGGGGAGCTGAGCATCCAGGTCGAGACCGACGAGGGGGTGAAGTCCAGCGCCATCCTGCCGGTGACCATCCGCCGCAGCCCGGTGTCCGACGACAAGATCGAGAGCGGCGACGAGTACCAGTCCCTGGCCCAGATCCTGGACGAGGCCGGCGGGGTGATCCAGCAGGCCGGCGCCGCCGCCGACACCGCCGCCCAGCAGGCCGATGCCGCCGCCCAGCAGGCCGATGCCGCCGCCCAGCAGGCCGACCAGGCCCGCCAGTACGCCCAGCAGGCCGGGGAACAGGCCGCCCGGGCGGTGGCCGAAGGGCTGGCGGATCTGGGCTTTCCCAAAATCCGGCCGCTGCGCACCGACACCGCCGTCCCCAACCCCACCGGCGGGGACCGG
>CALWNP010000016.1 GCA_944382835.1 uncultured Gemmiger sp.
ATCAAGGAAGGCGCCGACGCCATCTGCCACGGCTGCACCGGCAAGGGCAACGACCAGGTCCGGTTTGAGCTGACCCTCAAGGCCTTTGCCCCCGATATGACCATCATCGCCCCCTGGCGGGAGTGGAACATCAAGAGCCGTGACGAGGAAATCGACTACGCCGAGGCCCACAACATCCCCCTGAAGATCAGCCGGGAGACCAACTACTCCAAGGACAAGAACCTGTGGCATTTGTCCCACGAGGGCCTGGACCTGGAGAACCCCAAGAACGAGCCCCAGTACAACAAGCCGGGCTTCCTGGAGCTGGGCGTCAGCCCCGAGCAGGCCCCCGACACCCCCACCTATGTGACCATCCACTTTGAGCAGGGCATCCCCACCGCCGTGGACGGCAAGGAGATGGACGGCGTTTCCCTCATCGAGTACCTGAACAAGCTGGGCGGCGCCAACGGCATCGGCCTGCTGGACATTGTGGAGAACCGTCTGGTGGGCATGAAGAGCCGCGGCGTCTATGAGACCCCCGGCGGTGCCATCCTCTACAAGGCCCACAACGTGCTGGAGACCATCACCCTGGACAAGGAGAGCTTCCACTTCAAGGAGATCGTCGCCCAGAAGATGGCCGACATCGTCTACAACGGCCAGTGGTTCACCCCCCTGCGGGAAGCCATCTGCGCCTTCACCGATCAGCTGCAGAAGACGGTCACCGGCGATGTGACCCTCAAGCTCTACAAGGGCAACATGATCAACGCCGGCGTCACCAGCCCCTTCACCCTCTACGACGAGCAGACCGCCAGCTTCGGCGAGGATGACGACTACAACCAGGCCGACGCCAGCGGCTTCATCAACCTGTTTGGCCTGCCCATCGCCGAGCGCGCCAAGCTGGCCAAGAAGTGGCCCGCCCAGGACTGATTCCGAACCACAAAATTTCATGAGCCATGGCCGCCGGGGCGGCAAAAAACGCTCCCGGCGGTTTTGGCGTTCTTATTCCTGGTTGGCCCCCGGGCCCCAGACAACGACGGAGGTAGATCAACAATGCCCCAACTCTGGCAGGGACGTGCATCCAAAGCGGTGGACAGCCGCGTCAACGACTTCAATTCCTCCATCCGCTTTGATGCGCGGATGATCGAGCAGGACATCCGGGGCAGCATGGTCCATTCGGCCATGCTGGGCCGGCAGGGGATCATCTCCCAGGCCGATGTCCAGGCCATCCACAGCGGCCTGCAGTCCATCCTGGACGACCTGCACAGCGGCGCGCTGGAGATCGACCCCGCCGCCGAGGATGTCCACACCTTTGTGGAGCAGACCCTCACCGCCCGGGTGGGGGATGCGGGCAAGCGGCTGCACACCGGCCGCAGCCGCAACGACCAGGTGGCGCTGGACATCCGGCTCTACCTGCGGGACGCCGCCGCCATGCTGGACGGGGAGATCCGCGCCCTCATCGGCACCATCTGCGACCAGGCCGAGGCCGGCGCCGGCTATGTGATGCCGGGCTACACCCACCTGCAGCGGGCCCAGCCGGTGACCTTCGGCCACCAGCTCATGGCCTACGCCTGGATGCTGCTGCGGGACCTGGGCCGTCTGCAGGACGCGGTGGGCCGGATGAACGCCGAGTGCCCCCTGGGCTCCGGCGCCCTGGCCGGCACCACCTACCCCCTGGACCGGGACTACACCGCCCGGGAACTGGGCTTTGACGCCCCCTGCGCCAACTCCATCGACGGGGTCTCCGACCGGGATTTCTGCATCGAGCTCACCGCCGCCATGGCCACCTGCATGATGCACCTCTCCCGCCTGTCGGAGGAGATCATCCTCTGGTGCAGCTGGGAGTTCAAGTTCATCGAGCTGGACGACGCCTTCACCACCGGCTCCTCCATCATGCCCCAGAAGAAGAACCCCGACGTCACCGAGCTGATCCGGGGCAAGACCGGCCGGGTCTACGGGGACCTGAACACCCTGCTGGTCATGATGAAGGGCATCCCCCTGGCCTACGACAAGGACATGCAGGAGGACAAGGAGGCGGTCTTTGACGCGGTGGACACCCTGGAGCTCTGCCTGCACACCCTGACCCCCATGCTGGCCACCATGACCCCGCTGCCCGACAACATGCGCAGGGCGGCGGCCAAGGGCTTCATCAACGCCACCGACTGCGCCGACTACCTGACCAAGAAGGGGATGCCCTTCCGGGACGCCTACAAGTGCACCGGCACCATGGTGGCCGCCTGCATCAAGGCGGACAAGACGCTGGAGGAGCTGAGCCTGGAAGAATTCAAACAATACAGCGACCTCTTTGAGGCCGATGTCTATGACGCCATCAACCTGACCACCTGCTGCGAGGGCCGCACCAGCTACGGCGGCCCCGCCAAGGCCAGCGTGCTGGGGCAGATCGCCGCAGTGCGGGCCAAACTGGCCGGCAAGGGCCAAAACTGAAACACAAACGGGGGAATCTGTTGTGTCTGAAAGCTGCAAAATCTTTATCGACGGTTCCGCCGGCACCACCGGCCTGCGGATCCATGACCGGCTGGCCAACCGCCCCGGCATCACCCTGCTCACCATCGACGAGGCCGACCGCAAGAACATCGAGGCCCGGGCCGCCGTCATCAACCAGAGCGACCTGACCTTCCTCTGCCTGCCCGACGCGGCAGCCCGGGAGATCGTGCCTCTGATCCGGCCGGAGGTCCGGGTGCTGGACACCTCCACCGCCCACCGCACCGCCCCGGGCTGGGTCTACGGCCTGCCCGAGCTCCACGGCCAGCGGGTGCGGATCGCCGCCGCCAACCGGGTGGCGGTGCCGGGCTGCCATGCCACCGGCTTTCTGACCCTGGCGGCCCCCCTGGTGGCCCTGGGTCTGGCCTCGCCGGACACCCCCTTTGCCTGTTACAGCCTCACCGGGTACAGCGGCGGCGGCAAGAGCATGATCGCCGACTACCGGGCCGAAAACCGCCCGGCGGCCCTGGACGCCCCCCGGCCCTACGGCCTGGCCCTCCACCACAAGCACCTGCCCGAGATGCAGACCATCGCCGGGCTGACCCAGCCGCCCCTCTTCTGCCCCATCGTGGCGGACTATTACTGCGGCATGGAGACCATCCTGCCGCTGCAGATGTCCGCCCTCAAGGCGGACGCCGCCACCGTGGCCCGGGAGCTGGCCGGCTACTATGCCGAGGAGCAGATGATCACGGTGCATCCCCTGGGGGAGGGCACCCAGAACGGTTTCCTGGCCGCCAACACCCTGGCAGGGTCGGACCGGCTGGAGATCTTCTGCCTGCCCAACGCCGACGGCAGCCAGATGCAGCTCATCAGCCTGTTTGACAACCTGGGCAAGGGGTCCAGCGGCGCGGCGCTGCAGTGCATGAACCTGATGCTGGGCCTGGAGGAAACCACCGGCCTGGCCATGGACCCCGCCTGAACAAAAACCACCGGCCCCGGGGCCGGAACATCTCATGATGATTGTCACAAAGAGGAAGGGAATCTAGGAATGGAACAGTATCAATGGATCGAGGGCGGCATCTGCGCGCCCCAGGGCTTTTCGGCGGCCGGGGTGCACTGCGGCATCCGCCACAACCACAGCAAGCTGGACCTGGGCCTGATCAAGGCGGATGTCCGCTGCGCCGGCGCCGCCTGCTACACCACCAACAAGGTCTACGGCGCCCCCATCACGGTGGACCGCCAGCACCTGGCCGACGGCTACGCCCAGGCCATCGTGGTCAACAGCGGCAACGCCAACACCTGCGCCCCCAACGGGGTCCAGCTGGCCCAGGATGTCTGCAAGCTCACCGCCCAGGCCCTGGGCATCGCCGCCGAGGATGTGCTGCCGGCTTCCACCGGCGTCATCGGCCAGGCCATGGAGCTGACCCCCTTCGAGGCCGGCGTCCCCGCCGCCGCGGCCAAGCTGGCCGCCACCCCGGCGGGCAGCCATGACGCCGCCACCGCCATCATGACCACCGACACCCATCCCAAGGAGGCCGCGGTGGAGCTGGTGCTGGACGGCAAGCCCTGCCGCATCGGCGCCATCGCCAAGGGCTCCGGCATGATCCATCCCAACATGGCCACCATGCTGCTCTTCATGACCACCGACGCCGCCGTCAGCCCGGAGGTGCTCCAGCAGGCCCTGTCCGGTGTGGTGCCCGCCACCTTCAACCAGATCTCGGTGGACGGCGACACCTCCACCAACGATACCGTCCTGCTGCTGGCCTCCGGCCATGCGGGCAACACCCCGCTGCAGCCCGGCACCCCCGACTACGACACCTTTGTGGCGGGCCTCACCGCCATCGCCGAGCGCCTCTGCCGGGAGCTGGCCGGGGACGGCGAAGGGGCCACCAAGCTGCTGGAGTGCATCGTCACCGGCGCCCCCGACCTGCTCACCGCCCGGGCGGTCTCCAAGAGCGTCATCCATTCCACCCTCTTCAAGGCCGCCATGTTCGGCGAGGACGCCAACTGGGGCCGGGTGCTCTGCGCCATCGGCTACACCCCCGGGGACTTCTCCATCGACCATGTGTCGGTGCGGCTCAAGAGCGCAGCCGGCGAGGTCTTTGTCTGCGAGAACGCCGCCTACCACCCCTACAGCGAGGAGGAGGCCGCCAAGGTCTTGAAGGAGCCGGAAATCCAGATCCTGGTGGACCTGGGCGCCGGCGACGCCACCGCCAAGGCCTGGGGCTGTGATTTGACCTACGACTACGTCAAGATCAACGGGGATTACCGCACCTGAGCCGAACCCCGGGAGAAGGAGCCATTGGAGATGAAAAACGAAGAGATGGCGCTGCTCTTTTCCGAGGCAACGCCCTACATCCAGAAATACCACGGCAAAACCCTGGTCATCAAATACGGCGGCAACGCCATGGTCAACGACGAGCTCAAGCTGGCCGTCATGAACGACCTGGTCACCCTGACCCTGCTGGGGGTGCGGGTGGTGCTGGTCCACGGCGGCGGCCCTGCTATCAACCAGATGCTCAAGCGGGTGGGCAAGGAATCCCGCTTCATCGGCGGGCTGCGCTACACCGACAAGGAGACCATGGGCATCGTCCAACAGGTGCTGGCCGGCCAGGTCAACAAGGACCTGGTGGCCCTGCTCAAGGGCCGCGGGGTGGGCCTGTGCGGCATGGACGGCCACACCATCACCTGCCACCGCAAGACCGATGTGGACCTGGGCTATGTGGGGGTCATTGACCAGGTGGACACCACCCTGGTGGAACACCTGCTCAACGACAGCTTCATCCCGGTCATCGCCACGGTGGGGATGGACGAAAACGGCATCCCCTACAACATCAACGCCGACACCGCGGCGGCCGCCATCGCCATCGCCCTCCACGCCGAAAAGCTGGTCTCGATGACCGATATCGTCGGCCTGCTCTACGACAAGGACGACGAGAGCACCCTGATCCCCGAGGTGGAGGTTTCCGAGATCCCCGGCTACAAGGAGGCCGGGGTCATCTCGGGCGGGATGCTGCCCAAGATCGAGGGGATGGCCGACGCCATCTACGAAGGGGTGCACGAGGCGGTCATCATCGACGGCCGGGTGCCCCACTCGGTGCTGCTGGAGATGTTCTCCGACCGGGGCTCCGGCACCCTGTTCTACCGCCGCGGCAGCCGCTGATACAAGGAGGAATCTGACCCATGAACGCAGAAAAAGTCATCAAGCGGGACAACAAATACGTCATGCACACCTATGCCCGCAGCCCGCTGGTCATCGAGCGGGGCCAGGGCATGTTCGCCTATGACCCCGAGGGCAACGCCTATCTGGATTTCACCTCCGGCATCGGGGTCAACGCCCTGGGCTTTGCCCACCCCGCCTGGGTGGAAGCCGTCACCCAGCAGGCCGGCAAACTCCAGCACATCTCCAACCTCTATTACACCGGCCCCTGCGGCAAGCTGGCCAAAAAGATCTGCCAGCGCACCGGCCTGGACAAGGTCTTTTTCGGCAACTCGGGCGCCGAGGCCAACGAGGGCGCCATCAAGTGCGCCCGCAAATACAGCGTGACCCACTACGGCCCCAACCGCAACAAGGTGGTCAGCCTGGTCAACTCCTTCCACGGCCGCACCCTGGCCACCCTCACCGCCACCGGCCAGGATGTCTTCCACCATGATTTCGGCCCCTTCCCCGAGAACTTTGCCTATCTGCCGGTGAATGACCTGGAGGCGCTGCAGGCTGCGCTGGACCCCACCGTCTGCGCCGTCATGATCGAGCTGGTCCAGGGCGAGGGCGGCGTGGTCGCCCTGGATGCTGGGTATGTCCATGCCCTCGCCGACCTCTGCGCCAAGCGGGACATCCTGCTGATCGTGGACGAGGTCCAGACCGGGGTGGGCCGCACCGGCACCTTCCTGGCCTGTGAGCACTACGGCCTGCACCCCGACATCGTCACCCTGGCCAAGGGTCTGGGCGGCGGTCTGCCCATCGGCGCGGTGGTGGTCAGCGAAAAGGTGGCCGAGACCATGGGCCCCGGCAGCCACGGCTCCACCTTCGGCGGCAACCCGGTGGCCTGTGCCGGCGGCTGCGCCGTGCTGGACACCATGGACCAGGAGTTCATGGAGAACGTCAACGCCTGCGCCGTCGCCCTGCGGGAAGGCCTGGCCAAGCTGCCCCATGTGGTGGAAGTCAGCGGCCTGGGCCTGATGGTGGGCATCTCCCTGGAACCCGGCATCAACGCCGCCGAGGTCCGCGCCGCCTGCGAGAAGGAGGGCCTGCTGGTCCTCACCGCCAAGACCCGCCTGCGCCTGCTGCCCCCGCTGATTCTGCGCCGGGGGGATGTGGACGCGGCGCTGGATGTGCTGTATAAGGTGCTGTCCGGCTGGCAGATGACAGACCGGGGGGCACAGGCATGAAACATCTGTTGAAATTGAGCGGGCTGTCCGCCGAGGAAATCGGCCACATCCTGGATGTGGCTGCCGAGTTCAAGCGGCTGCACCGCCAGGGCATTGACCCCCAGGACCTGCGGGGCAAGGCGGTGGCACTGCTCTTCGGCAAGAACTCCACCCGCACCCGCACCAGCCTGGAGGTGGGCATCCACCAGATGGGCGGGCTGGGCACCTACCTCAACGCCGGCACCGAGCTGCAGATTGCCCGGGGCGAGCCCATCCAGGACACCGCCCGGGTGCTGGGCCGGTACTACGACGCCATCGTCTACCGCACCTTCAAGCAGAGTGATCTGGAGGCCCTGGCCCACTGGAGCGGGGTGCCGGTGATCTCGGGCATGACCGACTACGCCCACCCGCTGCAGGTCCTGGCCGACTTGCTGACGGTGCGGGAGTACAAGGGCCGGCTGGAAGGGCTGCGGGCCGGCTTTGTGGGGGACGGCTACAACATGGCCAACAGCCTCATTGTGGGCTGCCTGACCATGGGGATGACCCTGGTGGCCGCCTGCCCCAAGGGGTACCGCCCTGCGGCGGACGTGCTCTTCTTTGCCAAGCAGTTCGGGGATCGGTTCCGTCTGGTCACCGACCCCGACGAGGCCGCCCGGGACGCCGATGTCCTCTTCACCGATGTCTGGACCAGCATGGGGATGGAGCGGGAGACCGAGCGCCGCCGGCGGGATTTTGCCGGCTACACCCTGGACAGCGCCCGGATGGCCCTGGCCAAACCCGACTGCCTGGTGCAGCACCCGCTGCCCGCCCACCGGGGGGAGGAGATCGCCGAGGACGTGCTGGAAGCCCACGCCGCCGAGATCTTTGACGAGGCGGAAAACCGCCTCCATGTGGAAAAGGCGGTGCTGGCAATCCTGCTGGCCGGGCGCTAAAATTTGCCCGGTCCTCTGGCGCAGCCCCTTGTCTTGTGGTATAATGGATTCTGGAGTTCGCCCGGAACCGGGCACCCGATTCTGTTGCAGGAAGGAGCCCGCCGGATGGGACTGTTCCACAAAATTCAAGCCAAAACCGAAGAAGCCCGGGCGCGGGAAAAGATCCGCCCCCTGCTGGAAAGCCGGATGATGCGGGATATCCTGCTGGAAATCGGCCAGCGGGGCACCGAGGCGTTGGACCCCCAGTCGGTGCCGATGGCCCAGCGGGAGCGCGCCGCTCAGCTGGCCCGGGAATCCGGTATCTCGGGGCTCAAACAGTCGGTGGTGGACGAGGTGCGGCTGGACGAGGCCGGCATTGTGCTGGTCTGCGGCGGCAGCGAGGTGGCCTTCCGCTACGCCGACTACAACTACGAGAACATCCAGGACACCGACTGCCTGCCCGCCGTGGCCCAGTATCTGGTGCAGCATCTGCGGGGGTACTACAACATCAGCCGGACCTTCTTCACGGTGCCCAAAAGCCACGGCCGCAAGCCTGCCGAGCGCACCAAGGAGGTCTTCATCCGCCGTCACCACGAGGACAGCGCCTTTGACCCCGGCCCGGTGCAGCGCCAGCGGCTGTTCTGAACCCGCCGCGAAAAGTATTTGACGCGGCCCCGAAATTTTGATATAATATATGCCGCAGATGGCCCCGCCACCTGCGGCATTTTTTGGAGCATTACTCAAGAGGTCGAAGAGGTCGCACTCGAAATGCGATAGGGCGTTAACAGCGCCGCCAGAGTTCAAATCTCTGATGCTCCGCCAAGGCCCCCCGGGAAGATTTTCCGGGGGGCTTTTGTATGTTCCGGGGTTGTCTTCCTTTGGACGCTTTGCCCCTTTTGTCCGCCAAAGTCTTGTATGCGGGGAGGAAATACGGTAAAATGTTTGGTAAACAAAATCCACAATTTTACCTCCGGCCCCAGGGGGCGGAGAAAACATAGGAGTATGGCCATGGCAACACTGAAAGAGATTGCCCGGCGGGCCGGGGTGTCCCCGGCAACGGTATCCCGGGTGCTCAACCAGGACCCCACCCTCAGTGTGATGGACGATACCCGGCAGCGGGTGCTGCGCACAGCCCAGGAACTGGGCTACCAGACGGTGCAGCAGCGGTACCAGGCGGCCCACCAGCAGGGGACGGAGCCCCCCATCTGGGAAAAGCGGATCGGCATTGCCCAGATGTTTGAAAAGGAACAGCTTCTGGAAGACATCTACTATCTGATGCTGAAAAACGTGCTGGACGAGGTCTGCTTTGACCGCCGCTGGAGCACCTGTACCCTGCTGCGCAACGAAGAGGGGCATTTTGTCAAAAACGACGACCTGCCCCTGGACGGCATTGTGGCCATCGGCCGGTTCACCCAGGGGGAGATCCAGGACTTTCTGGGCTATACCCCCAACCTGGTCTTTCTGGACTCCACTCCCGACGAGGAAAAGTATTGCAGCATCGTGCCAAACTACCAGCTGGCGGTGCGGCAGGTGCTCCAGAGCCTGTGGGGCCACGGGTATGAGCGGGTGGCCTATCTGGGCAGCGTCTACACCTTCGGGCCCACCAAGGCCCTGACCATGGACCCCCGGTTTTACTACTACAAAAACTCCCTGCGGGAGCGAGGCTGCTTCGACGAGTCGCTGGTGCTGGACTGCGAGATGAACTCGGCCAGCAGCTACGCCCTCATGCGGCAGTACCTCAGCGAGGGCCGGCCGCTGCCCGGGGCGATCTTTGTGGCCAGCGACGTGGTGGCCCCCGGCCTGATGCGGGCACTGCGGGAGTTCGGCTACCAGGTGCCCCGGGACTTGGGCATCATCACCTTCAACAACACCAGCCTCTCCCGCCTGGCCGAGCCGCCCCTGGACTCGGTGGAGGTCTTCCTCAAAGAAAACGCCGACTCGGCGGCCATCTGCATGGAACTGCTCTGGCAGAAGAAAACCCACCCCAAGCAGATCATTATCTCCTGCCGGCTGGAAGAGCGGGGCAGCGTACGGGATCAATAACAATTCCTACAATTGAATCAAAAACAGTCAATGCAGAAGAGATTTCTCTTCTGCATTTTTCATAAATCTGAGAGCTTGTTTTAATAAATAATTTACGAACTTTTCCTTTTGAAGGTAAAAATATTAGTAAAATCGTTGACGTAACGAATTTCTGGTGTTACCATTTTTCTTGGAAACGGAAAAATATGCGTAAAACCGTTGCCTATCAACCGTAAAAACACCGCAGAAAAATGGGGGAGAGAAGATCCATGAGCATTGTGCTTGGGACAAAAAACAAGGTATTCCTGCTCAGCACCGAGAATACCAGCTACGCCTTCGGCATTGACGACCGGGGCCTGGTGCGCCACCTGTACTGGGGCAAAAAACTGACTTCGGCGGAGGATCTGGAGATGCCGGTCCTCACCGAGGTCTCCACCAACGACCCGGTGTTCGAGATCACCCCCGAGGAGTTCCCGGTGCACGGGGGGCTGCGCTACAAGGAGCACTGCCTCAAGGTCACCTTTGCCGACGGCACCCGGGAGCTGGTCTACCAGTACTGCGGTTATGATCTGGAAGAGGGGGAGGACTGGGAGGAACTGGTGCTCCACCTCAAGGACGAGCACTACGCCCTCTGCATCGACCTCCACTACAAGGTCTACCCCCGGTACGACCTGATGGAGCGCAGCGTGGTGCTGAAAAATGAGATGGAGGAGCCGCTGCAGATCGAGCAGCTGCACAGCGCCCAGTTCCACATCCCCTACGAAAACCTGAATTTCTCCAACGTCCACGGCCACTGGGGGGCCGAGGAACAGCGGTTCACCCAGCGGGTGAGCTACGGCAAAATCCTCATCGAGAACCGGCGGGGCACCTCCAGCCACAACCACAACCCCTACTTTGTGCTGGACCGGGACGCCACCGAGACCACCGGCGAGGTCTTCTTCGGGGCGCTGCGGCTGACCGGCAACTTCAGCGGTGTGGTGGAGCAGACCCCCTACGGCGAGACCCTGGTGCAGATGGGGATCAACCCCCACGACTGCCTGCTCCAGCTGGACCCGGGGCAGAGTTTGAAGGCCCCCGGCGTCCTCTGCGGCTACTCCGCCACCGGCTTTGAGACCATGTCTCACAACCTCCACCGCTTTGCCCTGGACCATCTGATGCGCAAGGGGCTGCGGCCGGTGCTCTACAACTCCTGGGAGGCCACCGAGTTCCATGTGAACTGCCAGGACCAGATCAAGCTGGCCCAGAAGGCCAGCGAGCTGGGCGCCGAGCTCTTTGTGCTGGACGACGGCTGGTTCGGGGAGCGGCACAGCATCCAGAACGGCCTGGGGGACTGGTACGTCAACGAGGGCAAGTTCCCCAACGGGCTGGAGGAGCTCATCACCGCGGTGAAGGACCTGGGAATGATGTTCGGCCTCTGGGTGGAGCCCGAGATGGTCAACCCCAAAGCCCAGCTCTACCAGGATCACCCCGACTGGATCTACCACTACGAGACCCGGGTCAGCGATACCTCCCGGGTGCAGTATGTCCTCAACGTCACCAAGCCGGAGGTGCGGGAATTCATCTACAACATGCTGGACAACCTGCTCACCCGGTATGACATCGACTACATCAAGTGGGACGCCAACCGCCCCATCTCTCAGACCGGCCCCCAGCGGGACATCTGGTACCAGCACATCCAGGTGATCTACGGCATCGTCACCGAGCTGAAAAAGAAGCATCCCAAGGTCCTCTTTGAGGCCTGCGCCTCGGGCGGCGGCCGGATTGACTACGGCATCCTGGGCATCTTCGACGACTTCTGGACCAGCGACAACACCGACGCCTACGACCGGCTCTACATCCAGGATGCCTATTCCCGGATCTATCCCATCAAGGCCATGCGGGCCTGGGTTACCGACTGCCCCAACTTCCTCTCGGGCCGGGTGATTCCCCTGACCTTCCGCTTCCACAGCGCCATGATGGGCAGCCTGGGCATCGGCTGCAACATCCTCAAGTTCACCCCCGAGGAGGTAGAGCTGTCCCAGAAGATGATCCGCCAGTACAAGGAAATCCGGCCCATCATCCAGGAAGGAACCTTCTACCGGCTGGACAACCCCAGCGCCGACCGGTATTTCCTCTACGAATATCTCAACGGGGACAAGGGGGTGCTCTTCGCCTTCCTGCCCCAGAGCAAGGTGGGCCACCGGGGCACCACCATCCGGCTGCGGGGGCTGGAGGAGAACGAACAGTACACCCTCCACATCGCCCAGGGGGACATCACCAAGAGCGGAAGCTATCTCATGGGTCACGGATTGCCCCTGCGTCTGAGCGGCGATTACGCCAGCGCGCTGGTGCAGTTTGAAAAAAAATGAATCGTCAGTTGGTTTGTAAGAATGGATGGAGGTATCACGAATCATGCAATTATCAATGGGAAGGAAACTCTGTTTCGGCGTAGGCGGCCTGGGCAAGGACCTGTGTTACGCCATGATCAGCACCTATCTGACCATCTACCTCACCGACACCATCGGCCTGGCGCCGCTGTTTGTCGGCAACCTGTTCCTGGTGGCCCGTGTCTGGGACGCGGTGAATGACCCCATGATGGGCTTCATCGTGGACAACACCCGCACCCGCTGGGGCAAATTCCGTCCCTGGATTCTCATCGGCACCCTTCTCAATGCGGTGATTCTGGTGCTGTTGTTCCGGGGCCCGAATCTTGCCGGCTTTGCCCAGTACGCCTACTACTCGGTCATGTACATCCTCTGGGGCATGACCTACACCGTTCTGGACATCCCGTACTGGTCCATGCTGCCCTCCATGTTCTCCACCAAGGAGGAGCGGGACTCCATGTCGGTCATTCCCCGCATCTTCGCCAGCTCTGCCTGGCTGCTGGTGGGCGCCTTCGGTCTGGCCATGATCAACTTCCTGGGCAAGGGCGATGAGGCCAAGGGCTATGCCGGCACCTCTGTGGTGGTGGCCGTGATCTTTGTGGTCACCCTGCTGGTCACCGTCCTCTTCTCCCGCGACCGCAGCAGCATGGAAGCTGCCACCAGCAAAAAGACCCAGCGCACCTCTCTGAAATACGCCATCCACGTCATCACCGGCAACGATCAGCTCAAGGTCTACATCGGCGTGGTGCTGGCCTACAACCTGGTTGTCCAGCTGGCCGGCGGTATGGCCCTGTATTACTTCAAGTACGTCACCATGGACGACGGCCTGTTCCCCTACTTCACCACCGCGGCTTCGCTGGCCGAGATGATCGCGCTGTTCTTCTTCCCCCTCTTCTCCCGCTTCATGTCCAAGAAGGCGGTCTTTGCGGTGGCCAGCTTCACCCCGGCCGTGGGTCTGCTGGGCCTGCTGGCGGTGGGTGTGGTGGCCCCCGAGAACATCCCCCTCACCATCGTCTGCGGCCTGTTCTATAAGTTCGGCTCCGGCCTGACCCTGGGCGCCACCACCGTCATGCTGGCCGACGTCATCGACTACGGCGAGGTCAAGCTGGGCACCCGCAACGAGAGCATTGTGGCCTCCTTCCAGACCCTGCTGGTCAAGACCGCTTCCGCCGTGGCCGGCTGGCTCATCGGCGTGGGCCTGACCATCTTCGGCTATGTGGAGAATGTGCCCCAGAGCGCCGGCACCATCATGGGCCTGCGGGTCCTGATGGGTGTGATTCCTTCGGTCATCACCGTGCTGGCCTTTGTGATCTATGTGGGCGGCTACAAGCTGGACGGCAGCGTCCTGGAGGACGTGGCCAAGCAGCTGAAGGAAAAACGCACTGCCGAAGTACAGTAAATCAACAACAAAACAAGAGGAACCGTTATGTATCTTGGCGTAGACTATTATCCCGAACAGTGGGAACCCGGCATGCTGGAGCAGGACCTGGACACCATCCTGGACCTGGGCTGCAATGCCATCCGCATCGGCGAATTTGGCTGGCACATCATGGAAAAGACCGAGGGTCAGTTCGACTTCTCCCTCTTTGACCATGTGATCCAGCGGGCGAAGGCCCGGGGCCTGCAGGTGGTCATGGGCACCCCCACCGCCACCATCCCGGCCTGGCTGGCCAAAAAGCACCCCGAGATCCTCTCCCGGTTTGAGGACGGCAGCCCCCGCTCCTTCGGCGGGCGGCATGTCTACTGCTTCAACAGCAAGGCGATGTACGCCTATTCCGAGCGGATCATCCGGGCCCAGGCCCAGCACTACAAGGACGAGCCTGCCATCGTGGCCTGGCAGATTGACAACGAGCTGGGCCATGAGGACAGCGACATCTGCTACTGCCCCCAGTGCCGGGCAGCCTTCCAGGACTATCTGCGCCGGAAATTCAACGGGGACATCGAGGCGCTCAACCGCACCTACGGCACCACCTTCTGGAGCCAGGAGTACAACGACTTTGACGAGATCCCCCTGCCCGCCCGGACCATCACCACCCACAACCCGGCCCTGCGGCTGGACTGGGAGCGGTTCCGCAGCGAGAGCATCCGGAAATTCGCCCAGTTCCAGTGCGACCTGCTGCGGGAGATTCTGCCCGGGGCGGTGATCCTGCACGACTTCCCCGGCGGCGGGCTGTCCAAACATGTGGACTACTCCCGGGTGGCCGAACCCCTGACGGTGGTGGCCTACAACAACTACCCGGTCTGGGGTGGTCAGCGGGAGCCCCTGGCCCCCAACGAGATCGCCTTCGGGCTGGACTACATCCGGGGCCTGCGCCGGCAGAACTTCTGGATCACCGAGGCCATCATGGGGGCCCAGGGCCACGATGTCACCGGCTTCTCCCCCCGGCCCAACCAGGCCAAGATGTGGGCCTGCCAGGGCATGGCCCGGGGCTGTGAATCCCTCTTCTTCTTCCGCTACCGCGGTGCCACCAAGGGCGCCGAGCAGTTCTGCTACGGCATCCTGGACGCCGACAACGTCAAGCGGCGGAAATACTACGAGGTGCAGAGCTTCTTCCGGGAGATCCGCCCCTACGCCCCCCAGCTGGCCAGCCCCATCACCAGCCAGGTGGCCATCCTCTACGACTATGACTCGCTGGCGGCCTTCCGCATCCAGCGCCAGAGCCTGACCCTGGACTGCGAAGGGGAGATGAAGAAGTACCACAAATTCTTCTACGACCGCAACATTCCGGTGGATGTGATCCCCGCCCGGGCCGATTTCTCCGGCTACAAGGTGGTGATCCTGCCCCAGATGATCGTCACCGATCCCCGGCTGCAGCAGCGGCTGAAGGACTTTGTGCAGCAGGGCGGCATCGCGCTGCTCACCTACCGGGACTTTGTCAAGGATCTGGACAACAACCTGGTGCTGGGCAAACAGCTGCCCCTGGACTTTGACGACTTCGCAGGGGTCTGTGTAGCCGAGACCGAGAGCCTGCAGGAGGGCCAGGACTTCCCCCTGGGTGGGGAAGGGGACTGGTCCGGCGCCCAGGGCCAGGGCGGCATCTTCCGGGATATGCTGCTCTGCTCGGATGCCCAGGTGCTGCTGCGCTACCGGGACCCCTTCTACGGGGAGTACGCAGCCCTCACCCGCAAGGCCCAGCAGAAGGGCTGGGTCTACTACCTGGGCTGCGGGGTGGACCAGCCCCTGCTGGCCCGTCTGCTGGAGGAGATCTGCACCCGGCAGGGCATTGCCGGGGAGAAGACCGCCCCCGGGGTGGAGGTGGTGTACCGCGGCAGCGGCAAGGACCGCATCCGGATGGTCATGAACCACAACGCCGGTCCGGCGGACTACCGCGGCCGCACCCTGGAGCCCTTCCAGTGCACCATCGAGCCGGCAGAATAAGGCTCCCGCACAATTTCAGCAAAAACAAAGAGGAGACAGAACTTCCCGCAAGGGGGTCTGTCTCCTCTTTTGCTGTTGTGGGGGTTATTCCTGTTCCAGCATCTGGCGGCGCAGGGTTTGCTGCAGCTTCTGGAACCGGCGGTGGGCCATCGAGACGGCGGGAGCGCCCACCTGTTTGTAGGCCGCGATGGAGCTGTCCCGCAGCGGCAGCCGCAGCTTGCCCGCAATGAGGTTGCGGATGCTGTCCGGCTGCGGGGGCGGACAGTAGACAAAGCAGAGGTAGGGCAGGGCAAAGACCGCCCGGAAGAGCGCCGCCTCGTGGCGCAGCAGCAGCCGGGCGTAGCCCACATCGTCGGTGAGCTCCTCCTCCTTCAGGGGGCGGAGCAGGTCGTTGGTCAGAAACAGCCGGGCGTACTCCTTTTGCTCGGTCTCGCAAAGCCGGTCCAGCAGATCGCTCAGCTGCTGGGCCAGCTCCACCGCCCGGACAAACCCCTCCGACTGGGGATCGGGGGCGGGCAGTTCCTCCTCCTCCCCCTCCTCGGCGGGGCGGGGGGCGATGGTGTTGGCCATCCGCACCACCGCCAGCAGCTGGCGCAGCGCCGATTCGGTGACCCCCAGCTCGGCGGCCAGCGAGGCGCAGAGCCCGGCGGGCAGGTTCTCGGCGGCATGGGGGGAATGGCGGCGCAGCAGAAAGGCGTTGAGCTTTTTCAGCAGCTCCATATCCCGCTTTTTCAGCGGGCCAAAGGCCTTCTGCTCCTGCACCGCCACGCTCTGCCGGGCCTCGCGGACCAGCTTCTGGCGGTAGAGCAGCTGAAAGTAGGAGAGAAAGGGCACCCCCTTCTCCCCGTCATACCGGGCCATGGCCTCGCAGATGGCGTTCATGAAGGCCAGGTTGTCATACTGGCGGCCGCGGCTGGCCGGGTCGTACTGGGCCCGGCGCAGGCTCTCCTCGTTTTTCAGCAGGGCGCTGTCGGGGTTCCGGGTGTCCCGCTCCAGCTGCTTGTCAAAGGCAAAATACCGCAGCACCAGCCGCATCAGTTCCAGCCGCAGCCGCTGGTCCTGCCGCTGCTGGGGCGGCAGGGCCAGCAGGGGATGGCCGTTGATCTGCTGCTGCAAGGCGGCGCGCTGCCGGGAAATCTCCTGTTCCATGGCCGTCCTCCGTCACAGCTCCAGCATCTGCCGGATCATCTTGTCCTTGTCGCTGCCCTCCATCCCCGCCACCAGGTCCACCAGGGCGTTGAGGGTGAAGAGGGCGGTGACATCATAGAGGTTGGCGGTGCGGTTCTGGCCCTGGCTGCGCAGGATCTCCCGGTAGTAGATCCCCCCGATCTGGGTGTTGCGGCAGATCTTGTCGGCGTAGGACAGGGCGCTGAAGAGCACCACCGGGAAGGTCTTGGTGCCAAAGGTCATGCAGGCGTAGTAGCAGGCGTCGTCCTCCATGCAGTCGATGAGCCGGGCAAACAGGTCCAGCAGCAGGTCCTTCTGCTGGCTCTCGGGCACAACCAGCTCCCGCAGCGTCCAGTTGCGGCGGGGCAGGGCCTCCAGCTCCCGGCGCAAAATCTCCATGTTCTGGTTGCGGGGGCTGTTCTGCTGGCGCACCGCCACCACAATCCCCTCGTCGCCGGGGGCCAGGGTGGCGTCAATCACCGGCAGGATGGGGTAGGCGCTTTGGGTCATGGCGGTGTTCAGGGAGAAGTTCACCGGGTGGAGGGGCTGGGGTTCCAGGAGGAAGTTGCTCTCCAGCGGAACCGCGGTAAAATAGATGCGTTTCATGGGTGTGCCTCCTTTGCAGGCGGTGGCCGCGCCGGGTGGGGCGGCCTTGTTGTGTTGAGTATAGCATGAAGGCCGCACCGGGCGCAAGCGGCGGGGCCTTTCGGAAGGGAAGGTAGCGCCCCCGCCGGCGAAAGTTCACCCCCCGGACGCAAAAACGCCCCGCAGAGGGCCACCGGGCCGCCCTGCGGGGCGTTGCAGCCATCCGGCTCAGGCGAACCAGATGCTCATGTCATATTTGAAGGTGCGGTAGTTCTGCATGGTGCACTCGTAGGCGTACTGGCGGATCAGGGTGCCGGTGGCATCGTACTCCCCGAAGACCATCGAGATGCCGCTGTTCACCACCCAGTTGCTGCCGCCGGGGCAGAGAGACCCGTTGGAGACGATGCTGGAGTAGGGCACATCAAAGCTCTCGGCCAACGAGAAGGTGCGGTTGTTCTCGTCGATGCGGTAGACATAGACCTGGCTGTGGTCCTCCTCCGAGCCGTAGAGGTCGGTGCCCACGCTGTCGGCCACCTCCATGGAGAAATCGTCCCGGCTGTTCAGCGACCAGTAGTTGTTGTTGAAGAAGGAGAGGTAGTAGACCCCCTCTTCCTCCCCGTCCCGCAGAAACTCCACACAGTGCTGGCCGTACTGGGGCACAAAGTCCCCCTCGGCGGTCAGGCAGAGGTCGGCGTAGGGGGTGTCGGCCCAGAACCGGTCATCCCCGGCCAGCCAGTCCACAGTGGGCTGGCCGTGCAGGTCGGCCACCTTGATGATGGTGGAGGTCTCCCGGGAGGAGACGATCAGGCTGTCCTCCTCGGGCAGGTACTGCAGGCTGTTCAGGTGAATCCAGTCCCACTCCCCGGCCTGCCAGAAGAAGTCGTCGGTGGCGCCCACCGGGCGGGTCATCTCAAAGTAGGGGGCCATCAGCTGGCTGAAATCCAGCAGCTGGGTCACGGCGCCGCTTTCCAGGTCGATGGAGAGCAGCCGGTCCTCCACCGTCTGGCTCCCCACCTCCTCGGCCAGGGCCAGCACCTCCCCGTCGGCGCCGAAGCCGATGTCGTGGTGGAGATCGTAGCCGCCCAGGTCATAGACCTGGGTCACCTCGCCCAGGCCGTTGATCCGGGCCAGCTTGGAGGAGGAGGCACAGGTGATGATCTCGTCCCCGTCAAAGAGGATGCGGTCCAGCCCGAAGCCCTCCAGCACCATCTCGTACCGCAGCACCCCGGCGTTGTCGTAGAAAAAGCCGTAGCCCAGGGTGCCGTTGACCCGCATCATGGCAAAAAGCCCCTCGTCCTGGGGCTGGTCCGAGCTGCCGTCGGTGACCTCCAGCCGGGTGGCGTAGCCCGAACTGGTCTCGGGCATCTCCACCGTGAAGCTGACCACCTGGCGGGTGTTGCCCCAGCTGCCGGTCATGGTCATGGTTACCCGGTTGGTCTCGCCGGGCACCAGCCCGATGAGCTGGAACTCATGGATGCGGGTGAAGTCCTGCCCCGAGCTGTCCGCCGCGTCGGCGGTAAAGTCGGGGATGTCGGAGTGCGGCACCTGGACGGTGTAGCTGACCCGGGTGGGCTGGTCGGTGGTGAAGTAGAGGTAGAGCCCGTTGCTGCCGGTGCCAAAGGGGTTCAGCACCGCCAGCGGGGTGGTGGCGGTCCACTGCATCCCCTCGGTCTTCAGGCTTTCCAGGGTGTTGGCCAGCCGCTGCTGCACCTGGGTGTCATAGAAGGTGAAGCCCTCCTCCTCCAGGTCCTGGGGCACCAGCTGCACCGCCCGCAGCCCCTCCCCCAGGGGGGCCTCGTTCACGTCCACCTGCCACTCGTCCATCTCTTCCAACAGGCTGCCGGTCTCAAAGGACCAGTCGGTGCGCACCACATGCTCCTGGGCGGTGAAAGCCTTGGACACCAGCATGACGATGGCCAGCGCCAGCACCACCAGCAGGGCCAGACCCACCACAATCCCCGCAATCAGCCGTTTGCGATGTTTCAGCTTCATTTTTCTTTCCCTCTTCCTTGATGTTACAGCCAGGAGATCACCACCAGCACGATGCCCAGCCCGGTGAGGATGATGCCGGTGAGCCGGTTGAGCAGCTTGGCGTCCGCCCCGGTGGCGATCCGGGCGGCGATCTGGGCCCAGACCAGGGTGAAGATCACGCAGAGGACCAGCAGATCCATCCGGGGCGGATGCCCCAGGGCAAAGTGGCTCACCGCCCCGGTCAGGGCCGAGAAGGTCATCACAAAGACGCTGGTGCCCACCGCGGTTTTCAGCTCATAGCCCAGCACGGCGGTCAGCACCAGCAGCATCATCATGCCGCCGCCGGCCCCGAAAAAGCCGCAGATCAGCCCGATGATGGCGCCGCCCGCCGCCCCCTTGGCGATCCGCACCGCCCGGCTGCCCCCCTGCAGGATCTGCCGGGTGGAGGTCACCGGGAAGAAGAGGAACCGCAGCCCCAGGATCAGGGTCATGGTCACCGAAAAGCCCCCCAGGGTGGTGTTGGGCACAAAGGTGGACAGCCAGCTGCCCACCAGGGTCATCACCAGCACCCCGCACATCATCACAAAGCCGTTGCGGATGTCGATGGAGCCGTTCTTGGCGTAGGTGCGGGCGCTGGCGGCGCTGGCCAGCACGTCGCTGGCCAGGGCGATGCCAATGGCGTCGTAGGCGGGCAGGCCCAGAAAGGTGACCAGCATGGGGGTGATGACGGTGGCGGCGCTCATCCCGGCAAAACCGGTGCCCAGCCCGGCCCCGGCCCCGGCCAGAAAACAGATCAGGATTTCATACAACAGTGAAGCCAAAGGGGCGATCCTCCTTGCAGTGGTGGCACGACGGGCCGCGGCACCGCCGTGGCTGAAGGATAGCACAGGGCGCTAAACTGCCGCTAAAGATGGGGCAGACCCTTGCGTTTGACCGTCGCGCTTGATATCCTTTATACTATATAACACCATTTCTGTCGCTGCAAGATGATTTGCGGCAAAAAAACCGAAAAATTGCTGCAAAAAAGAAGGCTTCCTGTCCTGCTGCCGCCGCTTTAGCCTGCCTTTAGGCCGGTGTGGTAGGATGGGGGCAAAAACCGGAGGTGAGACCATGCGGCTTCTGATTGCCGAGGACGATCCCAGACTGCTCAAATCCCTGCTGCACATCTTTGCGGCCAACAAGTTCAGCGCCGACGGGGTGACCAACGGCCGGGACGCCCTGCTCTATGCCCAGACCACCGAGTATGACGGCCTGGTGCTGGACATCATGATGCCGGGGCTGGACGGCATCGAGGTGCTGCGCACCCTGCGGGGGCAGGGGATCACCACCCCGGCCCTCTTTCTCACCGCCCGCACCGAGGTGGCCCAGCGGGTGGAGGGGCTGGACGCCGGGGCGGACGACTACCTGCCCAAGCCCTTCTCCACCGCCGAGCTGCTGGCCCGGGTGCGGGCGATGCTGCGCCGCAAGGACACCTACCTGCCCGACCTGCTGGTGCTGGGGCGGGTCACCCTCAACCGCTCCACCTACCAGCTGGGCTGCGGGGAGCGTCTGCAGGCCCTCAGCGGCAAGGAGTTCCAGATTCTCGAGATGCTCATGCAGGCCCCCGGCACCATCATCCCCACCGAGCGGTTCATCACCCACCTCTGGGGCTGGGACGCCACGGTGGACACCAGTGTGGTCTGGGTGCACATCTCCAACCTGCGCAAAAAGATCAACGCCCTGGGCGCCCCGCTGGACATCCGCTTTGTCCGCAACGCCGGCTACCTGCTGGAGGTAAAGCCATGATCGCCGCCCTGCAGAAAAAGTTCATCCTGGTCAGCACCCTGTCGGTGGTGGCGGTCTTTGCGGGGATCTTTCTGCTGCTGGCGGTCTTCAGCCAGGTGCAGGCCGCCCGCACCATGGACACCCTCACCGACGCCATCGCCTCCAACGACGGGGTCTTCCCGCCCTTTGACCCAGCCCAGGCCGGGCCGGGCCGGGGCCTGCCCTACGACAGCGGCATCGACGCCGAAACCCGGTTCAGCACCCGGTTCTTCACCGTCTGGATGGACGGGGCCGACCGGATCACCCGGGTGAACATCGACGCCATCTCCTCTCTCACCGAGGACCAGGTCCGCCAGTATGCGTCCCAGGCGGCGGCCTCGGGGCGGGAGCGGGGCTGGATTGCCGACTACCGCTACCGGGTGCTGCGCACCGACACCGGGGCCACCCTGGTCTTTGTCAACGGCAGCATGAACCGGGCCATGACCGGGCGGCTGCTCTTCACCGCCTTTCTGGTGCTGCTGGGCAGTGCGGTGCTCATCGTCACCCTCACGGTGCTGATCTCCAAGCGGGTGGTGCGGCCGGTGGCCGAGAGCTACGAAAAACAAAAGCAGTTCATCACCGACGCCAACCACGAGCTCAAGACCCCCCTGACCCTGATCCTCTCCAACCTGGACATCGTGGAGGCCGAGCTGGGCCAAAACGAATGGCTGGACGACATCCGCAGCGAGGGGGAGCGGATGGGGCTGCTGATCAACCAGCTGGTGACCCTGAGCCGGATGGACGAGGCCCGCCCCCCGGTGGAGGCCGCCGAGTTTGACCTGAGCGCCGCGGCGGCGGACACCGTCTCGGAGTTCGGGCCGCTGGCCGCCGGGCGGGGGCTGGGCTTTTCGGTGGAGATCCAGCCGGGGCTGCGCTACACCGGGGACGAGGCGCTGATCCGCCGGCTGCTTGCCATCCTGCTGGACAACGCGGTGAAATACTGCGACCCCGGCGGGCAGATTGCGGTGCGGCTGTTCCGCCGCCGCCATCCGGTGCTCACGGTGGAGAACAGCTATGCCGGGGTGGACGCTCTGGCCCTGGACCGGCTCTTTGACCGGTTCTACCGGGCGGACAAGGCTCGCACCTTCTCGGGCAGCTTCGGGGTGGGGCTGTCCATCGCCCGCTCCATCGCCCGCAACCACCGGGGCAGCATCTCGGCCTACAAGCGGGCGGGGATCATCGGCTTCCGGGCGGACCTCAGATAAACCTTTTCCGGCGGACGGCGCTTTGGCGCCGTCCGCTTTTTGCTGCCCCTTTGGCCGGAAACCGGGGCCTTTCTTTAGCGCCGCTTTAGGCGGGCAGAGTATACTGGCCAGGACGGGGCAGCGCGCCCCGGATGCTGTCCCCACGGGGGCAAGGAGGTTGCGCAATGATCAAAGTAGAGCACCTGACCAAATATTACGGCACGTTCCGGGCGGTGAGCGACCTGTCCTTTGAGATTGAGGAGGGGCATGTCTACGGCTCCCTGGGCCCCAACGGGGCGGGCAAGACCACCACCATGAACATCATGACCGGCTGCCTGTCCGCCACCTCGGGCCATGTGCAGGTGGGGGGCTGCGACATCTTTGAGCAGCCCCGCAAGGCCAAGGCGATGATCGGCTATCTGCCCGAACAGCCGCCCCTCTATCTCAACGAGACCCCGGTGGAATACCTGCGGTTTGTGGGGGAGGCCAAGGGGCTGCACGGCGCCGCCCTGGACCAGCAGATCCGCCGGGTGGTGGACCGGGTGGGCATCGGCGGGGTGCAGCACCGGCGGATTGCGGCGCTGTCCAAGGGCTACAAGCAGCGGGTGGGCATTGCCCAGGCGCTGCTGGGCAACCCCAAGGTCATCATCCTGGACGAGCCCACCGTGGGGCTGGACCCCATCCAGATCATCGAGATCCGGGACCTGATCAAGGAGCTGGGGCAGGAGCACACCGTCATCTTCAGCTCCCACATCCTCTCCGAGGTGCAGGCCATCTGCGAAAAAATCCTCATCATCGCCCACGGCAAGCTGCTGGCCTTCGACAACCCCGACCGGCTGGAACAGAGCTTGCTCTCGGGCAGCCAGATCGTCTTCACCGCCGAGGCCGGGGTGGGGATGGTCCGCCAGCTGCTCAGCGCCATCCCCCACATCACCGAGGTGGTCCTCTCGGAGCAGGAGGGGGGCCGGGTCACCGCCGAGCTGCGCACCGACAGCCCCGACATCTATGAGGTGTCCCGGCGGATCTTCTTCGCCTTTGCCAACAAGCACCTGGCCCTGTTGGAAATGACCCTCAAGCGGGCCAGCCTGGAGGACATCTTCCTGGAACTCACCGAGGCGGACCCCGCCGGCAAAGCCCCCAAGGGCGGAAAGGAGGCCGCCAAACAATGACAGCGGTACTGAAACACGAGCTGCGCAACTATTTCCATTCCTTCACCGCCTATGTCTTCGGGGCCATCACCTCGGCCATCGACTATGTGGTCACCGACGAGCTGCCCCAGCTCTACGTCCTGGAGGGCCACGGGGAGGCGGAACTGCCCGCCACCTTCCAGGACCAGATCGAGAAGGAGAACATCGAGATCAACACCCTCTCGCTGCTGACGGTGGATGAGATCCCCGAGGACGCCGCCTGCCTGATGATCTACGCCCCCACCTCCGACATCTCCACCGAGGAAAAGGAGATGCTGGCCGAGTACGCCGCCGGCGGCGGCCGGCTGATGGTGGTGGCCGGCCCGGCGGAGGACGCCTCGCTGGACAACCTGGAAAGCCTGCTCTCCGACTACGGCGTCACCGCCAACGACGGCATCGTGGTGGAGGAAAACCGGGAGAGCTACACCTACCAGCCCTACGTCCTGCTGCCCGAGATGGCCTCCAGCGAGATCACCGACTCGCTGATCGAGGAGAACTACTATCCGGTGCTGCCCATCGCCCAGGGCCTGACGGTGCCGGAGGACAGCAGTTCGGTCACCACCCTGCTCAGCACCTCCGAGCTTTCCTTCAGCAAGGTGGCCGGCTATGACCTGGACACCTACGAGAAGGAGGACGGGGACATCGACGGTCCTTTTGCGGTGGCGGGCTCCATCGACTGCGGCAACGAGGGGCAGATCCTCTGGTTCTCCTCCTCAGTCTTCCTGGAGGATATGTACAACGCCTGGTCCTCAGGCGCCAACGTGGACCTGGCCATGAACGGCCTGTCCTCCCTCATCGGAGAGACCGAAGCCATGGCCATCCGCAGCAAATCGATCAACTACAACTATCTCAGCATCAGCAGTTCCACCGCGTCGCTGCTCAGGACGGTCATGATCGGGGTCTTCCCCCTGGGGTATCTGGCCATCGGCATCTTTGTGATCTGGAACAGAAGGAGGGAACAGAATGCAGCGGGCTAAACGCATCTATCTTTTGCTGGGGGTGCTGGCGGTGGTCTGCGCCGCGGCCTTCGCCGTCACCCGCTACCAGGCCGAGCAGGAGCGGATCAGCAACACCGACGAGGTGGTGCTGGAGCTGGACCCCGACACGGTGGACAGCCTCTCCTGGAGCTGCGACGGGGAGAGCCTGGCCTTCCACAAGGACGGCAGCTGGCTCTATGACGAGGACAGCGCCTTCCCGGTGGACGAGGAGAAGGTCCAGGCCCTGCTGGAGGACTTCCAGGCCCTGGGCGCCGCCTTCATCATCGAGGATGTCACCGACTACGCCCAGTACGGGCTGGATGACCCGGTCTGCACCATCGACATCACGGCGGGGGACACCGCCTACCAGATCACCCTGGGGGATTACAGCACGATGGATTCCCAGCGGTATCTCTCCATCGGGGACGGCAACGTCTACCTGGTGGAGGATGACCCCCTGGAGGACTTCGACATCCCCCTGAGCGAGATGATCGACAACGACGAGACCCCCGCCTTTGACAGCGTGGAGAGCATCCAGGTGGCCGGGGTGGACAACTACACCGCCGTCTATGAGGAGGACAGCAACGCCAGTTACAGCAGCGAGGACCTCTACTTCAAGCAGGAGGGGGACAGCCTGTCCCCGCTGGACACCGACCTGGTCCAGGACTATCTGGACGAGATCAGCGGCCTGGACCTGACCGACTATGTGAGCTACAACGCCACCGAGGAGGAGATTGCCGACTGCGGCCTGGACCAGCCCGAGCTGACCCTCACCATCCGCTACACCGATGAGCCGGAGGAAGGGGAGGAGGACGCCACCGCCGAGACCGCCGAAACCCCCGCCACCTTCACCCTGCGGGTCAGCCGGGACCCCGACGAGCGCACCGCCACCCCCGAGGAGGCGGAGGAAACCGACGAAGAGGATGAGGAGGACGAGGAGGAGATCACCGCCTATCTGCGGGTGAACGATTCCCCCATTCTCTACCAGATCACCGGCAGCGAGTACGAGGCCCTGATGGCCGCCCGCTACGACGACCTGCGCCATCAGGAGGTGCTGTGGGCCGACTTTGCCGACATCACCGGCCTGGAAGTCACCCTGGAGGGCCAGACCTACACCATCACCACCAAGGGCTCGGGGGAGGACCGCACCTTCCTTTATAATGAGGAGGAGCTGGACACCGAGGACCTGCAGGATGCCCTGGAGGGGCTGACCGCCACCGAGTTCACCGACGAGACCCCCGCCCAGAAGGAGGAGATCTCCTTCACCGTCTCGCTGGACAACGAGACCTTCCCCCAGGTGGTCATCCGGCTCTACCGCTACGACGGCGAAACCTGCCTGGCGGTGGTGGACGGCAGCCCCGTCTGCCTGGTGGAGCGGTCGGCGGTGGTGGACCTGATCGAAGCGGTCAACGCCATTGTTCTCTGATTTCCAAACTTCCATCATTCTGGCCAAAAGCTGGGGCTTGCAGCTCCGGCTTTTTGGCGTTACAATGAAAGCAAAATATCGAGAGGAGTGCTGTTCCATGGCTTTGATTCAGGTTAATTTTACCTCCTACACCCTCCTGCGCACCGTGCCGCTCAACGTGATTCTGCCGGTGGACAAGTTTGACTGGGGCAAAACCCGCCCCGAGCGCAGCTACCCCACCCTCTATCTGCTCCACGGCATCTTTGGCAACTACGAAGACTGGGTCACCCGCACCCGGGTCATCCGCTGGGCCCAGGAGCGGGATCTGGCGGTGGTCATGCCCTCGGGGGACAACCGGTTCTATGTGGACCAGCCCAACACCTTTGACTATTACGGCAAATTCATCGGGGAGGAACTGGTCGAGATCACCCGGCGGATGTTCCCCCTCTCCCGCAAGCGGGAGGACACCTTCATCGGCGGGCTGTCCATGGGCGGTTACGGCGCCCTGCGCAACGGGATGAAATACCACGACACCTTTGGCCGGATCGTGGCCCTGTCCACCGCCAACGTCACCGCCATGCTGGACACCTACCAGGACAACGCCGACAACATCATGCAGAGCAAGGCCTACATGGAAGGGCTGTTCGGCCCGCTGGACAAGGTGCCCGGCAGCGACAAGGACCTCTACGCCCTGGCGGACGGCCTGGCCGGCAAGACCCAGGACCAGCCCAAGGTCTACATGGCCTGCGGCACCGACGACGGCCTGCTGCCCCTCAACCGCAGCCTGGCCCAGCGGCTGAAAAAGGACGGCTTTGACCTGACCTACCGGGAGGCCCCCGGCGCCCACGAGTGGGATTTCTGGGACAGCCAGATCAAGCAGGTCATGGACTGGCTGCCCCTGGACGCCGCCAACGACGGGGTCAACAGCGGCAACGTGGGAATTTGAGCATCTCTGACGACACAGAAAAGGCAGAGGGCTTTGATGGCAGACATCAAGGCCCTCTGCCTTTTTTGACGGAACAACACTAAAAAATATTTTATTTTAAGAAAAGGACGTATTCCCTTTTTTGGGAAAACAAAAGGCAAAAATTCGATGAAACAACGATAAAATAATGACGGAATTTCGTGGAGTATTGTACTCTGTGAAAAAAGCCCGCCGGACAGGCTTTCCATGCCTTGTCCGGCGGGCTTTTGACGGTTTATTTGACGGCGTACAGATCGGTTAACCGGTTCATATTTTCACGTTTCAGCTCCAGTGTGGGGTGGACATAGCGGTTCATCGTGATGGTGACGCTGGCGTGACCCAGGATCTCGCTCAGGCTTTTGATGTCAAAGCCCACCTCCACACAGCGGGAGGCAAAACTGTGCCGCAGGCTATGGAAATTGGCGTCCGCAATTCCACATTCCTTCAAGACCCGCTTGAAATGATTCTGCATGGTACGGGGTTCCACATAATGCCCGGCCACCCCGGTCAGGACAAAGGCGTCCGCTTCCCGGCGGCAGTGGCGGAGCAGCGGCAGCAACGGGTCCGGCAGCGGGATGGTCCGGATGGAGCACTCGCTCTTGGGGGTGGAAATCACGATCTTGGTCTTGTGCCCGCCGGTCGGCTGGGAAATCTGGATGCGCTGCATGGCCTGATGGATGAACAGCGTCTTGTCGGGAAAGGAAAAATCCCCCCACTTCAGGGCACAGATCTCCCCGACCCGCAGCCCGGTGAACAGGCAGATCAACACCCCCAGGTCCCGGCTGTCCCGGGAGTCAAACAGATACCGGCACAGCGCCTGCTGTTCGGTTTTGCTCAGCACCCGCATTTCCCGGTGCTCCCGCTTGATGGTGATGGAGCGTCCCCCCAAAGGCGGCGGATTTCCCCGGTCGGCCGAATATTGCAGAATGTTATGGAGCAGGGCCAGGACGTCGGACACCGTCTTGGGGGAAAGGCCCCGCTTTGCCTTGCCGCCCTGGGTGAGCAGGGTGTTGCACAGCTGGTCCAGGCAGTGGTAGTCCATCTGGGAGATGGGCTTGTCCCCCAGTGCCGGCAAAAGATACCCGGCCAGAAGGTTGCGGTATTTGACCATGGTGGACTCCTTGACCCGCTGCTCCTTGGAAAGGAACCACTCACCGGCAACCTGCCGGAAGGTGGCGCCGGGGGCTCCGGCGGACTCTGCTGCGGACTGGATGGATTGCGACTGTGCATCGCACATTTTTTGCTGCAATTCGTGGTAGGTTCTGGCGTACAGATACCCGTATTTTGCCTTTCCGGCGCCGGAATGTCCCTTGATATAGCGCCCCTCCCAACGGCCGTCCCTGCATTTGTAAATATTTTTTCCGATTCTCGGCATTGTGGTCTCCTTTCTGCGTGACGACATTTTTGACGGCGTTCCTTTCCATCCAACGCCATTTTGCGGGCAAAACGCCGGACAAAATCGGGACGCTCTCTCGATTCTTGGTGGGAAAAAGGGCGGAGGGGGTGGAAAATATCCGAAATACGGCCTTGACAATAAAAATAATAACATTTATACTTATTAAAACTTTCTGTTATCACCATAATTTTCCTGTCTTGGAGTACAATACTCTACGAATTGTGCAAAATTGGTTCGTTTTTCTGATTTTTGAAGGGGGGATAGAGCGTGAAGAGCAGACCATTCTACCGTTTTGCTGCGCTCGTACTTTGTGCGCTGATGCTGCTGTCGTTTCCGCCCTATGATGGAGTGACGGCATTCCGGGCGTTTGCCGAGCCGCTGCCGGAGGCCTCCGAACTCCAGACCTCCGAGACGGCACAGGCGGAACCTTCCGCCTCGCCGCAGGAGGACACGTCTTCCCCACAACAACCCGGGGCCGATTCCCAGCAGCCAAGCCAGTCCGACGGGGAGCCTGCCGCAGAGCAGGATGCGGCATCTGACAAAGAGCAGGATGCAGCATCTGCCGCGGAGCAGGACGCCGAAACGCCGGCCACGCCGGAGAACGCCATCGGTGCGCCGCTGCGCGCCCCGCAGCGCAGCGTGGCCAGCTACACCCTGTCGCTGCGTCTGGACGGCGGCGTGCTGGAAGGTCTCCCGGAGGCAGGCTGGACGCTGGATTCCGAAACCGATCAGTGGACCTGCAGCATGACCGAGACCGCGGCGGGCGCGGGGGTTTCGCTGACCCTGGGCCAGCCCAACCGCGAGGGCTATGTCTTTGACGGCTGGGAGGCCGGCGAAGGCGCCGCACAGCAGCAGGACGGCGGCTGGCTGGTCACGGGGGATACCACCTTCACCGCCCGCTGGCTGCCGGTGGCCACCCCCGGCACCGCTCTGCTGGACCTGAAGAGCACCCAGAAGGTGACCATCACCGCCCGCAAATGGAGCAATACCAATAATTCCTATTCCCTGGTGCTCTCCCATGCGGATACCCAAACCATGCCGGACAGCAAAGCTCTGGTGGATGCGCTGAACAGAACGGCCAACGGTCTGCAGCTGAGCTATACCTATCTCGATGCCGAGGGCAGCACGGTGTCCAAGACCACCGGCTTCTCCCTTGACTGGAACGACCCCACGCTGAATGTCCTGCTGACCGACATGAAGGCGGCTGTGGGTGACCATCAGTTCAAAGGCACCACCTACACCATCACCCTGCCGCAGGAGTACCTGATCGGCCTCATTGCCAACCAGGAAAAACTGGATGCCACCCAGGTCCAGCTGGCCTACGATGAAGCCCTGAAGGATAAGGTGGAGCTGAACGTGACCCTGGGTGCGGCCCAGAGCGTCATCCAAAACAAAGAACAGTACGAGATCCAGACGGTGGACCCCCAGAATGTGACCTTCAACCTCTTTGACTACTGGGTTACCGACCCGCTGATCTCCGACCAGATCAGCGACAGCAATATCTATCAATTCAACCTGTTTCAGTCGGGGGTCAACAAGGACCACGGCCTGATCTTCCGCAAAAATTCCGCAAGCGGCACGTGGAACGCTTGGACCGACAAGACAGGCGGTGTCAGAAAGGGCATTGTCAAGAATAACCTCCAGGGCGATTACCCGGTTCTGAACCTGAAAAACGGGTTCCATGCCAGCGGCAACTGGGGAGGCACCACGGGAAACTACGATCCCGAAGAATCCCTTGAGTATCTCTTTAACCCCACAAAGGTCAAGGAAGGAAACTATGGCAAGGCTTATTCCAATGTGACCGGGCTGCTCAAGATTGCGGACAACGGAAACTATTACTACTCCAGCCACGAAAACTTTGCCGAGTTCAACGAAGCGGAAAACAGCTTCAATGTCTACAACACCTGGGGTGTCAAAAAGGGCGGATCTTCTCCCAATGGACAGTTCTTCCCCTTCAACAGCGCCGAAGAGGTTTTTGATCTGGACAGCAACGGCCAGCTGACCCAGAAAAACTTCACCTCCCTGGATGACCGCATCAACCACTATCTGGGTCTGACCATGGAGGCGGAGTTCCAGCAGCCGCTGGACGGTATGGTCAGCGTGGGCACTTCGGCAAAACCCATGGTCTTTGACTTCTCGGGTGATGACGACGTCTGGATCTTCATCGACGGCGTTCTGGTAGCGGACCTGGGCGGCATCCACGACGAGATGAAGGTCTCCATCGATTTTTCCACCGGCGCCATCCATGTGGAGCGCGCATACAACCCCAACGACAACACCACCTGGGATACCACTCTGAGAGCTCAGTTTGAGGCGGCCGAAAATACCTCCATCAGCTTTGACGGCAATACCTTTGCCGGCAACACCGTCCACACCCTCAAGATGTTCTATCTGGAACGGGGCAACACCGACTCCAACCTGACCCTTTCCTTCAACCTGATGGAGCCGGTGGACAGCGAACTCATCAAGCTGGACCAGAACGGCGAGCCGGTTCAGGGCGCCGGATTCTCCCTCTATGAGGCGGCGGTGGACGAGGCGGGCCAACCGATTCTGGGGGACGACGGCAGATATCAGGTGGAAACCTTCATCGCCGAAAACCTGACCAGCGATGAAGACGGCCACTGTACCTTGCCAAAGGGCTATGATTTCAGCCAGCACACCTATTATGTCCTGCGGGAGACCAAAATCCCCGCCGGCTATTTCAGCACCGGGGATGTGCTGCTGCGGTATGACCGGTTTGAAGAACATCCCGACGGCACCAGCTCCGGCACCAACCTGCTGTTGGTGGAAAACCGCTGGACCACCGGTGCAGTCTCCAACTTTGTGGCCCAGGTCAGCCAGGCCGGAACCCTGCATTACGATGACGGCGGCGAAATCGCCCTGTCCACCGGGCAGGACGGCCTGATCCTGGCCGTGCCGCTGCTCAAATCCACCGCCGGCGACTGGCTGCCGCTGTACGGCTCCAACCTCACCGGCTACCATGCGGTGGAATACGACCCCTCGGTCGGGGATGCCGAAGAACAGCAGCGCAAGGCCATCCTGACCGCGGCGCTGCGGCAGATCTACGGCGCCGGTCAGGACGAGCACCAGGACGAGGATCTGGGATACCGCAGATGGTATCTGGAATGGAACGAGAAAAACCAGCGCTACCAGGGCACCCTGGTGGATCTGCCCGGCGATGCCTCCCGCTACTACTGGGCCAGCGGTTCGGTGGATGCCGATATGAGCGCCGCCTATTATTTCCTGGATCTGGGCAGCCTGAAAGGTCTTTTCGGTACCACAACCGGGATGGACACCGCCGACAAACTGAACGCGGTGTATCAGGCCATCCAGAAGGAAGCAGACGCAGATGCCGCCATCCAACAGCTGGTGGAGAAGATTCTGAACCAGGATCAAAAGGTCTTTGGACTGCTGGATGTGGGCGCGTTCAACCGCACCTTTGCCAGCCGGATCTATGTCCCCGACGTGGAGCCGGAGCTCCAGGTGCTCAAGCTGGACTCCGACGGCAACCCGCTGAAGGGGGTCGAGTTTACCCTCTATCAGGGCAGCGAAGCCACCGGGACGGAGATTGCCTCCGGCGCCACCGACGAGAACGGCCTTCTGATCTTCTCCCAGACGGTGGAAAATGGCCCGGGAACCGCCAATGCGGTGCTGACAGAGGGCAATTACATTCTGAAGGAAACCGAGACGCTGGAGGGCTATGAGATCAGGACGGAAACGGTCCCGGTGTATGTCACATCCACCGGCCGGGTCTACGCCGACGCCCTGCAGGAGGATGACGGCATCACGGTGCGCAAGGGCCTGGGCAAGCTGCTTCAGACGATGGTGCGCTACGCCTCGGAGGGCAGCGTCAACGTCACCCTGCGGGACATCAGCGCCCGGCTGATCACGGCGGAAAAGGTCACGGATCTGCCCGCCGCCATCCCCACCGGCGAACCCCTCCACCTGCATTACGGGCTGAGCAATGCCCTGCTGGAATACGGCACCCACGAAATCAACGGTGTGGCCCCCAACCCCTATTTTGAGGTGGATACCGACTACGCCGGCATCGAGATCCAGCAGAATTACGAGGCCCACCAGGGCGATGCCCTGTACAGTGCGGTGGTGAACAAGACCTACCTGGGCGATACCAACATCCGCGGCCTGTTTACCGGGTCCACCACCGTGGTGGTCCGCAACCGCAAGACCGATGAAATGGGGAAATTCTCCATCGAAAAATCGGTCAGCGGCGATGCCAGCAATCCCCAGGATACCTTCCCCTTCCAGGTCACCGTCAGCAAACCGGAGGCGGGCTGGGAAAATCCGTCCTGCCCCTATCGCATCACCGACTCCGAAAACACCACCCTGGAAGAGGGCACCCTGACCTTTGCAAAGGGGAACGATGACCTGTACCGGATTGCCGGCGTGACGCTGGCAGACGGCACAGAATCTTCCTACATCAAAAAAAACCAGGCGGATACATACCAGATCTGGCTGCAAGACGGCCAGAAGATCGAGGTGGCAGACCTGCCCTTTGATGCGACGGTGACCGCGAAAGAGATGGACAACAACGGCTACACCACCCAGGTGTCGGTCAACGACGGCGAATGGACCACCGCAACCCAGGCCTCCGGCAATGTGGCGCGTCCCATCGGAAACCCGGCCTTCCATTTCAACAACCACAAGGACCTGTTGACCGATCTGGTCCTCAAAAAGATGGTGACGGGAACCGAATCGCAGACCAAGTTCCCCTTCACCATCCGCCTCACCGATGCTGCGGATTCCGCCGCCCTGACAGGCAGCTATCCCTTCACCGTGACCGATGCAACCGGGGCACAAACCCAGCAGGGGAAGATTGAAAACGGCACCCTGACGGTGAATCTGGGGCACGGCGATACCCTGACCATCAAGAATCTGCCGGTGGGGGCCAAGTACCTGATCACCGAAACCCCCATGGGCTTTACCCCCACCGTCATGGTCAACGACCAGGTGGTGGAAGTGGTGGACAACAGCATCAGCGGTCAGCTGGGACAGAACAACACGGTCAACACGGTGGTCTTTACCAACAGCCGCACCGGTTCTATCACCATCACCAAACGGGACGGCGTGGGCAACCTGCTCAGCGGCGCCGGATTCACCCTGTATACCGTGGATGCGGGCAGCAAGACCCAATACCGCACCGAACAGCGGACTGCGCTGGCCATGAATGTGGAGGTGCAGGAGGGTGACCAGAACTTTGATCGGGATGCCATGCGCTACACCGACGGGACGAACTCCTACACGGTGCACACGACCAAGGACAACGGATATTTCTACTATCGTTTCCTGAGCGAGTCGGAACGGCAGCAGTACTACAACGGAACGCTGCAGAACTCCGACCGGGTGGAAGCGGTGGTGCAGTTCACCGACCTGCCGCTGGAAAACACCTATGCGGTGGAGGAAACCACCGTCCCGGACGGATACGTCCAGAACGCGGATTTTGAAGCCACCATGGGGGAAATCCGTCTGGGTGCTCCTGCCGGGGAGGGGGACAACCCCGTCTACGACATCCTGTATACCGTGACCAACCACAGGAAGCTGGTCCTGCCCACTGCAGGGCAGATGGGCATTGCCCCCACCCTGATGATGGGTGTGCTTCTGCTGGTGGCAGCAGCGCTGCTGCTGTGGTTTGCCCGCCGCAAACCCCGCCGTGCCGGTCCGCCCGGGCCCCGGCACCCCACCCCCTAGCTATGGTGCAAGTTCCTGCATCCAAGATATTTTGAGAAAGAAAATGAGAGGAGAACAAGCAATGATAAAGATGAAACACAAAGCAAAACGATTATTTGCCACAGTATTGGGCCTGCTGATGGCCCTCAGCCTGCTGAGCACCACCGCCTTTGCTGCGGATAGCTCGGCGAGCATCACCGTAAATATGTCCGGCATCACGACTGTGCCGCAGGAAGAGCTGGAACAGATCCAAGTGACCCCCTATCTGGTCCTGGATCAGGTCAATGATACCGAGACCGATGCGACCAAAAAGCAGTATGAAGTGACCCAGGCTTTCAAGCTCTTCTTTGATCATCAGGACAAAAGCGCTCCTGAAGAAGGCTTTACCAGCGGCCTGGACACCATCTTTAAAACGGTTGCTGCAGAAAGCAAGGTTTATCTGACCTATAACGAAACGGAAAAAAAGCTGGTAGCCTCGGCATCTGTGCCGGAGAATTCTGAAACCAAGTATATTGAAGTGAGCGGCGGCGCTCTGGATCAGACCTATCCCGAAGCAGAACTGCTCAGCCGGATTCAGGAGAATGGGGCCAAGAGCATCCTGTACAGCTGGATTGAAAAATACATCAAGGCGGCAAACGTTCCGGAAGCGACTCCTGCAACGAAAGATAACAACGGCACGAATATTACCATCAGTGGCCTGAATGAGGGCTACTACGCCCTTCTGTTTGCCAACGCCCCCGACGGGGTGTCGGTGATCCAGGGCATCCTGATCCCGACAAAGAGTCCGGAAGGAGCCGAAATTGATCTGAAAGCAGAGCAGCTCCCGCTGAACAAGCAGGTGATCAATGCGCAGCATGGAGAAGCGTTCGACGACAGTCCTGCTTATACGGGCAACAAGGAGACCTCGGGGGATATCGGCGACACCCTGACGTATCAGATCCTCACCAAGGTTCCCACCCTGGCGGATTCCGAGAATCTGACTGCCTTTGTGCTGTCCGATGCCATGGAGAACCAGCAGTTGACCGACACCATGACCCTGACCCTGACAAAGGATGGTAACAAGGCTGAGTTTACCGCACCGCTGCCCGCCAACCCCGACGAGCCGACTTATTTCGCTAAGCCAGGAGACAATGCCTCAAAGATTGCAAAGCTGACGGTTTATGCCTATGGACAGGATAGCGATGGTGTCAAAAAACAGAAATTCAAAGTCGATTTCCTGCCCATGACCACAGGTGATCCGTCGGTTGTGGAAGATGCAATCACCGATCCGCTGACCAACTATCAGGGCTATGATGTGAAGCTGATCTACTCCGCCGAGCTGACCACAGATGCCGTCCAGGTCAACGACAACGATGTGACCCTGGATTATACCAACAATGGCGATGATTCGCAACAGACGGATCATACCGAGGTCTACACCTACGGCATCGACGTGCAGAAAACCTTCAGCGATGGCAACACCAGCGCCGAAAATTATAACGCTGTCACATTCTCCCTGTACACCGACGAGGCGTATCGTGTGACTGAAGGAACCAAGACCCCGATGAACCTCTACGGCTCGGCCGGCAGCTACACGACCGACGGAACGACGCAGGCACAAACCGTTCTGAATCTGAGCACCGCCGGCAAGCTGACCATCACCGGCCTGGACGATGGCACCTACTGGCTGGTTGAGAATACCACCGCTGACGGATACACCGTGTCTCAGCCCATCCAGATTGTTCTGGCGGCCGATACCGACAACAAGGCACAACTGGATGATGACGGGACCTCTGCCATGATCAACGGCACCGGCAAAGATCTGGCGACCGTTGACTCCCAGGCCAACACCAGCATCAGCCTGGCCAAGTTTGATGTCCTGAACCAGAAGGGCTTCAACCTGCCCCAGACCGGCGGCGCCGGTACCTGGATGTTCACCATCGGCGGTATCCTGCTGGTGGCGGCGGCCGGTGTGCTGTTTGCACTGTCCCGCAAAAAGGACGGCTCCAAGTAAGGGCCTTTCCACTCCGTTTTTCCACCTGATTGGGCAGAAGGGCATCCTTCTGCCCAATCTTTGCAAAGAGAGGTTTGCTTTTGGGGCGAAAAATCATCAGCGTGCTTTCGGCACTGGTTTTTCTGGCGGGGGTGGCGATTCTGTCCTACCCGGCCGTCAGCAACCTGTACTACGAATCCCAGCAGGAAAAGCTGACCGAATACTACGATGCCCTGGTGACCGAGTCGGTCCCCGAGGAGGAAATCCCCACCGAATTTCAGGCGTGCTGGGATTACAACCAGGGGCTGCTGCAGGGCGGTGTCCTGCTCACCGACCCCTTTGACGAAAGCCAGCTGGACCCCACCGCCATGCCCTATGCCGGTCTGCTCAACGTGGACGGCAGCGGCGCCATGGGGTATCTGACCATCCCCTCCATCGACGTGAACCTGGTCATCTACCACGGCACCGGGGAGGATGTGCTGCAAAAAGGGGTGGGGCACCTGCAGGGCACCTCACTGCCGGTGGGGGGCACCGGCAGCCACTGCGTGCTGTCGGCCCACAGCGGCCTGAGCAGCAAAAAGCTCTTCACCGATCTGGACAAGGTGGTGGAGGGGGATGTCTTTTACCTGCACATCCTGGGCGAGGTGCTGGCCTACCAGGTGGACCAGATCAAGGTGGTGCTGCCCAATGAGACCGAGGACCTGCGCATCAACGCGGAGCAGGACTATGTCACCCTGCTCACCTGCACCCCCTACGGCGTCAACACCCATCGCCTGCTGGTCCGCGGCACCCGCATCCCCTACGAGGAAGCCGTCGTGGTGGAACAGACCGCCGAGCCCCACAGCAGCACCTGGCTGAAACAGTATCTGGAAGCCGCGCTGGTGGGGCTGGTCATCGCGCTGGTGCTGGTGATTCTGCTCTATCTGTGGAGCTGGAACCGCCTGCGCCGCAAGCGGAAGGCCGGACGGCGCAGCTGTCAAAGGAGTCCCAAATGAGACGCAGACTTTTTCGAGGCTTTCTCCTTCTGCTGGCCCTGGCGGGGATCGGCCTGATCCTCTATCCCAACCTGCGGCGGGTCTGGGCGGACCGGCAGAGCGGGGCCGTCATCCGGGAGGTCCAGGCCAAGCGGGAGGAAAATCTCCGCGCCCCAACCCCCGACCAGCGGCCCTACGAGACCCTTTACCGGGATATGCAGGCCTATAACGACCAGATCTATCAGGACCGGCAGAGCGGATTGCAGGATGCCTGGAGCTATGAACAGCCGCCCTTTTCCCTGGCCGAATACGGGGTAGTGGAGGAGGCGGTGGGGTATCTGACCATCGAGGCCATGGACCTGCACCTGCCCCTCTACCTGGGGGCGAGCCGGGACAACCTGGCCAAGGGGGCCGCGGTGCTGGGCAACACCAGCATGCCCATCGGCGGGCAGAACACCAACTGCGTCATTGCGGGCCACCGGGGCTGGCAGGGCATCCCCATGTTTCTGGAAATCCAGAACCTCCAGCCCGGGGACACCGTCACCCTGGACAATCTGTGGGAAACCCTGCAATACACCGTGACTGAAATCCGGATTATCCGTCCCGACGAGATTGAGGCGGTAAAAATCCAGGAGGGCCGGGACCTGCTGACCCTGGTCACCTGCCATCCCTACCCCCACAACACCCAGCGGTACCTGGTCTACTGCGAACGGGTCACCGACCCCGGGGCCGGGATCACCCCGGCCGGGTCCGCCCCGGCAGAACCGCAGACGGTGCCCGATGCCTCGGTGGAAAAGATCACGGCGGAACGCCTGATCAACCGGGCGGCACTGGCAGGCCTGGGAGTTCTGGCGGTGGCGGTGCTGGTGGGATGGGCGGTCAAGCGCATCCGCCGCAAACCCAGATAACAGACAAGACACCCCGTGCCGCCCTCGCCGGGCCGGTGCGGGGTGTTCTGTGCCTGGATGCCCCGGGAAGGGGAAAAGGGAAATTTGGATAAAAAATGACCTCGACGGGCGCCATCCGCTGTGCTATAATAAACCCAGAATACCCATCGGGGTACACACCCCATCATTTATAGTCTGAAAGGGGAAATTTTTTGATGTCTGATCCGAAATCTGTATACGCGGCCTGGTGCGCCCAGCCCGACCTGGACCCGGAGATTGCCGCCGAACTCAACGCCATTGCCGGCGATGAGGAGGGGATCAATGATCGTTTTTACCGGGACCTGGAGTTTGGCACCGGCGGTCTGCGCGGGGTGCTGGGCGCCGGCACCAACCGGATGAACCTCTACACCGTCCGCAAGGCCACCCAGGGCCTGGCGGATTACCTCAACGGCACCGATCTGCCCAAGCGGGTGGCCATTGCCCACGACAGCCGGATCAACGGCGAGCTCTTCACCCGGGAAGCCGCCCGCGTCCTGGCGGCCAACGGCATCACCGCTCTGGTCTATCCCCGGCTGGAACCCACCCCGGCGCTGAGCTGGGCGGTGCGGTATCTGGGCTGCGGCGCCGGCGTCTGCGTCACCGCCAGCCACAACCCCGCCAAGTACAACGGCTACAAGGTCTATGGCGCCGACGGCTGCCAGATCACCCTGGAGGTGGCCGGCAAGATCCTGGCCGCCATCGAAAAGGTGGACTGCTTTGCCGGGGTCAAGGTGGCGGACTATGACGCCGCTCTGGCCGAGGGCAAGATCGTCATGATCGAGGACAAGTGCCTGGACGACTTTGTGGACGCCGTCTACGCCCAGCGGGTGGGGGACGGCGCCGGCATCGCCGACCTGAAGCTGGTCTACACCCCCCTCAACGGCACCGGCTTGGAGTGCGTGCGCAAGCTGCTGGCCAAGCTGGGGGTCAACCACCTGACGGTGGTGCCGGAGCAGGAAAAGCCGGACGGCCATTTCCCCACCTGCCCCTATCCCAACCCCGAAATCCGGGAAGCCATGCAGAAGGGCCTGGAGCTCTGCGACAAGGTGCATCCCGACCTGCTGCTGGGTACCGACCCCGACTGTGACCGCTGCGGCACCGCGGTGCCGGACGGCAAGGGCGGATACCGGCTGATCTCGGGCAACGAGATGGGCATCATCCTGCTGGATTACATCTGCCGCACCCGCCAGGCCCGGGGCACCATGCCCCAGAACCCGGTGGCGGTGACCACCATCGTCTCCACCGACATGGCCACCCCGCTGGCGGCCAAGTACGGGGTGGAGCTGCGCCGCACCCTGACCGGCTTCAAGTTCATCGGCGAGCAGATCGGCTTGCTGGAAGCCGACGGCCAGGCCGACCGGTTCATCTTTGGCTTTGAGGAGAGCTACGGTTACCTGTCCGGCTCCCATGTGCGGGACAAGGACGCCGTCAATGCCACCCTGCTGGTCTGCGAGGCGGCGGCCTGGTATGCGGCCCAGGGCAAGACCCTGCTGGACGCCATCGAGGCGCTGTACGCCGAGTTCGGCTACTATCGCAACGCCCTGTGCAGCTTTGCCTTTGAGGGCGAAAGCGGCATGCACAAGATGCAGAGCCTGATGAAGGCGCTGCGCGCCAACCCGCCGAAGGAGATTGCCGGCATCGCGGTGGAGGGCATCACCGACTACCAGTCCGAGGGCACCGGTCTGCCCAGCGCCGACGTGCTGGAGTACCGCCTGGCGGGCGGCCACAAGTTCATGGTGCGGCCTTCCGGCACCGAGCCCAAGATCAAGGTTTACCTCAGCGCGGTGGGGGACAGCGAAGCCGCTGCCGATGCTGTGAATGCCGCCTTGGCTGAGGCGGCGGGGAAGATGATGCAGTAAGGCGCTGCATCTTGCCGCCAGGGTAACGGCTGCTTGCCGTTAGGCCCGACGGGGACCGTAGGCCCGTTGCTGCGGGTTTCGGGGTGGACCACCCCGCAAGCGATCCTCCCGGGAAGGCGTTCCTTTTTGTGACCAAAAAGGAACCGAAAAAGTCCCACCGTTCCGATGCGGTGGACGCACGGCCAGGGCTGTAAGCCCTGGACTCCTCAAGGCCCCCACCCCTGACGGGGGCCTTGAGCAAGGTATGGATTGAGAATCAAGGGCATCCGCCCTTGATAATCCTTCTCTATAAAAAACAAATAAGCCAGAAACAAATGGAAAGGTGTGTTGCCTAACCATTGTTTCTGGCTTTTTGGTTTATGTTGCAGTTTTCGGAAGTGTTTTCTAAAACCCTTCCTCTGGGTTTGGATTCCGGTTCCGGGGTTGCCTCCGTAGATGGTGAGTAATAGAGAAGGTTTGAAAAGGGCGAAGCCCTTTCTCTAATCCATTCCTTGCTTTTGGCCCCCGTCCGCGGTGGGGGCCAAAAGGGGTCCAGGGTCAAAGACCCTGGTCGGGCGTCCACCGCCTCGAAACGGTGGAAGTTTTTGTGCCTGCGCAGCTATGCTGCGCAATCGCGCATAGCGCGATGCACAAACCAACGCGCAGCGTTGGTTCCGAAATGGGTGTTCCGCGTCTCGCGCGGAACTGTATGGTAGGCATAAACACTACCTTACTACGGTTACAAAAAAGGAACGCTTTCGGGAGGATGCCGGCTTCCCGGCGGTCATCGCCACCAAGAGGCGAGAAGCATCCGTCCCCGACGGGCCTCCCGGCAGGCACTCTCCTTCGGGAAAAAGATCAACCCCGGACCACGAAAACCCCAGCAGCCCCCCCGCGGCTCCGCCTCAGCCGCGTCCCGGCGGCCTCCAGGCCGCGGCAGGCCGCCAGCATGGCGGGCTCCAGCACCTCCCCGGGGACGATCAGCGGGACCCCCGGCGGATAGGCCCAGAGATACTCCGCCGCCACCCGGCCGGCGGCGTCCTCCCAGGCCACCGCCTCCCCCGGGGCGGCCAGCGCCTGGGCAATGGTCATTTTGGCCTCGCCGGGCTCCGGCAGGGCAGGGGCCGAGGGAATGGACCCCGCCCGGCGGTCCAGCGCCAGCAGCGCCGCCGCAAACCGGTCCAGGGCGGTCTCCTCGTCACAGATGCTGGTCATGGCCAGCAGGTTCTCTCCGCAGCTCATCTCGGTCTCAAAGCCGAACCGCTCCCGCAGCAGCTTGGCCAGCCCGGCGCCGGTGTACCCGGCCCCCCGGCCGCTGACCAGCAGCTTGCCCGGGTCCTGGGCAAACACGGTGGGGTGGTTTTCCGGCCGGTCGGTGCCGTGGCAGAAAACCCGCAGCCCCTGCAAAGGGCGGACGGCCGCCGAAAACCGGTCCAGCCGCTGCCGCCAGGCGGCAAAGAGGGACTCCCCCCGGTGGGCCAGGATGCCGGTGCAGCCGTCCAGGCTGGCCATCAGGGGATAGGAGGGGGAGCTGGTCTCGAAGAGATCCAGCGCCTGCTCCACGGCGGCAGGGTCGATCCGGTCCCCATTCAGGTGGAGCAGGGCGGTCTGGGTCAGGCTGGGCAGGGTCTTGTGGGGGCTCTGGATCACCAGGTCCGCCCCCGCCGCCACCGCGCCGCCCCGCCAGCCCCAGGGGGCCGCCAGCGGCAGATAATGGGCGCCGTGGGCCTCGTCCACGATCAGCGGGATGTTGCGGGCATGGCAGAGGTCGGCAATGGCCTTCAGGTCGCTGAGCACCCCTTCATAGGTGGGGCTGGTCAGCACCAGGCAGGAAGCTTCGGGATGGGCGTCCAGGGCCCGGGCTACCGCCTGGGGCGGCAGGCTGCCGTAGATGCCGAAATCCGGGTCCACCGGCGGCAGCAGCCAGTGGGGATGCAGATGCCCCAGCTGGATGGCGTGGTAGACCGACTTGTGGCAGTTGCGGGCGCAGAGCAGGCTGCCGCCGAAGGGCACCGCAGCGTGGATGGCGGCCAGGATGCCGCAGGTGCTGCCGTTGACCAGATACCAGCTCCGGTCCGCCCCCCACAGGGTGGCGGTGCGGGCCATGGCCTGGGCCAGAATCCCCTCGGCCTCGTGCAGGTCGTCCACCCCTTCCACCTCGGTCAGGTCCCAGGTGTAGGGCAGATCGGGGGCGGGGGCCATCCGGCGCTTGTGCCCCGGCATGTGCAGGGGATAGAGCCGGGGGGCGTAGCGGGCCAGCTGGTCTTGCAGAATGTATTCCTCCAAAACTTCCTCCTTGGTTCAGTCCGCCCGGACCAGGGCGGTGCTGCCGGCCCGGGTCTTGTGGACCTCGATCTGGCGGGTGATCCGGCTTTGCAGCGCCTCCACATGGCTGATGATCCCCACCAGCTTGTCCGAGCCCGCCAGACCGGTGAGGGTATCCACCGCCTTTTCCAGCGCCTCGGCGTCCAGGGTGCCGAAGCCCTCGTCCACAAAGAGGGTGTCGATCTGCACCCCGCCGGCGCCCTGCTGGATGGTGTCGCTGATGCCCAGGGCCAGGGAGAGGGCGGCCAGGAAGCTCTCGCCTCCCGAAAGGCTGCCCACCGGGCGGGTCTTGCCGGTGTAGGCGTCAAAGACATCCAGCTCCAGCGCCGTCTTGGCCCCGATGTCGGCGGTTTCCCGGCGCAGCAGCCGGTACTGGCCGTCGGTCATCCGGGAAAACCGCTGGTTGGCGGCGGCCACCACCCCGTCAAAGCAGAAGGCCTGGACGTACTGCTCAAAGGGCAGCTTGGGCTTGCCGGTCAGGTTGCCGTTGATGGTCCGGTTCAGGTTGTCCATCACCGCGCTGCGGGCCCGGGCGGCCTCGGCGGCCTTCTGGGCCTGGCGCAGCTTGGCCAGGGTGTCCCGGTTGGCGGCCAGCCGGGCGGCGGTGGCCTGCTGTCCGGTGCGCAGCCGGGCGCGGCTGGCCTCCGCCTCGGCCAGGGCGGCTTTCAGAGCGGCCAGGTCGGGGGCTTGGGCGGGGCCGTCGGCGGCCTCCTCGGTCAGGGTCTTGGCCCTGCTGCGGGCCTCGGCCAGGGCCTGGTCGTAGGCTTTGTGGTCGGCCTCAGCGGCGTCCAGCGCCGCCCGGATGGCGGCAATCTCGGCCTCGGCGGCCCGGCAGGCGGTCTCCATCTCGGCGGCGGTGGGGTAGGGCAGGCCCTCGGCCTTGGCCTTCACCTCGGCCTGGGCAGCGGCCAGGGCTGCCTCGGCCCCGGCCTGGGCGGTGCGGGCGGCTTCCAGCGCCTGGCGGGCTTCCGGCAGCTTGGCCTCGGCCTGCTGGCGGCGGCTTTCCAGAGTCTGACGCCGGGCACGGCGGGCCCGGGCCTCGGCCAGGGTCTGGGCCAGCCCGGCCAATCCCTGGGCCAGGCTGTCGGCCTGGGCGGCCAGCACCTCGGCCAGGGCGGCGGGGTCCAGGGTTTCAGCGGCGGGACCGGTGTACCGCTTGCCCCGCCGGGTCAGAAAGGCGGCGGCACTGCGGTAGAGGGCGGTGCGGCGGGTCTCGTACCGGGCCTTGGCCTCCCCCGCCCGGCGGCTGGCGTCGGCGGCGGTGGTCTGGGCGGCCTTCAGCAGCCGGTCGGCGGCCTCCAGGTCTGCCTCGGTCACCGCCCCCTCGGGCAGGGCGGCGGGGGCCGGGTGATGGGTGGCGCCGCAGACCGGGCAGGGCCGGCCCTCCTCCAGCTCCCGGGCCAGCAGCCCCGCCCGGGCGGCGTTGAGCTGCCGCTGGACCTGAGCAAAGCTGGCCTGGGCGGCGTCCAGCGCCGCCTGCTTCTGGCGGTAGACGGTGCGGCGGTCCTGCAGCTCCTCCTCCGCCCGGCCCAGCTGGGCCAGGTCCTGCCGCAGCTGGGTGCACTGCTCCTGCAGCGCCTCGGCGGTCTTCTGCTGGGCCTCGGCCTGGGCGATCTCGGCGTCGGGGTTGCCCAGGGCTTCCAGGGCCTGGGCGGCCTTCTGGCCCGCCTCCCGCAGGTCGGCCTCGGCCTTGCCGGCCCGGGTCAGGGTCTCGGCGGCGGTGCGGCGGGCGGTCTCGGCGGCCTGGGCCTGGGCCCGGGCCTTCTGCAGGGCGGCATAGCGGGGCTGCATCTGGCGCAGCCGGGTCAGGGTTTCGGTGCACTCCTCCAGCCGGGGACGCCGGGCTTCGACCTCGGCCCAGCGGGCCTGGCGGGCGGGGGCCTGGGCTTCCAGGCCGGCGCATTCCTTGCGGGCGGCCTCCAGCCGGGCCAGCAGCCCCAGCCGGGCCTCGGCGGCCTGCACCGCGGCGGTGCGGGCGGTCACCTGGGCGTCCAGGGCGGTGCACTGCTCCTCCAGGGAGCGGGCGGCGTCCTGGTCCTCGGCCACCAGCTGGCCGGCCAGCTCCAGTGCCTCGGGAATCCGGTAGGGGTCGGCCTCCTGTTGGAGGGCGTCCAGCGCCCCGGCGTGGGGGCTGTGGGGGTCGGCCTGGAGGTTGTGCAGGTGGAGCACCAGGGCGTCGTTGCAGCGGTCGGACTCCTGCCCGGCCCGGGTGGCGGCGCTGCGGGCCACCACCCCCAGCTGCTGGTAGGCGCCGGTGTCAAAGACCTTGCGCAGGATGGCGGCACGGTCGGCGGAGGGGGCGTTGAGCAGCCGGGCAAAGTCGTTCTGGGCGATCATCGAGATCTGGGCGAACTGCTTGGCGTCGATGCCCAGCAGGGCGGTGACGGCGGCGGTCACCGCCTTGGCGCCGCTCACCGGCTCTTCCGGCTCCCGGATCAGCTCGGCCCGGGCGGGAATGGTGGTGGGGCTGCCGGTGCCCCGCAGCCGGGGGCGCTGCTGCTCGGGGCGGCGGTAGACCTGATAGCTGCGGCCCCCGTGGGTAAAGACCAGCTCCACCGAGGTCTCGGTGGTGGGGGCAGCAAAGTCGCTGCGCAGCATGGCGGGGGAGCGGAAGCTGCCGGTCACCTCGCCGTAGAGGGCAAAGGTGATGGCGTCGAAGAGGGCGGTCTTGCCGGCGCCGGTGTCCCCGCTGATGAGGAACAGCCCGCTGCCGAAGGCGGTCAGGTCCAGTTCGGTGCGGCCGGCGTAGGGGCCGAAGGCGGTCAGGGTCAGCTTGACGGGTTTCATCGGGTTACCTCCTGCCACATGGCGTCCAGGGCGGCCTGCTCCTCCTCGGTCATGGGGCGGCCGTGGAGCTGTTGGAAAAAGCGGTCAAACAGCGGCGCAAAGGCCCGGATGTCCGGCCCCGGCCCCGCACCGGGGCGCAGGTCCGGCCCGGTGCCCAGGGCCTTGTAGTCCAGCTTCATGGCGTTGGGATAGACCGCCCGCAGCCGGGCCATGGCGTCGGGCAGCGGGGTGGGGTCCTCCAGCCGGGCCCAGATGTAGTCCTCCGCCCCGGTCTCGGGGCGATGGGCGGTGAGCTGGTCCAGTGTGCCCTCGATCCTGCGCATGGCCCGGCGGGGGTGCAGAGGGATCAGCTCCAGCTCGGGCACCGGCCCAGCGCCGAAGTTCACCAGCACCGCGCTCTTCTCGGCGCCGCACTCGTCCAGGCTGTAACACAACGGGGCGCCGCTGTACCGCACCCAGTCGCTGCCCACCGCCTGGGGCCGGTGGATGTGCCCCAGCGCCACATAGCCGAAGCCGGCAAACCGGGCGGATTCCACCGCCTCCACCGTGCCCACCGACAGGGCGGGGGCGCAGCTCTCGCTGCCGGCGGCCTGGGGGGCACGGCTGCCCGCCACCACCATCTGGTGGGCCAGCAGCACCCGGCGGGTGCCCGAATCGGCCGGGGGCAGGGTGGCCAGGGCGGCAGCCACCGCGGTGTCATAGTCGGTGATGGGGGCGTCGGGCAGAAAATGCCGCACCGTGGCCGCCCGCACAAAAGGCAGCAGACAGAACTCCACACTGCCGAACTCGTCGGCCAGCTCCACCCGGGCCAGCTGCCCGGTAAACCGCCCGGCGATGTAGACCTTCTCCCGGGCCAGCAGCCCGGCGCCGAAATCCAGCCGCTCGGCGCTGTCGTGGTTGCCCGACACCGCCAGCACCGCGATGCCCCGCCGGGCCAGTTCGGTCAGGAACCAGTCCAGCAGCAGCACCGCCCCGGCGGGGGGCAGGGGGGTGTCGTAGAGGTCCCCGGCCAGGGCCACCGCCTGGACCCCCCGGGCGTCGCAGAGGTCCACCACCTGTTCCAGCAGGGCGCGCTGGTCCTCCAGCATCTCAAACCCGTTCACCCGCTTGCCCAGATGCAGGTCGGCCAGATGCAGCAGCTTCATGGCGTTACCTCCACAGCTTTTCCCAGGTGGTCAGGTCCAGGGTCACCCCGGGCAGCACCTCGGTGGGCACCGTCTCGGCCTTGCGGAACCGGCACCGCTTGCAGAAGCCCTCGGCCTTCAGATCCTTGGCCCAGACCTTGAGATAGAGCCGGCTGCGGCCGTCCCCCTCGGCCAGTTTCTGGGCATAGGCCACCACCCCGCGGCCGATGCCCTGGCCCCGGGCCTTCTCCTTGAGGAAGAGCCGGTGGAGGCACATCGCCCCGGCGGGGCCGAGATCCAGGGCAAAGTAGCCCACCGGCTCGCTGCCCAGATAGATGAGGAAGTAGTTGATGACCCCGCTGTGGATCTCGTCGTCGGTGAGGATGTCACTCTGGTAGCGCTCGGCCAGGGCGGCGGCCACCTTGGGGGTCAGCTTGGTGTAGTGCTGGACAAAGATCTCCTGGGCCAGCTCGGAGACCAGCTGGACGTAGCGGGTTTTGGTCACTTGTTTGTAGGTGGGTTTCATCGCAGTTCCTTTCGTGGGGCTGAGATTCAGCCGGTGATGGTCAGGCTGGCCCGGGCGGGCAGGCAGGCGGCCCAGTCCCCCTGGCGGCGCAGCACCCCGAAACTCTCGCAGGTGTGGTCGGGGCAGGGGCTGTCCACAAAGGCGATGCCCCCGTCCTGCACCTCCAGGTGGATGGTGTAGTAGCCGGTGTCGATGTCATAGCGGCGGTCCTGGTCCAGGGAAATCTCCATCTCCTGGCCGTCGTCGCCGTACTGCAGCAGCGCGGTGTGGCCGGCGCCGCCCCGCCGCCCCCAGACCAGGAAGGCGACGGCGGCCGCCAGCAGCAGGACGGCCAGAAAGATCAGGTTGGTACGCAGGGTTTTCATTGGTTGTCCTTGTCAAAGTGTAGGGTCAGGCAGAGCCCGTCCTCCCCGGCCTGGGCGGCGGGGAAAAGGGCACGGGCGGCGGCCAGACCGTCGGCGGGGTCGGTGACGGCGGCGCTGTAATGGGTTAGCCAGAGCCGCCGCACCCCGGCGGCGGCCGCCAGCGCCCCCGCCTCCCGGCAGGTGGCGTGGCCGTAGAGGCTGGCCTTGTCCAGGTCGGCGTCGTCGGCATAGGTGGCGTCCATGCAGAGCAGGTCCGCCCCCTGGGCGGCCTTTTGCAGGGCGTCGCAGGGGCGGGTGTCGGTGGCGTAGACCAGCCGCAGCCCCCGGCGGGGCGGGCCCAGCACCTGGTCGGGGGAAAAGCCCCCGGCCGCCTGCCCCCGCTGCAGGGTGCCCCACAGCTGCCGGGGAATGCCGGCGGCCGCCGCCCGGGCGGGGTCAAACCGCCGGGCACGGGGCAGGGTGAAGGCATAGCCGCAGCAGGGCACCCGGTGTTCGCACCGGAACCCCTCCACGGTGCCGCCCAGCAGCGCCAGCTGGGAATGGTCGGGGGTCATGATGGCGGGGACCAGGGCAAAGGGCAGCGGCCCCGCCAACTGCAGAAAAGGCGCCAGCACCGCCTCCAGGCCGGGCGGCCCGGCGACGGTGAGGGGGGCGGTGCGGCCCAGGGCGGCCATCGTCTGCCACAGCCCCGGCAGCCCGAAGATGTGGTCCCCATGGTAGTGGGTCAGCAGGATGGCGTCGATCTTGACCATGCTCAGCCCCCAGCGGCGGCAGGCGGTCTGGGTGCCCTCGCCGCAGTCGATGAGCAGGCTGCGGCCCCCCACCGTGACCCCCAGCGCCGACAGCGCCCGGCCGGGCAGGGGCTGGGTGCCCCCGCAGCCCAGCAGCTTGAGATCCATCATCTTCCGCACCTCCCTTCGGATGACAATATACCATTCTATTATACCATCTTTGGAAAGGGCTGAAAAGCGCCGCCGCCCCCTTGCCGGAATGGGAACAGTTTGTAAACTTTGGCATTTCTGGTTGAAAAAGGTCGAGTCTCCTCGTATCATAAAAGAAGAGATGTTGCAAATTTTGACCGAAACAGGGGGAGACCCAAGATGTATAAAACCGTTAAAACCGGCCTGCTGGCCCTGGCTCTGGGGCTGGTGCTGGCCCTGTGCGGCTGCAGCGAGGTCAGCCTGCCCGCCCAGATCGACCTGATGCCGGGGCAGAGCTACCCGCTCTCCGCCGCCGCCCGCTACACCGGCGAGCCGCTGACCGAGGAGGACACCGCCGCCCTGGAAACCCTGACCCAGATGGGGATGGCCCCCGAGGTGCTCTTCACCTCCACCGACCCCGGGGTGGTCACGGTGGACGAGAACGGGGTGCTCACCGCCCAGGCCCCGGGCAGCGCGGTGGTGGTGGTCCAGTGCATCGACCTGGACTTCTACACCGAGATCACCGTCCAGGTGTCCCAGCTGGCAACCTCCCTCACTGTGCCCCCGGCGCTGACGGTGGCCACGGGGGAGAGTGCCGCCCTGCAAGCCACCCTGACCCCGGCGGACAGCGCCGCCCTGCGCTACGAAAGCGCCGACCCCGCCGTGGCTGCGGTGGATGAGGCAGGCAATGTCACCGGGGTGGCGCCGGGCCAGACCATCGTCACCGTCCGGGCGGCGGGCAGCTCGCTGACGGCGTCCTGCCTGGTCACCGTCACCGGGGCCGAGCCCGCCGCCGTCCTCTCGCTGAGCCGGGCCGAGGCCGCATTGGCCCCCGGCCAGCGGCTGACCCTGGCCGCCCGCACCGAACCGGCGGGCACCGCCCTGACCTGGCAGAGCAGTGACCTCGAGGTGGCCACGGTGGATGCCACCGGCTGTGTCACGGCGGTGGCGCCGGGCCGCGCCGAGATCACCGCCTCGGCGGCGGGGGTGCAGGCCTGCTGCCTGCTGACCGTCACTGCCGCCACCCCCGAGAGTGCTGCCACTTCTGAAAGTGCCGCCACCCCGGAGAGTGCCGCCACTCCCGAGACTGCTGCCACGGCGGAAACCGCCGCCCCGGCTACCCCCGAGAGCGCGGCCCCTGTCCTGGCTGACCCGGCGGGTCTGATTGCCGAGGAGGAGACCGCTCCGGTCTTCGGCACCCCCGAAACCGCAACCCCGGAAAGTGCAGCCACCCCGGAAACCGTTGCCACCCCCGAAAGTGCGGCCACCCCCGAGAGTGCCGCCACCCCGGAAAGCGCGGCCACGCCGGAAACTGCCGCCACCCCCGAAACCGCCAGCCCCGAGAGCGGGCGGCCGGCGGTGACGGCCCAGCCGCCCCAGAACCTGCCCGACCGGGTGGGGGAACTGCTGGGCCAGGCGGCGGACCAGGTGGACGGATTCTTCCGCAGTATCTTCGGCCACCATCCCGATGATGTGGTGAAATGAGACAAAAAAACAGGGAGGCAGATGCCTCCCTGTTTTTGGTTGCCGCAGCAATCAGTAGTTGTAGACGATGGCGTTCTTGACCCGGTTGGCGGCCTCGTTGTCGGCCAGCTTGCGGACCAGGGCCAGGGCGAAGGGGATGGCGGCCCCCAGGGCCTCGCCGGTGATGATGTTGCCGTCCATGGTCAGGGGCAGGCCGGTGCAGTCGGCGCCGGCGTCGGTCAGTTCCTTGCCCATGCCGGGATAGACGGTGGCCTTTTTGTCCTTCAGCACCCCAAAGGCGGCCAGGGCGGTGGGAGCGGCGCAGATGGCCGAGACGATCTTGCCCTGGGCGGCAAAGTCCACACAGACCTTGCGCACCGTGGCGTCGGCCTTCAGGTTGGGCACCCCGGGGATGCCGCCGGGCAGGATCACCGCGTCAAACTGGGCATAGTCCAGCTCTTCGGCCAGGGCGTCGGCCAGGATGTTCACCTTCCGGGCCGAGGTCACGGTGCGGTTGCCCCCCACCGCGGCGATGGTCACATCCACCCCGGCGCGGCGCAGCAGGTCCACGCACAGCAGGCCCTCGCACTCTTCCAGGCCGGGGGCGAAAAAGATAACAGCTTTGCTCATGGGAATTCACTCCTTTTGTGTATTGTCAGGCGCACCGTGTCGTGGTACGCCATTGGAAAACGGAAAAACAGCCCCGCCCCTTTATTTTGGGACGGCGGAGGCCACGCCATTCCGGGGCGGCTCGGCGGGCAGGGTAAAGACAAAGCGGCACCACTTGCCCTCCTCGCTCTCGGCGTAGATCTGCCCGCCGCTCAGGGTGATCAGCACCTTGCAGATGTGCAGCCCCAGCCCCGAACCCCGGGTGTTCAGCCCGCGGGAGCGGTCCTCCTTGTAGAACCGCTCAAAGACAAAGGGCAGGGCCTCGGGGGAGATGCCCTCGCCGGTGTTCTCGATGGAAACCTTGACCATCTCCCCCTCCCGGTGGGCGTCGAACCGGATCACCCCGTCCGGCGGGGTGAACTTGATGGCGTTGTCCACAATGTTGTAGACCACCTGGTGGACAAAGTCGGGGTCGGCGTAGACCGGCATCTTCTCGGGGGCCAGACCCTGGATGTCGATCTTGCCGTCCTCAATCCGCTGCTCGTCGGCCAGCACCACGTCGGTCACCGTCTGCCACAGGTCGTAGACCTTGGCATGGACCTGGACCTCGCCGGATTCCAGCTTGGTGATGTCCAGCATGTTCTGCACCAGCCGGGCCAGCCGCCCGGTCTCCTGGGAGACCACCCCCAGATAGTGCTTGTACTCGGACTCGGGGATGGTGCCGTCCAGCATCCCGTCGATGAAGCCCTTGATGCTGGTCATGGGGGTGCGCAGCTCGTGGGCGATGTTGCCCATGAACTGCCCCCGGGAGTTGTCGATGGTCTGCAGCCGGGTGGCCATGTTGTTGAAGGTGGTGGCAAAGGCGGCCAGCTCCTCGCAGCCGGTGACCGGGGCCCGGGCGGTGAAATCCCCGCTGCCCAGCTGCCGGGCGGCGCTGCTGATGGCCTCGATGGGCTTGGTGATCCGCCGGGCCAGCAGCACCGACATGATGCTGGAGATCACCAGCATCAGCCCCGCCGACAGCACAAAGATGCTGAAGGTGTCCCCCAGATAGTTGACGATGGCGTCCATGGGGGTGGCGGCAAAGAGGTAGCCCTCGATGTCGTCGATGACGATTTTCCGCCCGGCGGTGTAGTATTTGCTGCTGTACACCCCGTCCATGTCCCCGCTGACAAAGACATCCCTGCCGCCGTCCATCTTTTGCAGGATGGCGGCGGGCACCGCCTGGCCGGTGAAGTCCTCGGGGTTGGAGCTGATGAGGACGGTGCCGGAGCGGTCGGTGACAAAGACCAGGGCGTTGTAGGTTGTGTGAAAGAGGGCATAGCCGCTGCGGGCCCCCTCCTTGGCGGTCTCATCGTCGATGGGCTGGGTGACGATGCTGCCGTACTCGGCAAAGGTCTGGCTCAGGGCGGTGGCGCCGTCCAGGATGCTGGTCAGCGAGGTGCGCCGCTCGTTGGAGAAGTAGAACCCCGACAGGGTGGTCTGGATGCTGCCCATCACCAGCAGCCCGACCACAAGCAGGGCGGCGATGCTGGAAAAGAACTCCCAGCTGATGGTTTTGCGCTGCACTTATTCCTTCACCTCAAACTTGTATCCCACGCCCCAGACGGTTTTCAGGTTCCACTGGTCGGAGGCGCCCTCCAGCTTTTCCCGCAGCCGCTTCACATGGACGTCGATGGTGCGGGAGTCGCCGTAGTATTCAAACCCCCACACCTCGTCCAGCAGCTGGTCCCGGGTGTAGACCCGGTTGGGATGCCCGGCCAGACAGGCCAGCAGCTCTAGCTCCTTGGGCGGGGCCTCCACCACCTTGCCCTTGACCTTGAGCTCGTAGCGGTTCATGTCCAGGTGGAGGTTGTCGAAGTCATAGACCCCCTTGTCCTCCTCCCCCTTGACGGCGCAGCGGCGCAGCACCGCCTTGATCCGGGCGGTGACCTCCTTGGCGTCAAAGGGCTTGACAATGTAGTCGTCGGCGCCCAGCTCCAGGCCCAGCACCTTGTCGTAGGTCTCCCCCTTGGCGGTGAGCATGATGATGGGGGTCTGGTTGTTCTGGCGGATCTTGCGGCAGACCTCCCAGCCGTCCATGCCGGGCATCATCACGTCCAGCAGCACCATGTCGGGCTTGAGCTTTTCAAATTCGGCCAGGGCGGCGTTGCCGTCGTAGGCCAGGGTGACGTTGTAGCCCTCCTTGACCAGGTAGAGCCGCAGCAGTTCGCAGATATTTTTGTCGTCGTCCACGACGAGAATCTTTTCGTTGGCCATCTTGGTGGGTCCCTCCCTTTTGCTGCCGGCGGACAATCCCGCCCGCCGGGTCTCAATAATTATACACCATTATAAAAGATAAATGTTGAAAAATAAAGAACAAAAGGGGAAGGCGGCCCCCGGCGGACAAAAAAACAGGACCCCCGCAGGGGTCCTGGATGGCAGGTTCAGTCCTCCTTCTCGGGGAGGTCGCACTGGCCGGAGCAGCAGCAACAGCCCTTGCCGGTGACCAGCCGGGAGAGCAGCCAGCCGATCAGCGCCACATAGGCCATCGAGCTGAAGGGGTTGGAGGCGATGGCACAGCTGCCCGAGGCACAGCCCACAAACCGGTAGTACAGATAGCCCAGCAGCGCGCCGCCGGCAATAAAGAGGATGGTAACCAGATGTTTGCGCAGAAATTCTTTCATCTCAATCCCTCCCATCGGATGGTGCGGCCAGCAGGTCCTGCTGGTCGGGGTGTTTCTCAAACCAGGCCACGGCGTAGGAACAGACCGGCACCGCCCGCAGCCCCCTGGCCCGCAGTCGGGCGGCCAGGGTTTCCAGCAGCCGCCCGGCCACCCCCTGGCCCCGCAGGCTGGGGCTGACCACGGTGGAGCGGATCTCCACCCTGCCGGGCCCGCAGGCGGGGAAGGAGACGAAGGCCAGCTCCTGTCCCTGGGGATCGTACAGACTGATGCGGTCGTCGGTGATGGTAAACTCCATGATGGCAGCTCCCTTCCTTTTCTGTGAGATCAGGATACCACGGGGCGGGCCCCGCCGTCGGTGACCTGGTCACACAGGGCGGGGCGGGCAAAAATGCCTTGTGGGACGGGGCGGGATCTGATATAATATCTCTGTACGGCCATTTTGCGCCGCCGCGGGCGTACAGATGGGCGTAGCCAATGATGGACAAAGGAAAAATCCTTGCTGTTACGATATATTTGAAGGAGATGCAGTCATCTATGAAATTAGGAATCGGTGGATAATCGGCCTTTTCATATCTCAATACACCTTCATAAAGCTCAATATTTCCCATAT
>CALWNP010000017.1 GCA_944382835.1 uncultured Gemmiger sp.
CCGGTCCCCGCCGGTGGGGTTGGGGACGGCGGTGTCGGTGCGCAGCGGCCGGATTTTGGGAAAGCCCAGATCCGCCACGGCCTGCGGAACCTCCCCCGCTTGGTCGGCATATTGCTTTGCCTGCTCTGCGGCCGCGTTGGCGGTATCCACAGACCCCTGAACGGCAGCAACAATTTCAGTCAGCGCCATGTACTCGTCGCCGCTTTGGATGGTGTCGTCCTGGACCGGGTTCTTGCGCACCTCCACCACAAAGGGTGCACTGGCCTTGACGCCACTGTCCGCCTCCACCTCGATGGCTGCTGAGGCCATGCCGTAGGCGGCGGTCATCTGCCGGGTGAAGGCAAAGTAGACGGTGCCGTCGGTGTCCATGCCCAGGGCATCGTTGAGGACACCTTTGTTGTCCGGCTTGCCCATCCGCACCCGCAACACCGCCCCTTCGGGCGGCTTCCAGATCACCGAGGCACTGGTCAGGGTGACGGCCCCCACCGGCAGGGTATCGTCGTACTGCATCACCGACATTTTGCCGGTGCTGGTCAGACCGTCCACCGAGGCGGTGGCTTTCTGGATCAGGCGCTCCTCCTGGATCTGGACACCGTTGGTCAGTTCAATCATGGGGTTCTTCCTCCTGTTGCCGGGCGGCCTGTTTGCGCGCTGCCCGCTTTTTCTTTTTGGCCTCGGCCAGGGCAGCCGCCTGCTGGGCAGCCTGCTGCTGTTGTTCCCGCGCCTCGGCCTGGGCTTCCAGCTGCAGGGCCCTGGCTTCCTGGTCCCGCAGCTGCGCGGCCAGGTCCTCCACCACCAGCCGGGCGCAGATGGTCGGCAAGCCGCTTTGGTTGATGTCGGCGGCCAGACGCTCCTTCAGCCGCTGGGTTTCCAAATGGATTCTCATTGTCCTTCCTTTCCAATCAGACCTGCACCACCTGCTTGCAGTAGATGGTGTCGAAGGGATGCTGCTGAGTGCCCAGCTGCAGATACCGGGCCGTGACCGGGGCCAGCGCCCAGGTGCCGTCCATGACCCCCAGCTTGAGGCCGTACTGCCGTTCGCCCGAGCCGTAGAAGATCAGCTGCTGGCCAGGGATTGACTGGTTATATCCCACAATGCCCGAGGTGATGCCCGCCCCGTTGCCGAAGCTCAGCATGGCGTACTTGTCGCCAAAGCCCACGCTGGCACCATCGCTGGAAACCTCCACGCCGTCGGTATACAGCAGAGAGACGGCTGGCTTGTTGCTCTCGTCATAGCAGATCAGGTCCGAGACGCCGGAATTGTGAGAAGCCGCCGTCACCGCCCTGCGCCAGCTTCCGTTTCGCTTGCAGGCAATCTCAAAGACGCCGTTGGCGATGGTGGCCCGGCTGTAGGAATCGGCGGTCTGTACCCGCACGGTACCGTTGGCATCCACGCTGAAGTTGGTGGCCTCCACCCGGAAGGTATTGCCCTTGAAGGTGACCGCGCCGCTCTCCACCGTGACGCTGCTGGCATCCATGGCGAATTTGCTGCGGACCTCATTGGTCTTGGTGTAACCGTTCAGGCTGTCCTTGGTGGCATAGCTGGCGCTGACCTCCGCCTTGATGGAGGTGGCACTCTGGTTGATGGAGCTCTTGGCGCTTTGCAGGGCGCTGTCGGCGGCGGTATCGGCATAAGACTTGGTGGCATAGCTGGCGCTGACCTCGTTGCGGATCTGGGTAGCAGTCTGGGAAATAGCGCTTTGGGCGCTGGCCAGGGCATCCGAGGCTGCGCTGGCCGCGTACTCCTGGGTGGCGTAGGTTGCCTTGACCTCTTTGCGGATCTGGGTGGCAGTTTGTGTGATAGAGCTTTGGGCGGATTTCAGCACCTGGCCGGTCTGCTCGTCCACATAGCCCTGCAGGTCGGTAAAATCCTGCTCCACCCGGCTGGACAGCCCCTCCACCGTCAGCTGCAGCTGGGCGAAGTCCCCGTCCAGCTGGGATGCCTTGATGTCCAGGCCGTCCACGCTGGTCTGGATCTCCAGCATCTTGCCGGTGAGGTTTTTGAGGATCTGGCGGTTGGTGGCGGCGTTGCCATCCCGCTTGGCGTTGCCGGTGCTGCGCAGGGTGCGCTTGCTTCCCGAGACAGTGGCTTCCATAACGTAGGTGGTAAAGCGATTGCCCCGGACATCCTCCAGCTCCACGATGCTTCCGGCTTCGATCTCCACCGAGGCCGGCACCGAGAAGCTGCAGGGGGTGTAGGCAATGCCCCGGAAGGCCTCGTACAGGGCCTGGGCCACCGGGCGCAGGTTGGCGTCGCTGTCGGTGGTCAGCAGCAGGTTGGACTGGATCACCCAGGCGCTGCTGCCCTGCTCCTCGGCTGGATAGATCACCCCCACGTCGCTGTCGCTCTGGCGGATCTGCACTTTGTCGATGGCCGGGGTGGTGTAGTCCTCATAGGTCAGGCTGCCGGACAGGTAGCCGTACTCCTCCACCCCTTGCCGGAAAACCCGGCCGTCGGGGCGGTAGATGGTGGGGATCAGGGTGGTGGCGGGGGTGATCCTGGGGCCAAAGGGCTGGTACCAGGAGAAGGCGATCTCCCCCGCCGGGGTGCAGTGGCAGAAGGTGGCGGTGGCCTCGGCCACCCAGGACAGCAGCTGCCGCCCGGTAAGGTCGTCGGCGTAGAAGGCCCGCACCAGGTAGTCCCCGTTGCGGGGCAGGCTGCCGGCCAGGGTCAGGCCGCACTTTTCCGCCACCCGCCGGGCAAAGGTCTCCAGCGGCATGGGGAACTCCCCCTGGATGGAGCGAAGCCAGGGGGAAAGGTTGCCGTCGGTCTTGGAGATGTTGTCGTAGGCGTAGACTTTGTAGGTATTGCGGCTGGCCCGGGTGGGCTTCACCGCGGTGAACATCCCGACCTGTTTGCGGCGGCCGGCCTCATCCTGACGGAAGAAGGTCATCCGGGTGCCGGAGGTGATCCGCAGCGATCCGCCGGGCTGCACCCAGAGGATCAGCTCGATCTTGTCCGAGCAGGTTGCCCCGGGCAGCAGGTTGGTCTCGCTGTTGACGGTGGAGGTGTGGGTCAGGCTGAAAATGGCGTCGGTCCCCGCCTTGCCCGCCGACAGCTCGATGCCGTCGTCCAGGACAAGAATGTTTTTGAACACCGGTCCACCTCCTTCAGCACTGGTAGATGTTCAGCTGCAGCCCCCGCCACCGCTCTTTTTTCGGATCGTTGAGAGAGATGTCGAAGGCCTCGGCATAACAGATATCCTCCACCGTTTCCTGGCTGCTGCCGATCCGGGGATGGCGGAACCGGAAGGTCTCCTTGCCGGCGATGCGCTGGAGGATGTAGTCATAGGTCTCGTCATTCAGCAGATCCCATGTCAGCTTGCAGGTCATCACATGGTAGCGCAGGACTTCCCGGTGCGTGACGCCGGCCTCGTCCCGCCCGCTGTCGCTGCTGACAATGTCTTTATAGCTCAGTTCCATCTGTTGGGTGGGAACCGGCAGCGGGTAATCATCAATCTGCAAAAGTGTCGTGGTGCGCATCTTACCTCCCCAGCAGAATTGCCTGCTGCTCGCTGTACCGGTCATAGCTGCGGCCGATCACATCGTCCCCGATGTAGAGGTCCCCACCGCTTTGCTGGACGGCGGTGACGATCATCTGGGCCGCTGTGCGGATGGCATCCAGCACCTCTCCCCTTGTGGATGTCTGGGCCGAGGCATACCGGGGTGTTCCGGCAGAAATCGTGCTTTTCAGCCGGGCCAGTTTTCCGGTGAAGCCGGACTGAATGGTATCGGACACAACACCAATGGCGGTTTTCAGGGGCGTCAAATTTTTCAGCATGCCCTGGGCAATGCCGGGCGTCAGGAACCAGCCGATCTTATCTTCCATGACTTTGGACGGCGAGTTGATGTCAAAATTGGCCTGGAAGCCATCCACAATGCCATCCACAAAACTGCCGATCTTGTCTTGGAGCCATCCCCCTGCGCTGGTGACCCCGTTCCAGAGGCCTTCCACAATGCGTCTTCCGATCTCAACCACACGGTCCGGCAGCGAGGCCAGCCCATCCATGAGCCAGCGGCCGAACTCCGAAGCCGCTTCAGCGGCCTTCTGCCCCATGGAGGTCACCCATCCGGACACGTTAGAGAGAACAGCGGAAAGGAAGTTGGCAATGTTGCCCGGCAGCTGGGCAAAGAAGGACCCGACATTGGCCAGAAACTGGGTGCCCATCTGAACCGCAGACTGCGCCATCTGGGCCACCCATGCGGTGACATTGGCCAGGGCAGCCGAAACAAAGTTCTGGATGTTGCCGGGCAGCTGGGAGAAAAAGGTCACGACGTTCTGCAAGAACTGTGTCCCCATCTCGATGGCCTTATTGACCATGTTGATGGTCCAGCTGGCAACAGTGGCCAGCGCAGATCCCAGCAGATAGCCGAGATTGTAAGGGAGCTGGGTGAAGAAGGTCACCACATTCTGCAGAAACTGGGACCCCATCTCCGCCGCCTTTGCCACCATACTGGAGACCCAGATTCCCACACTGGTGACTGCCTGGGTCAGGAAGGCGGAAAGATTGGCCGGGAGCTGCTGGAACCAGGTGTTGGCCGTCGTAATGCCGTTGGGCAATGTGACGGTGAAGAAGTTTGCAATAGCCTGTCCCGCGCTGCTCACAAAGGCGGAGATGTTGGCCCCCAGGTCAAGCCAGAACTGCTTGAAGGGTTCGCATGTGTTCCAGAGATAAAGGAAACCGGCGGTCAATGCACCGACAGCAGCAACCACAACGGTCACAGGATTGACAAAAGCAATCAGTGCCCCCTGCAGCAATGCAACCGGGCTGCTGGCAAAACTCGCAGCGGCAACAAACGCTTTCATAGCTGTGGCAATGGAGAGAATTCCGGATGCGATTGCTTGCCCAGCTGCAAGGGCTTTCAAAGCAACGAATGCGCCTGCAACTGTTGCCGTGATTCCAGCCACTGCCGAGCCAAGGCCAGGCATTGCCTGGTTGATGCCGTCCACAAGCCCCCCTACGAGCTGCGGCCCCAGCGACTGCACAAAGGTAACCAGTGCGCCGGGCAGCGCCGACAGGATATTCCAGACAGCCGGCAGCAGATTCCCCACCAGGAAGGTGGTCACGGTTTCGGCCAGCGCATCGAGGCTGGGCCCGATGTCCCGCCCCAGTGTCAGGTTGGCCAGCACGTTGGAAAACGCCGCCTGCACCGAAGCCATCGACCCCGACAGGGTGGTGGCCGCTTCCAGCGCCGTGGTGCCGGTGATTCCCAGCCGGTCCTGGATCACCCCGATGGCTTCGATGATTTTGTCAAACGGCACATCCCGGACCGTCTGGTCGGTCACCTGGATGGCATCCCCCAGCACGCCGGACTCGTTGACAAGCCGGGCCATCTCGGCCTGGGTGCCGCCATAGCCCAGTTTGAGGTTGTCCAGCATGGTGTAGTTGTCCCGGGCAAAGCCCTGGTAGGCATACTGGATCACCGACATCGAGGTGCCCATCTTGTTGGCGTTGTCCGACATCTGCACCAGTGCCTGGTCTGCAATCCTGGCAGCCGCCCTGGTGTCACCGCCGAGCCCCTGAAGCAGGGTGGCCGAGAAGCTGGTGACGGTCTCCATGTAGCTGTTGGCCGACACACCGGCGGTCTTGTAGGCCCTCTCGGCGTTGGCAATGACTTGGCCGGCGCTGTCCTTGAACAGGGTTTCCACGCCGCCCAGGCTCTGCTCCAGCGCGGCGCCCTCGGTCAGTGCCTTGCCCAGGGCCGCACCGATGCCGGCCGTGGCAAGGATGCCCTTGATCGAGCCCACCAGCTTGCTGCCAATGCTTGCCCCGGCCTCCGAAGCCGCAGCATCCCCGCCCAGTGCCTTGGCAATTCCACCCCCGATGCCCTGGGCCGACGGAATGATCTGTACATAGGCGGTTGCCACCTGCGACGCCATGCGCCTCACCTCGCTTTCGTTGTGATTTCGGCCCAGGTGCGGTGAAACGCCGCCGGGCTTTCAAAAGCGACCGGTTTGGCCGCCTGTCCGTTCTGTTTTCCGCTTTCCTTGCCGCTGATGGCGTCCAGAACCGAGGGCGGGCGCTTGCGTCCGTGGGCGCCGTCCCTGGACTGCATCCAGCACAGGGTCGTGAGGCGATCCAGGGCGGCCGCCGCCATCATCTCCCGGGCTGTGATGACCTCCCCCTCCATCCGCATCCGGATACGAGAATCGCCCCGCAATCCCGCTGCCAAAGTGGCCAGCAACGGGACCGGCAGGGCGGTCAGATCCAGTACATGATAGGTTTCGGCCAGATCGCAGACCAGGGCATCCCGGTCGGTGGCCAACATGGCGGCAAGGGTCCTCAGTTTTTTGCGGGGGTCCCCAGGGCGCTCATGATTTCGGTCAGCTCCCGGTCAACATCCTCAGGGGGAACGCGGCCCGCCTCGTTGCGCAGATGGTCATACAGCCTTGCCCGGGTTTCCCTGCCCAGGATCAGCAGGCAGACGGTGGGGTAGGCCAGTTTGTTGCCGTTCTGGACCTCGGCCAGCGCATCCACCAGCTCCATATTGTTGAGGGTTTCGGGATCAATTTCACAGGTAAAACCGGATTTCGTGGTGATTTCCATATAAGCCTCCTCAGCCGGCGGCGCTGCCGCCAATGTATTCGTAATGGGTGTTGCCCTCCTCATCGGGCAGCGCGGCCAAGGTCATGCCCAGACCGGCGGCCTCGTTGTCCACATAGGTGATGTCCTCCAGCTCGCTGGGCTTGGCGTTGGGGATCACAATGCGGTGGGGAATGTTGCCGGTGGCCACCATATCGACGACCCAGGCGGAAGCCTCCAGCTCCTTGGAGTTGCACTTGATGCTCAGGCCGGTCTGCAGGTCGGTCCCGGTCACATTGTCATTGCCGAAATATGCCTTGAGTGCTTCCACATTCAGGCTTTCGATCAGGGTCATCTGGAAGGTATCGGTCTTGCTGGTCTGGGGCTGGGCAACGGTGTCCCCGCCCCAGGCCTTGATCTCCTCGCTCTCGAGGGAGGTGGAGTTGGTGACGCCGTCCTCCGAGATGTAGCCGAGGTTCTTGAATGCCGCGTCCAGTTCACTTTTTGCGTCCTTGGGCAGGGTGGTGCCAAAGGGGGCGCGAAAGACCGCGCCGCCGATTTTGGGTTTTCCGGTGGTGACATTGGCCGCCGAATTCTTGTTGGTTGCCATGGTGTCTCCTTTCAGTCGTAGTAGGTCACATCAAACACCGCCTGGTAGCGGTAGCGCTTGGTGTCTGTGTCGGTAAAGTTGTAGTCGCTGTTCAGCCGCACCGCCGCGATCTCCGGCAGAGCCTGTGCCGAAAACATGGCAGCCTTGACATCCTCATTCAGGCAGGCGGCCTCATAGAGGGTGGCGCCGTAGGACTGTACGGCCAGGATGGCCGTGTTGATCCGGTTGGTCCGGCTTTCCCCGGTCTTCTCCACCACAACAAAGGAGGCCGGCGCGTTGGCCGGCCGCTCCATCCCGCAGGAGACCTGCAGTGTGGCAGAGATGTGGTCCAGAATCGTCTTTTCGATCATTCCTTTTTCACCTTCAATCCCGTGCCGAACACCTTCAGCAGGGTGTTGTTCCGGTAGTTGTCCCGCCGGGCGGCGGCCGAAGAGGGAAAGACCATGGCCGAGGCGCGGGTTTTGCCCACATAGCCGTCGTCGGCCTCATAGCCCTCCCCCGCCTGGGCCGCCTTTTCCTTGGCCACCTGGACGCAGGCTTCCATGATTTCCCGGCTCTGGAGCAGGTTCCGGACCCCTTTCCGGTTGAGTTTGATCCGGATCTTAGCCATAGCGTTCCACCTTGACCTTTTTGTTCCAGCAAAGGGGGATCAGATCCTCGATGCCCTGGGTGACATCGCCATAGGCGCGGAACTTGCAGCCGAAAAATTCCACCGTGGCATCGGTCCAATCATGGGTGTCCCCCTTGGGGATGCCCAGGGTATAGGCAAGCCGCTTTCCGTTCAGCTGCAGTTCGTTGACCAGGTCCTCGGCCGTGGGTTCCCCGATCAGCACATTGGGAACTTCAACGGGGATTTCCTCATACACCGGCGCATGGAATGGATCGGTCCCGGCTTGCCGCTTCTCGTACAGAAGGACGGTGATTCCGTGAATCATACGATCAGATCCTCCACAGGGCTTCGGGTGCCGATCCGGTTGCCCAGCCCCAGCAGATGTTTTTCCGTCTTGGTGAGATACAGCTCCCCCACCGAGCCGCCTGTCATGGTCCAGCTCTGGGTGTACCCCAGCGCGGAGGCAGACCCCTGGGAGGCGCCGGTGGGATAGGTCACCGCCCCGGGCCCCGCCATGCCGGAATCCAGCTGCCGGCGCACCATGCGGCAGGATACCAGCCGTTTGACCGCGTCATCCGCCTGGCGATTGTACCCATCGATCACCACCGCCGCCTCTTCCAGCAGCGAATCGCAGAGCTTCTGCTCCTCCGACGTCATGGTGCGGAAGCCGGCTTCCACATCCTCCACCTCGGCATATTTCATGGGGCATCACCTCATTTTTTTTCAGCTGCTGCGGTCTTTTTGGCCGCAGAGTGGGACGTTTTGGCGGCTTTGGGTGCGGCGCCACTCTTCTCTTCCGGCTCTTTGGCAGCGTCAGGGGCCTTTTCCCCTTCCTGGGCTTCGGCGCCCTCCTCACCGGGCGGGTCCTGATCCTTCGGCTCCTCCGATCCCGCAAGCCGGTGCCCGGCCGCCAGATATTCCTGCTCCCGGTCATCCGCGACCCACATCCTGGTCCCGGTCAGGCTGTGAATGAATTCTTTCATGCTCAGCCTCCCGTCTTGGTCTTGCCGGTGAGCTTGTTGAAGACGGTGGTGTCGCAGCGGAAGCCCACTTCGATCTCGGCGCGGACAGCGAACATGTTCTGCTCAAACAGGTTGATGGTAGTGCCGCCGTCGGTCAGGGTTGCCTGGTCGGAAATGGCCACCTGCACCCCTTCCACCGTGCCGTAGACAGCCTGGGTCCAGTCGCCGGCCACACCCACAACGGCATCCGCCGAAGAGGTCTCGGCGATATAGGCGCCTTTGCTCTGCTTGACCGGCGCGCCCAGAATCATGGGGACGGCACCGTCGGCCACATTGTTGATGAAGAGCGGGCGGTTGTTCCCGTCCACGGCGTTCAGCAGAATGGACTTGCCCTTGGGGGACAGCACAAACCCGTTCAGGATGCCGTCGTGGCTGGCGATGTCCTCGTCCGCGGCCACCAGACCGCCGTAGGCATTGGTAAAGATGCTCTGCGCCGTGCAGTTCTTCAGGGTGTCAAAATTGGAACCGGGCGCATCCACAGCGCCGAACACCGTTGCATCAAACTTCTTGGCCAGGGCCCCGGGCAGACGCTGCACCAGCTGCTGGTACAGTGCCTCGGCGTCCCGCCGGAACTGGTTGGAGAAGGGAACGATCACCGCCAGGGTGTAGGCGGACATCTGCTTGGTTTCCAGAGTGGCCCGCTTGACCGGCTTTTTCTCGGTCTCGCCCACCCAGCCGGCCTCCGGGTCCCCGGTGATGACGGGGATGGTCACCCCCAGGCCGGGCAGCGGGATTTGCCGGGCCAGGCTCATGACCGCGGAGGCTTCCTGGGCCTTTTGCAGGATTTCGTTGGAAACGGAACCGGGCAGATTGAGGCTCGTGCGATTCATTTCGATGGTTGCCATATGCTCTCTCCTTTACTTCATGACCTGGTTGAACCAGGCGGCAAACTGCTCGCTGGTGGAACCGGTCGGGTTGTTTTTGGGATCGCCGCCATCCTTCACATCGGGGTACCCTTCGGCGGCAAAGGACCCCGGATCGGCCTTTTTGTAGGACTGGAGATAATCGTCAAAGCCCAGCAGCGTCCCGTCCTCCTGTACCGGCAGATTCTTTTTGGCCAGATCGGCCAGAAACGCTTTGCGGGCGCCGGCGCTGGTGAAGGGAATTCCGGACACCGCATTGGCCTCTGCATACCGGGATTTCATGGCCTGGACCTGCTGTTCGGCCTGCTGCTGTGCCTGCTTGGCCTTGGTTTTCCACTCGGGATCATATCCTTCCAGCTTGGCATTGGCCTGTCCCAGCTGGGCCCGGGCGGCGTCCCGCTCGGCGGTCAGGGTGGAAACCTGCTGCTTCAGGTCCTTCATGTCGGCGCCGTTCATGTCGAATACCTTCTGCACCTGCTCTTCGCTCAGGCCCAGAGCGTTGAGATCTTCGGTCTTCATCGTGTGTACTCCTTTCGGTTTCAGATAGACTTGGTAAGGCGGTCGTCTCCGCCTGTCTGTGCAGCGGATCAGTCCCGCTGCCGGGCAAGAAAAATGCCCGTCCCGGCCTCCTGCGGCCAAGATGGGCATGAAAAAAGCACGGTGCGGACTGCATCGTGCTTTGGCATTAATTGCGTTTCAGTTCCTCGGGCAATGCTCCGAGAGATTCCAAGATATCATAAGCATTTCGGGCGTTCAGCTGCCGCAGAAAAACCGGGTCGAGTGAATCGTCGAACTCTTCACATGCTTCGTCGTATGCCGGGTCGATTGGATTTTCCAACAGGAAATTTTGAAGTTCTTTAATTTCCTCCGACGTAAAAGGTCGCGCCATATTGTTCGGCCTCCTTCAAAAGCTGCTGCATCGCGGCATTGACTTCCTGTTGATTCCGGAGCGTTGCAAGACGATTCTCCGCATCATGGAACAGCGCGAGGAACCGGTTTCTGTCAAACTGCGGCGTTTTTTCGATCGCGTACACAGTCCCGTCGTTACCCACCGCCGTCAGCATCTGCATATTCTTCCGGGTGGCAAACCCCCGGATGTCACCCGGGGAAAAGGTCAGCCCGCTGGGGTGGGTGTGTGCCGCTATGTAGGGCACGTCCTGGTCCGGGATGCGTACCAGCCCTTGCTGTCTGCCGACGATGGTTTCACCTAAAGGCTGCAGATCCAACCCATAGCAGCGGGCCACTTCGATTCCCACCGGGTGGGCGGCGGCTTCCTGCAAAAGCTCCCGATGCGCCCGGGCCAAGGCCCGCTGACCTGCCTCGTCCAGGGCTCGGCAGGTGAAAGGCTGCACAGCCTCGATGGATTTTGCGGTAATGGGCAGGTAACCGCCCTTTATTTCGTCCAGTATACCACGGGCCGCCTGTTCCCGCAACCGCCGGGCCGCATAGGCTGCGCGCTTCTGGGCATTGATCCGGACCTTGTTTTTGCCGTACTGGGCCCGGCGCATGGCATTGATATTTCCACCGGCGGCATGGTACTGTTCCAGGTACTTGTCCGGGTCATAGCCGGCCACCGTGGTCCGGCTGTCGAACCGGATGGCATACTCGCAGTCGCAGTTGGCATGGATGTGCTGCGCGTGGTCCCCCTTCAGTGCCTTCTTGCCGGCCCGCTGCCAACCGCGGCTGGCCAGGGTGATGCAGAAGGGACAGGTATCCCCGTGGGGCACCCAGGCCCATTCCGCCCCGTCCCGGATGGCGTTCTTCAGGGTGGTATCTGCGCCGGCCCGCTTGACCAGCCGGCTCACGCCGCCCTGCAAAAGCGGCGGGCTCTGTTTTGTGGCATTGACCATCTGCGCCGTCTCGCTGTAATCCGCCGGGTCGGCCGGTTCTGCCGGCGGGACATCCGCCCCGGAAGCCTCGGCCACGGCGTCATACATCTGGCAGGCCAGCTCGGCGCTGCCCTCCCCGTATTTCTGCACCAGGGCCTGGGCGTAGTCGATCAGCGCTTCTGTGTCCTGGGTTCCATGCTGCCGGATGTACTCTGCCATCTTGCTGCCGGCGGTCTCGTTCAGGCGGGACAGCCGGGTCACATACTCAACCCAGGTTTTCTCGGCGATCTTCATCTTCCACCTCAAGCAACAGCTTCTGCCCCCTCACCCGCTGCTCCTGGGCCTTGATCCGCCGGATATCGGCCTGGTCAAAGCCGATCATCTCCAGGAAGGTATCGGTGGAGGCAAATTCTTTCCGAGCAGATGCAATTTTGATGGCGGCATCGGCCGTCACCGCCACACTGGGCATGGCCGGATTTTTGAAGTGAGCCATGATGTCACACTCCTCCTCGGTCAGCTCCTGCAGCGATACATTGCGGACGATGGCCTGCGCCATCTGGATGATGGTTCTCAGCGCGTCGCCGTTGCCGGTGTTGAGCTGCTGGGCCATGAGCACCAGCGTCTGGCTCTGTGCCAGGATTGCGTCGCTGCTGGTGGGGTTGGCATCGTTGACGATGCCAACATCGGTGATGGTCAGCCCGGTGGCCGCCGAAAACTGGGTGGCCGTCATCCGCATCTTGTCCACATGGGGCTGCAGGCTTCCCTGGGCCAGCTGGCCGAAGACGGGGTTTTCACCCGTTTCGGGGTTTGTGGTGGCGGCCAGGATGTTCCCGATATACTGCTTGAATTTGTCGCAAACCACATTATCGTACTGTTCATCGGTAATGCCCAGCAGATATTTCTGGGGGGTGGTGTCAAATTCCAGGGCGATGGTGGCATTGGCCACAATGCGGATGTAGTCATCGATGAGGGACCGCACCGCCCGCTTGAGCCGGGAACGCCCGAAAGGCTTTCCCGAGGTGGCGTTCCAGATCATCGGCTCCATCAGAGGGCGCCCCATCTTGTGGGAATGCCGCCGCGCCGTCCAGACGCCGCCCTGCGCTGTCAGCACCCAGACCGCATCGTCGGTGTAAAAATTGACCAGGCGGGGTCGCCAGGTGGCATTGTCCTTTTCGTCCTGCACCGTGTCGATAATGGCAAGGCCGCAGTCGATGCGCCCCTTTTCCCCGCTCCACAACGCCGCCGCAGCCGCCGGGGAATGAAACCGGATGCGGCAGCCCAGCGCCCGATCGGCGGAAAGGGTGGCAAAGACACAGCCGTATTTCAGTTCATCCCGGCAGGCTTTTCCGTATTGCGCCAGCAGCCGGTTCCCCGCCGTCAGCGCGGCCACCGTCTCTGCTGCCTCGCCGCTGCCCACAAAGCCGTCGAACATGCTGCGGGAAGCCAGGGCATCCACCGCCTTCTGGCCCCAGTTGCAGCCCACCTCGATCCTTTTCAGGCCCTGCGGCAGCGCGATGCCCAGGTTGACATCGTCCAGGGTCACATGGCCCTCATAGTATTTGTCCTTGACCGCGTTGTTTGCCTGATGATACTGGTAAACGCCGACCAGCTCCCGGAGCAGTTCCTGCTCCGCCTCCGGCATGCCTTCCACCCTGCCAAAGTTCAAATTCGTCATGGGCTTGCTCCTTTATCCGATGCGCATTTTCCGGGTCGGGTCGCGGCGGCTGGTCTTTGCCCCCCACAGGGCCAGGGCACAAGCCTCGATGGGAAGGCTGTTGTCGCCCCCGAATCCAAAGCCGCCCCCGATGGGGCGTTTTGTGGCATTGACGGCACTTTCCCGCAGGGCCAGCTGAGAGCGATACCAAGTCAGGCTCCGCTCGTCAACGCAGGTGGTCAACATGGCCGCCGCGGCCACCACATTGCCCGCCGAGGCGCGGACCACAGAATTTTTTGCCTTCCAGGTATCTTGGATCCGGTCCACCAGCACATCGGCGCCCCCGCGCCCGTCGATGACCACGCAGCTGGCCTTGCCATACCGCGCATTCAGCCAGTCGGCCAGCCAGGCGATGCCGCGCCCTCCGGGCTGCAGCTCTATGAGGGACACCCGGGCCGGTGATCCTTTGGGGATCACCGCGCCGCACAGGCAGACCGCGCTTCCGTCCGCCGCGAACTTGACACCGTATGCGGTTTTCCCCTCCGGCTTTGTCTCGTCGCTGGCACAGGCATCCCAGGCAGCCTTGTCCAGGGCATAGTCGATCTGCTCGGTCCGGACAGGGCTCCACCATCCCAGGCGTTCTCTGGCGAATGTGTCAGGTTCCATCTGCTCTGCCTCTCCCTCGATGGTGGAAAGCTGGATGCGCCGCCCCAGGGCGGGGTTGGTGGCCGCCCACCGCTTTTGATCGTGGATGTCCCCGATCTCCGGCACCGAAAACTCAAACCAGGCGGTGCGCTTGGATTCTCCCGCCAGCGCGCGGCGGCGCAGCTCCCGAAAGACGGTGCCGGTCACATCCGGACCGGGCGGCGTTCCCACATAGAGGGTCTGGGGGTTCAGACTGGCGGAAATGGCCGGCAGGAATGATCCCCGCGCCGTTTCGTCCAGTTCCTGGGCCTCGTCAAAGATCAGCAGGTCGCCGTGCTGGCCGCGTCCGCCGTTCCGGGTGCGGGCCAGGAACTTGATGCGCGCCCCACTGGTGAGGATGATCTCCTCCCTCCCCAGGGCGTTCTTGATGTCCTTCACATAGTGCCGCAGCTTCGGGTGCTCGAACAGATCCCGCATCTCGCAGAAGGTCTCGGTGGAGGTTTTCTGCAGGTGGGAGGTGTAGATCACCTTTTCGTTGAAGAGAATCATCCCGGCGCCGGCCCGGCCCTGGATCAGCGCGGTCTTGCCGTTCTGGCGCGGCACGCTGCCGCCGCCGGATGGTGCACTCCAACGGCCCGCGGCATCCCGGCCCATCCAATCGCCCAGGACATCCGCCTGCCACGGGTCCAGCACCAGGCCGGCAATGCGGAGAATCCGGATGGCATCCTGGGCATCATTGCTGCTGCATGGCGGCGTGATTCTTTCGGACGGCTCCTGGCTTCCCATCAGCCTGCCGCTGCGCAAGGATCTCGCCGATTTCGTCGCCATTGTTTTCTGTCCCCTCGATCTCCTCAATTTCCCGGATGGTGTCCCTGTACTGCTTGGCCAGCTGAGGCAAAGCCCGCACATCCTGGCAATCGTCGATGTTCTGCGCCAGGACCCTGGCCAGGGTCTTGAGCTGGTCCAGCCGGTTGCCTTTGGAGGTGATGCTCTTCATTTTCATGCCGGATCACCCCTTTGAAAAATCCCTGTGTGTAAATCGGCGCTGAACGTCCCCGAGGTCGCCGGCCCGCCGGGGGAGGGGTCCTCCCCCACCCCTTGCCCGGCCGGTGCCATCACCAGCTGCCGTCCGCTGCGAAATAGGTGGATGCGGGATCGATTGCTTTTCCTTTCGTCCCATTTCCCTTTTTTGCATTGCAGTAGTAGTGCGCCGCCTGCAGGTTGGTCCAGTCCTCAGCGGCCGCCCGCGCCGATGGGTAGCCGAACTGTCTCCACAGGGAGACTGGACGGATCTCATCAATGACAAAGGAGAGCGGGTGCTGTGCATCCGATGGTTCGTCGTAATGGATCGGCCCGAGCTTTCCCTTGCAGATGCCGCAGGGGCACTCCATCGCCCGGAACCGTGCACGGTACTTTCGCCTCAGGTTGCCATTGGCATAGCGCGGATTGCCCATGTGTCTGTCCCTCCATCCGGAAAGGCGCCCAGTTGTTCTGCACGGAGGGCACCAGTGGGGAGAGGGTAATTGAATCGTGGAGTTGTTTTCCCCCTCCCCCCGGTATTCATCGTGCCTGGGCTGTCTTAAAATAGAGCGGGTCCAGCTCAAAACCCACCCAGTCCCGGCCAGCATTGCGGCAGGCCACCTTGGTGGTGCCGCTTCCCATGCAGCAGTCCAGCACCAGCTGGCCGGGGTCGGTATAGGTCCGCACCAGGTACCCGAACAAGGCCACCGGCTTCTGGGTCGGGTGCAGCCCTTCCCGCTGGCACGGGATTGTGAGAACCTGGCGGGGGTAGTTGGTGTAATGCTGCAGCGTGGTGCGGGACAGGCCATCCCGGCGGTAGATGCTGCGATCGGTGTAGTGCTTTCCCCTGTTGCGCCTGGGATGTTCCAGCGCCACCAGCCCCTGCGGGTTGTAGGTGGGAGCTTTGCGGTAAAAGACTGCGATCTCCTCCACGCAGCGCAGCGGCTGGAACTTGCAGAAAGGAAATCCGGTCACCTGGTTTTTGATCCAGTACCAGCAGTACCGGAATTCCTTGGGATTGCTTTGGATCAGGGTGGTGGTGAAGGGCTGCGCCGCCGTGAACACCATGGCGGCGTCCGGTTTGGCAACGCGGTGCAGCTCCTTCCAGAGCTGATCCAGCGGGAGAAGAACATCCCAGCAGCCGCTGGTGGTGCCATAAGGCAGGTCGGTCAGGACCAGATCCACACAGCGGTCGGGCAGCAGCTTCATCCCGGCAATGCAATCCATGTTATAGATCCTGTTTCGGAAATTCTCCATGGACCACTCCTTTCGATCAGAGCGGCCGGGAACCAAAACGGGGTGCGAAATTCCGCCGATCCCGCCTCCTGCAGCTGCGGACCGACACAGAAAAAGCCCGGCAGCGCGAGACGGAGGATGTTGGGCAATGATGTGTGAGCCTCTCCCGCCTGCCGGGCAACACAAAAGCCGCAAGGCGGTTTCCCGTTCCTTACGGCTTTTGATGGTACTATTATAACACTTAAGAGGAGGGCTTTCGAGGGTCGCCTCTTGACAAACGATGTTCTAGTCGATATAATAAGCATGTAACATCAACTAAATAGTTGATGTGTTCGCACTAGAAAGGAGGTTTGCAGAATGCTGACACCATTTGGGAAGGCACTCCGCGTGTTCCGCGTAAAAAACGGCGAACTGCTTAAGGACATGGCCACTCAACTAGATGTCACACCCGCCTATCTTTCCGCCGTGGAAAACGGAAAGAAGGATCCGACCGACGAGCTCATGGCACGTCTGTATAAGTCCTACAACTTTACCCCCGATCAAAAAGAGGAGCTCGAAGACGCAAGAGCCAAAACTCAAAAATTCATCAAATTATCATTCGATACTGATGAAGACGGAGAATTGGGTCTTTTATTTGCTAGAAAGCTGGGTTCCCTCTCTGACACACAACGGCTAGACATCCGCCAGATTTTGGATCAACTCAACAAAAAGTGAGGTGATTGTTTCGATGCAGACCACTGCACCCGCAATTGCGGTTCCGCCCCTATCTCGAAAATCAATTCGTTCATTCGCAAGATTGCTTCGCGAGCATTTTGGCATGGCGGACATTCCATATGTTCGCCTCGACATTCTCCTCGAAGTTCTTGCGTGCCCGCTTGGTAACATGGACAGCCCACTCGTAGAAGTTGAAATCGTTGAAGATTATAAGCTTCCTGGGAAATATGCTGCCTACTATCCACGCTCCAACCTACTTAAAATCCGCCAAAGCGTTTATCTTGGAGCTTGTCGTGGAAATGGCCGCGATAGGTTTACTATCGCGCATGAATTGGGTCATTTCTTTCTACACCAAGATGCTGAGTTAACTCTAGCACGGCCCAATTCATACGAACAGAAAATTCCCGCTTATCGCGATCCAGAATGGCAAGCGAATACTTTTGCCAGTGAGTTCTTAATCCCGCACGACCTTGTTAAAGGAATGACTCCTGAGGAGGTTTCAGTAAAATGCGGGACATCTTTGGAGGCAGCACGGATTGCCTTAAAACAGTAAAAAAGCCGAACTGTTACCAGCAGTTCAGCCTTTTTAGCCATCAGCACAGGAAGATTTTCCATAGCCAACGGCATACTTATGTAAGCATCTTAAGTATAACATGGAGGGTCTTCTTTTTGCAAGTGGCATTCTTGCAAAAGAAAGGAGGTCCAAAACCATGTGGATTTATACAAAGCGCATTACCCTTAAGAACGGCAAAATTCTCTACGCTAGTCAGTATGGTCTGAATGCTTTCCATATTTGGGTTAAAGATCGTAAACAGGAAAACCATTCTGCTTAATCAACCTTAACCATCGGCAGGTCCCTTGTTGGCAGGGATCTGCTTTTTTATTTCCAGATTTACCACTACCTTATAATGCAGTCTGCGTATCCATCTACAATCCAGATTTAATGCACATGCAATATCCTCAAATCGCTGTCCTAAGATGTACCGTCTTCTCAATATTTCATGTTCACGTTGTCCGCTTACCATTTCTATTTTTGATATAATCTCCCGTCTAATTTCCAGGCAGATTGAAATCTGCTTTTCTAAATTCTTTTTTTCTTCATTGATCCGCTCCACAGCCCGAGGCACCTTCTGGCCATCTCCCGGCCCGCCGGGCATACCGGACAAAAGTGGCGTAATCCGGGTGGCCTCCGACTGCAGGCGTTCCACTTCTTCGGCCAGCTCCTGCTCCCGGCGCAGACTGTCCTGGTACCGCCGCAGCCAGCGGACTTTTTCTTCATAGGTCATGGGTATCCCTCCTTTGTAAGCGACCCATAGGGATTGGTCCGTTATAATTTTTACATTGCTTGTGCATCGCCTCCCATCGGCGGCCGTCTTTCCAGCCTGCACGGTAAGCGGAATAGAAGCTTCTCAACAGGATCACGATGAAGATCAGGTCAACCATCACATCGGGAATCATTGTCTTTTCCCTCCTTCGGTTCCACCACCGCCACGATCCGGCTCATCCGGCGCAGCACCGCGCAGCCCTTGGTCCCGCAGTCCTGTTCAAATCCGCATTCCAGACAGGCGCCGGGTCGGCCCTCCTGGGCCACCCGCAGCAGCTGGCGGATCATGCCGGGCGGCGGGGATTCGGTGGCAATGCAGCGGCTGTTGGCGGCGTCAAAGGTCAAGTTTTTCATGGTCCAGCCCTTTCTGCACATATTTTGCATAGCTGATGCCCAGGGCATCGGCCTCCCGCGCACACTGGTCCAGGCTCTTGATCCCCTTCCAGGCTTTCCCGGTCCGAACTTTTTCGAGTTCCATTCCGCCGGGACAGACTTTATTCTTTTTATCCATGATATGGTTCCTCCTTCTCAGATAGGCCGCCGGGTCATCGGCAGCGTAACGCCTTGTTCCTCCAGGGTCTGTTGGCAAAACAGATCTCCCAGTTTCTCGGTTTGGTATTCCCGGTACTTTTCCTTCACCGCCGGAAGCATCTTGATCACACGGCGCACCGTGCGCGGGGCCAGTCCGGCCTGGAGCATTGCCAATCCCCACTGGTACTGCGCCCGAAGGGCCACATCCCGCTGGACCTCTTCGATTTCCTGTACCACCGTCTCGTGAATGAGCTTCTTCTGCTTGTAGCTCAAAGGGACTCTTGCTTTCATTGCGGATCCACCTCCTGTTCGTCAAAAGAGAGCTGGCCCAGCACCTGGCCCGGTGCGTTGCGCCATTCCACTCCGATATAATCCAACACCCTGCCCCAGCCGTACCAGCTGCCGTCTGCATCCTGGCAGACATGGGTCATCCAGAATTCCCACTCCCGCGGATTCTGCTCCCGCAGCCGATCAAAACGGTTGGGGCGTTTTTCCATCTGAATTCCAAAACCGCACATGGTACAGCCGGTGCGCTGCGCCAGGGTGGTGCGCAGAACCCCGCCGGGCCCGCGGCGGATCTCGCCATACTCCGCCGGGACCGGCACCTTGAGATCCAGAGCCAGCTGCAGCAGGTCCTGCCGGTTGAAGATGGCAAAGGGCGCACTGCGGATGGTGCTTTTGCCCCAATAGTTGCAGCCGTGCATCATCAGGCTTTTCTGCCGTCTGCCGCCCTCGCTGGCCATCAACCCCAGGTAGGGCACGCTGTTATGCCGCTTGGCCCAGTCATCGCAGGGCTTTTCCTTCAGGTAGTAGCAACACCGATCAGACACCCGGAAGGGCGCCGCCGCGTAACCCTGGGCTGCCCCCTCTGTATCGGCCCCGCCAAAGAGGGACAGCCACCGCCGGGACAGCTGCATCCGGCTTTCGCTTTTCCATCCGCCGTATTCTCCCGTTTCTCCGGTGAGGATGGCGTGGCGCACCGTGGCGTTGTCCGGTGTGGGGTTCTGGAGCAGCGCGATCTTGCCCGCAATCTCCTTGGAGAGCACCGGCCAGCCGAATTCCCGGATCACCTGCACCTTGGGCTTGAGGGGTTGCAAAAAGACCATCCGGGGTTTGGCCGGAACGGCATCCAGAACTTCCTGCTCCCGGATCCGCTCTGCGGCATCTGGGAGGTTGTCGATCTCGACCTGGGTCAGGGCACCGTGGTCGTGTTCCCATTCGGCATAGCGCCGATCCATTTCTTCTGCGATCTTCCGATGCACGGCCTGTACTCCCTTCTGTTCCAGGGTGGAACAGCTGATGCAGGGCAGGTGCAGGCCAATCTCTTCCAGAAAATAGTGCAGGGTAATGGAATCCAGCCCGCCCACCGAGAGATGGGTGTTTCGCCCTTCCCTGCTGTTGCGCTGGTAAAAGGCTTTGGCCACCTGTTCGGCATGGTAGACCTTGCGGTCATAGGGCCATGCCATCATCTGTTTCATCAGGGCGATGTTCTCCTCCGCTCCGGTCTCGGCCATGATCTGCCGAACGGTTTTCATTCCTCATTCCTCCTGTATGTACTCGGTGAACTTCCAGCCGTTGGGGCGGGCGTAGAGTTCGATAAACAGCCGGCGGCGGTAGATGTAATCCCGCTGCAGGCGCCGGATGACCGTGTGCTTCACCTCGATGGCTTCAACCAGACCATTGGCATAGGTCACAAAAAAGTCTGGGGTATAATGGGCGGCGGACAGGCGGATGCCGCAGTATTCCCCCGCCGGGTAGAGGGTGAAACGGCGCTGCATCTCGCAGCTGACCACCTGACCGGCAAGCATTTTGGGCCAGATCACTTCGGTATAATACTGCTGTTCCAGCTTGCTGCCCGGCTGCGGCATCTTCGGCCCGGCCAAGGCGCTTTCCTTTACCCGGCGGGCCTTTTGCTCGGCATCCCGCCGGGCCAGCTCCTGTTGGATCTGCGCCCGGGCGGCCGGCCCCAGGCGCTGCAGGTCCTTTTTGGTGAGAGCCATTTACTGTTTTCTGCCGAAGATGCGCTCCAATTCAAAAATTGCCCAGCGCAAATCCGTAGCGGCTTCCTCATGCCCTGCTCTTTCTTCCCGTCTCATCAATTCGTACAGACGTTCCAGCTTTTTCTGTTCCAATGTCATTTTTCTGTTTCTCCCTTCCCGCCTCGTCGGCGATACAGTTTCAGGCTGATGGACCAGCCCAGGTAATCGTTGTACTGAGCGGTGGCCTCGTTGAGTTCCCAGCCGGGGTACTTGCGGGCCCAGTATTCGGCGCTGTGCAGCAGCGCGCTGTCGGTGGCCAGCCTGGTGATCTGCCGGCGGGAATAGCGGTTGTCCCGCGGCGGAGGCATCACCGGATTGACAATGCCCCGGCTGCGGTAATAGCGGTGCTTGCGCTTGGGGTATTTCATCATGTAATTGGCCAGGGCTTCCAGGCTGCCCTTGTCCAGTTGGAGCCGGTCGGCATTGGCCCGGCCCAGTCGAACCCCTTTGCGGTGCCAGCATCCTTCGATAACATCCCGGGGCAGCCTGCAGCGCAGCAGCAGATGGAAATGGGGTGCCACAGCCTTTTGTCCAGTGTCCGGATCCGCGTCCTGCCACTCCATCACCGCCAGACATTCCGGCTTTTCCAGCCCGGCGGCGCGGCAGGCGTCCCGCAGATGCCGCATAAAGTTGCGGAAATCCCGCCAGGCAGCCTCGGGGGAATCCGGACGGTTCTCCGCAGCATAGGTCAGAGTGATGTGGGTGTCCTGGTCGGTGAAGTTGCTCACCGCCAGCCGGTGAAACCATCGCCGGGCGTTTTTGGCGTTGTGATTGGCCTGGGCTTTGGGTGTGCCCCGGAAGGATGGTGGTTTGGCGTTTTCCCGGTCCAGCTCCCTACCGCGTCCGTCCCGTGTGGGCAGTGGGTAGATCTCCACCTCCTGGTACTGGGCGTCCCTTCTGTTCCTGCCACAGATATATCTCCGTTCACGCTGATAGGTGCGCATGATCTCCTCTCTTTTCTTCTTCGGGCAGATGGGGAGGGATGCGGACAGGAAAGACCGTCCCGAATTTATTACCCCATACAAGCCCGGAAAGCGGCTCTCGCCGCCTGGGTCATTTGACAGGACACAGCGCGCATTCTATACTATTGGTGTGAGTTGGTGAGCGTTCGCGCTTGCCCCAGCCGGTTCCGCATGGTAGCGGGACCGGCTTTTTGTTTGTGATGGCGGGACTTCCCGGTTCACAGTTTGCCGAACACCAGGAAGTCGCTGGCCATATCGCGGAAGTACCGCTCCCGCAGAAACAGTGTGGTGGCGGAAAGCTCCTCCGGTGCCGTGTAACCGCCATCTTTCCCGCCCGCTTCGGGCGCGTGGAAGCCCCGCCGGGCGTCCTCCTGGTCAAATTCATACATGGCATCCGCGATGGCACACTGGGCCATTTCTTCGGCGCGGTTTACATATTTCTGGGGCCGGAGGCCATAAATCACCCGGTAGTCTTCCAGCTTTTTCTCCGCCCGCCGGGCATAGTAAGGGAACTGCGCTTCGGGTATGTAGTCTCCCATGTATTGCCTTGTGTAAAATTCAAATGTGGTCATCTTGTCTCCTTCTGCCGATCAGTTACAGCTTGCCCTGTGCTCGGTACTCTTCGGCCAGCTGCCGCAGCACTGCCGGGTGCAGCATGGCCAATTCAAACTTCACCCGATCCAGATCCCCCAGCGGTGCCACCAGCGGCGTGCCGTCAAAGGATTGCCGGATATAGCGCAGGTACAGCCGATGGATGACCGGGTGGGTGATGTTCAAAAAATACCAGGGTGGGCGCTCCCGGCTGTGGCGTTCAATGCAGCGCGCCGCTTCCGCCTGGCGTTCCTGCCAGACCAGCGGCGCAAGTTGCTCGATGAGGTCCTGGCATTCTCTTTTTGTCATGGGGTCGCCCCCGAGGTGCTCAGATCATCAGCCAGATCCAGAGCCTGCATCCGGTCCTCCCGACCTTCCTCCATGGCGGCCAGCAGGCAGCGCACCTGCCGGACGCTATTGCGGCTGTTGCCGCCCTGGACGGCAATGCGGATCAGGCCCAGCAGGTCCTCCCCCGCCGCCGGGTTGCCTGTAGCAAAGGAGGTGCGCACCGCGTCATAGTCCATCTTCATCCCCTGCGCACCTCCTCCCGGACCCCCAGCAGTACCAGAGCCAGACCGGTGAGCAGAGGCCAAGGCTGCCAGGGAGCCATCCTCAACAGGGCCGGCAGCGCGCAGCCGATGGTCAGCCCGCAGCCCACTGCGCCGAGGCCCACAAAAATGCTGTGGACAAGGGGCTCGGTTTCCTGTACAATGAGGGTGCGATCATGTACGATGCTCGCGTTTTTGGGGCCGTTCCGGTGTGCCAGCACCGGGCGGCTCTTTTTGTTTTGGAACATACGGTTCTCCTTTCAGATGTTAGGGCTTTCTTCTTTGGCCAGCACCTCTCGGAACAGCTGCACCAGGAAGGGTGCAACCAAGTTGATTCCCGCTTGGGTCAGGTGTCCGTCGGTGATCAGGGATTTTTCCGGCGTCACGGTGCTGGTGATGATGACGGTTCTTGTGTTCATGGGTGCCTCCTTTGGCGAGGGTTTTACTCGATGGTTGCCACCTCGGGCAGCCACATCTTGGGGTTGAAGTTCAGCGTGTACTTGTACTGGTTCACGTCGCCGGTGGTCACATCCTCGACCACATAGGTCACGTTGTCACTGAGACCGATGAAGTGCTTTTTGTACTCACCGTTCTCATCCTCGACAACAATCTCCAGCTGATTGTCAGCCGGGTCAGCTGTGATGCTCATCTTGCCGGTCATCTGAAACAGGACATCGCCCTGCAGGCAATTGATGACGGTGATCTGGCGAACGTCGTTGAAGTTGTCCGCCTGTTGGGACAGGTTATAAGAGACTCTGTCAGCTTCGGTGGAGCAGCCGGTCAGCATCATAGCAGCCAGCGTCACCGCCGGGATGGTAAGTGCTTTTTTCATGCGTTATCCTCCTTAAAGCGATAATGGTCTCACAATTCCAGCCGAATGGATTGGTCATGTAGTAACATCGGTCTTAAGCAAATAGTCTGCCGAGCAGTGAAACATTTCCGACATGAGCTTCAGTTTGCTCTGAGGAATCTTTCCATGGGCCATCCAGTTATAGATGGTCTTTCTGGTCACACCCAGGCGGGCAGCCATATCCTCCATGGTCAGACCATTCCGCACTCTCTCTGCATTGATGTTCGGATAGGGCAACGATATCACCTCCTTGAAATACTCATATCGAGTACCGTAACAATATGATATACTCAAATTGGGTAACTGTAAAGCAGAAAAATACCCAAAACGAGAATCTTCTTTTTGTGAAAGATTCCCATTTCGGGTAAATCTGTTGACATATTACTCAATTTGTGTAATTCTAAAACAGAAAGAAGGTGTGTATTTGTGTCTCGGATCAGCGAGCTTAGATCCCAAATGGGGATTACAATGAAAGAAGCGGCCCAACAGCTCGACATGCCCTATACCACTTATGTCAACTATGAAAAAGGCACCAGAGAACCCAACTCTGAAACACTGATAAAATTGTCCAAATTCTTTGGAACCACCATTGATGATCTGCTGGGCAGCGGCAATATTCCTTCTGGCTTTTCTCCCCTTCCTGAGATGAAAGCCATCCCCTTGGTGGGGGATATTGCTTGTGGCACTCCGATTACCGCTGAAGAAAACATTATTGCCCGTGTCGGTGTTCCCGCAGCATGGCGAGCGGATTTTGCCTTAACCTGCCATGGCGACAGTATGGCGCCTAAAATTCAAGATGGGGATATCGTCTGCATTCGCAAACAGCCCACTGTAGAAAATGGTGAGGTTGCTGTAGTGCGAATCGACGGTGAAGCGACGTTAAAACATTTTTACAGAACTGGTGACACCGTTACCCTGATGCCTGATAATCCTACCGCTTGTGCTCCACTGGTCTATAGCGGCATTGAAATCAACCAACTCGTTATTGAAGGCAAAGCTGTCGGCATCTGCCGCGGATTATAAAGCTATAAACTTACGACAAAGGGTGATGTATTGGTATGAAGAAGCAGTACCCCCCTATTGTGTGGAAACTATGCTCCGTTGCAATGTATATCCTTGGCGGTTTTTTCGTTTTGATGGCAATCGCATGTTTTGCCGCAACCATTTTCCTTTCCATCCCATTTATACTTCTTGCAATATTTTCTTTTGCCTGTGCCAAGAGCTTTGCAAGAGAAGCAAAAACCGCCAAATCGAAAAAAGATATTTCTCGCAATTATGTGCGGATGAACAGTCCTGGGCGCGATCTTTCGGAGTCCGCTGCATGCAACAAAATCACCACGAAAGCCCGCCCCATCCAAACGGTAAAGGATTTGGCTTCCATCCGTTCCTATGTTGTGTTGGATACCGAGACCACCGGCCTCAGCCGCCGGAATGATAGAATTATAGAAATTGCTCTGATCTGCTACGATAGCGGACAGGAAGTCAACCGCTTTTCGTCTCTTATCAATCCAGGAATGCCCATCCCTGCTGCCGCCACCCGTATCAACCATATCCGTAACTCCGATGTGGCAAATGCCCCGTCCATTGCTGATGTAATGCCTACCATTTTGCAGCTGATTGACGGTCGGATCATTATTGGCCACAACATTACATTTGATCTTGGTTTTTTGGGATACGCCATGCCCAAAGAAAGCAGTTCGATCGCCGTCGAATATATCGACACCCTCGCTTTGGCACGACGGGCTTTCCCAGGCCGTTCCAGCTATAAGTTGGCGGACCTTGTTTCCGAACTCGGCATCTCCGATACACAGGAGCATCGGGCCCTGGGAGATGTCGAACTCACTGCAAAACTTTTTACTTTCTGCTGTCAGGAGCTTGCAGAGAAACATGCAAAAGAGCTTGCAGCCCGCCGGGCGCAACGGGAACAAGCCAAGGCAGAGAAACTCGCCCGTTTCGGATGGTCTCCCATGATCAACAAAAATTTCGTTTTTACCGGTGATTTTCAGCATGATCGTAACCAGCTCGAAGAATTTCTCGACCAGATCGGTGCCAATCTGCGGGATAAGGTCAACGGCAACACCGACTATCTTGTTAAGGGAGATGTGACGAATCTCCCGACTTGGGCCTTGGAACGCAAATACCAGAAAGCGGTTTCCCTGATGCAAGACGGGAAAAAGATTAAAATCATCACCGAAAGAGAGTACCTTGCTTTGGTTCAAGATACGATAAAATCTTCACCCGGAAATTTGTGAGGACGGATCGAAAAGGAGTTGTTTCTATGGGCAATTCATACTTTGATGGTGGCCTTCTGCAACTGATCTGCTGGAGGATCCTCGGTATCTTGATCACCGTCTGTACCTTCGGAATCTGCTATCCCTGGGCTTTTTGCATGGTGTATGGCTGGGAGGCCAAGCACACGGTGGTGGACGGTCACCGTCTTTATTTTGACGGGACCGCCTTGCAGCTGTTTGGCAATTGGATCAAGTGGCTGCTGTTGACCATCATCACCCTGGGCATTTACAGCTTCTGGCTCGGGATTGCTCTGCGGAAATGGAAAACTAAGCACACCCATTTTGCCAATTAACAAAGGATGTGCCAAGCGCAGTTTTCCATAGTTTGGAATGTATCTATCAGCGTTACCATTACAAGGAGAATCTATGAAAGCCCCAACAGATTCAAAAAAGTCTGATCATAGTGTCGATACCATCCATAGCTCAAATCGTGATTTTTCCATGAGTGAACAGTCCCATGCCGAAAAGGAAGAAATCAAGGAACTGGCTATGCAGTACTACGATGCTGCTGTACAATGTGTATCGGATGCGGGTGCTGCCAAGACCGCACTCCTACAGCGCCGACTGAATTTGAGTTATCCCGTAGCCGCCACAATAATGGACATGATGGAAGCGAATGGTGTAATTGGGCCATATTGTGGACCACATCCCAGAGCAGTTTTGATTCCTTCGTCGAACAGTGAAAAAAGTTCTTTTGAAGTTTCCCTTCAGCCATCACTTCCCGAAGAGCCCCAGTTTCACTCCTCTTCTCATTTTGTTTCCTGTATGGACTTGATTACCCAAAAGGGTACGGCTTCGGCAGATTTGTTAACCAATTCCTTGGGACTAAATAAAGATCTAGCAGAAGCGCTTATTCATATTTACGAAAATGATGGTTTAATTGGGCCAGACTTGGGAAATGGCGTTCATCATGTATATTTACCATTAGAAAAATGGAAGCAGATGCGTCCCCAATATGCACAGTCTCCCGAATCCACTACAACTGTTCCAACATCTTCCCCACAATCTACCGCTCGCCTTTCATCCCCAAAGCCCGCTGCTCGCCCATCTGCTGCAAAGCCTACCGCTCTTCGTTCCACTGATCGCCTTACGCTAGCGGATTTAGACAGGATGGAAGGTCACAAATTTGAACACGCGTGCGCAGCAATCCTGATTGCCAATGGATACTCCCATGTGAAGGTTACTCGGGCAAGCGGCGACTATGGAATTGATGTGTTGGCCAACAGGGATGGTCACCATTACGCCATTCAATGCAAATGCTATAATTCTCCTGTAGGCAATCACGCAATTCAGGAAGCCTTTTCAGGGGCAGCCTACTATGGTGGTCGAATTCCGGTGGTTATGACAAACCAGAGTTTTACCGGAGCAGCCAAACGGATGGCAAAAAAATTAAATGTACACCTATGGGGCCGTAATGTACTATCTAAATTGCTGATTACCTACAACAATATCCCCCTATATCAGCAAATTCTTCATGCCATATTTAGGTTTTTATTGGGAACGCCTTCCTCTGTAATGGCGAGTTTGGCGTTTTTGTTTGCCCTGTATGAGACATTCAATACCACCGAGACAAGGGATCCTTTCATTAATCTAATAGTCTGTATCCTAGTGTGGGCTATTACAAAGATTGTTCTTATTTATTGGAGAAAAAAGCTTTTGAGAAAAAGGTTTTGGAGAAAAATATTTCTGAAATAAACAAAAACGCCCCACCGGCGGCAACCGGCAGGGCGTCAAGATAGATCAGCTTGCCCGAAGGCAGAATCCGACCCACTTCAAAACGGATTATACCACCTCCGGACAGGCTTTGACAAGTGTACCCTGGAGGTGTTTTTCTATGGCGAAAAAGAACTACAATTACGATGCTCCGGTTGCCTACGGGTATTGCCGCAAATCGACCACCGAGCAGCGGGAGGAATCCATCGAAGCCCAGCAGCGCGCCATTGTGGCCTATGCTGCGGCCTGCGGATACAACCTGGTCAAGATCTACAAAGACCACGGGAACAGCGGCCGCAATGGCGAGCGGCCACAGTTTGCCCAGATGGTGCAGGATGCCTCCGCCGGCGGGGCCCAGTTCATCATCGTGCACAAGCTGGACCGTTTTTTCCGCAACGCGGAGCGCCAGACCCTGGTGGAAGCCCAGCTGCGCCGGCACGGGGTCCGGGTGCTCTCGGCGTCGGAGCACTTCGACGACAGCCCCCAGGGCCAGTTCATGCGCAACATCACCAAGGCCATCAACCAGTGGTACAGCGCCAACCTGGCCCAGGAAGTCATGAAGGGGCTCCGGGAAAACGCCATTGCCTGCCGCAACACCGGCGGTCCGCCGCCGTTGGGCTATGCGGTGGACAAGGCCACCGGGAAGTTTGTCCTGGAACCGAAGGAGGCTGAGGCGGTGCGGATCATCTTTCGGATGTATCTGCAGGACGCCGGGTACACCGCCATCATCGAGGAGCTGAACCGCGGCGGCTATCTGACCCGCCGGGGCCGTCCTTTCGGGAAAAACAGCATTTACGAGATCCTGCGCAACGAAAAGTACACCGGAGTTTATGTGTGGAACCGTCTGGCCCCCGCCGATCCCGACGGCCATGTGAGCCGCCGGCGGCTGAAGCCCCGGTCCGAGTGGGTCTATGTGGAGAACGGGATGCCCCGGATCATCGAGCCGGAGGACTTCCGCCGGGCGCAGAAGGAGATGGAAAAGCGCCGCCACAAAAGCGGCCGACAGCGTGCCAAGGTGTTCTACCTGCTTTCGGGGCTGGTCTACTGCGGTGGCTGCGGCGGGCCGATGTCCGGCGAGGTGCGGCGGTACAAGAGCCACCACAAGGACCCTGTGGAGTATCGCTATTATGCCTGCACCACCAAAAAGCGGATGCACTCCGCCGGGGACCATGTGCGGTCGATTCCGGCCGACAAGCTGGAAAGCGCCGTGCTCCAGTATCTGCAGAACATCGTCCTCCACCCTGACACCATGGAGGCCCTGTGCACTGCCGTCCTGGCCAGCATGCAGCAGGAGGACAGCCCGGCCGACAAGGCAGCCAGCCGGCGCAAGCAGGCCGCCGCCCTGGAACCGAAGATCAACCGGCTGTACACCGCCATCGAGAACGGACTGGACGGCCCGGACACCATCCAGCGGATCAAGGAGCTGCAAGCACAGCGCGGGGCGTTGCTGGAGGAGGCCGAGGCCCTGGAGCGGGAGGCGGGCGTCACCACCGCCACGGTGGAAAAGCTGTGCCATGCCTGGGCCGGGATCCGCCTGGACCACCTGCCGTCCGAGCAGCTGCGCATGCTGATCCGGGAGCTGGTGGAGAAGATTATCGTCTACGACGACGGCACCGATGCCCACCGGGTCCGGATTGTGCTGAACCCTGCCAAACGCGATCCTGAAGAGCTGCCGCCCGACCTGGCAGTGGCCTCATTGGGGGATCTGGGAACACCTGTGGGTGGATGTGTTGGCAGTCTACCCCTGCCAGAAGTACCATCGGATGGGTTGTTGCCCGGTCCGGTGGTTTTTCTTTTTGTCCTGTGGGACAGCCGTATGGTTCGGCTGTCCCCTTTTTGTTGGCAAAACGGTATCTGCAAAAAAGCCCCTCCCCCGACGATGGCCGGAAAGGGGCGGCAAGAGATAGCGTTACAGAATCTTCTCCATCCCGATCTTCTGGGGCTTCAGGCCGCAAGCCTGGTAGAAAGCCATGGCCTTGTCGTTGCCGTTCCAGACGTTCAGGGTCACGTTGTAGCAGTCGTGGGCACGGGCGTAGTCCAGCACCGCCTCGTAGAGGGTTTTGCCCACATGCTGGCCGCGGCAGGCCTCGTCCACGCAGAGATCGTCGATGTACAGGCTGCGCACCGGGGTGAGGATGTTGTCATCGGGATGCTGCTGGAAGATGCAGAAGGCATAGCCCAGCAGGCGGTCGTCCTCGTCGGCGGCGGCCAGGATGGGGCGCTGGTCGTCGTGCAGAATCTCCAGCAGCTGCTCATCGGTGTATTTGCGGCCGCCGCACTTGAAGAGGTCGGGCCGGGCCTGATGGTGGATCAGCTCCACCTGCATCAGCAGCTCGTGGATGCGGGGCAGATCCTTTTCCATTGCCATACGAATTTTCATTGGTTGCGCTTCCTTTCCTCCATTTTGGACAGTTGTTGTTCCCGATTATTGTACCACAATCCGAACCACAGCAAAAGCCCCCGGCGGGGGTCCTTGCGGGCCATTCGCCGGGGGCTCAAAAAGGGAGAGACGGTTACTTGACAGAGGGCTTGAGGTGGATGGAGAAGACAAACTGGTCCTGATCCACCCGGTATTCCTTCTTCAGTTCGGGGCCGCAGCTGTTGGAGCCCACGCCGCTCTGCCGCCAATCCAGGCAGAGAACGGTATCCGGGCAGGGTTCCAGCTCATAGTTATGGCCCTTGTTGGTCATTTCCTCCTGGGTGTAGCGGGCTGCCTGGAAGGCAAAGGGTTCGGCGGCGGCCACCTGCAGGGCAGCGAGATCGCTGTGGAGCACCAGGAAGTCACAATCGTGGTGAGCGCCGTTCTCCTGGGGACGGATGTAATCCTCCCACAGGCCGTCCAGGTCGTTTTCAAACAGACCATGGTAGCTGGCGCGGCACTTGTCGGGATAGTTTTCGCCGGGGCCCATACCGAAGTAGGTCACCTGCTCCATCTCCCGGGGCAGGAACAGCCGCAGGCCAAACCGCGGCAGGAAGGGGAACTCCGGTGCACGGGTCACGTTGAGCTTCACATCCACGCTGCCGTCGGGCCAAACGGTCCAGACCGCCGCCATATGCAGCACCGGCTGCACCGCCACGGCGCTCAGGGAGACCTGGCTTTCCACCACAACAGCCTGGCCTTCCTGCCGGACTTCGGTGGAATAGGCCCGGGGCTGGACCTGGTCGAAGCCGGCGCGCAGCCACTGCTGTTTGATGTTGCGGTCGTTGTCGGTGGGGGCGCGCCAGATGTTGTACTCCAGCGGGCGCTTGAGCAGGGTGCGGTTGCCATAGACCATCCGGGAGAAGACGCCGCGGCGCTTGTCGTAGGTGTAGCACCACTGGCCGTTCTCCAGCACAATCTCGGGATCTTTGTCGGTCCAGCGGATCTCCGGCCCTGCCTGGACCTGGAGGATCTGCTTGGCGGTCTGGTTCACCGGTTCGGCGGTGGCCACCGGCATCTCATCAAAGCCCAGCAGGAAGCCGGGTTCCAGGCAGCCCTTCTGCTGTTTCTGGTGGTATTCCAGTTTGAGGAAGGCTTTGCCCTGCTGCGGCACTTCCAGGTTCAGGCTGATCTTGCCCTCCTGGTGGGCCGGGATGGAAGGCAGATCTTCCAGCTGACCCGAGGCCACCGTCTTGCCGTCACAGCTGAGGGTGTAGGACAGGGTCACTTCCTGCTGCAGATCGCAGAAGTCCATATAGTTGTGCAGGGTGATCTCACCGCTGGCCTGGTCAAACGCCACCACACGGGCGGGACGGTAGACATTCTTGAACTCCTTCAGGCCGGTGTGCACACGGCGGTCGGGATAGACCAGGCCGTCCATGCAGAAGTTGCCGTCATGGGGGTATTCGTCGTGGTCGCCGCCGTAGGCGTACTGAACCTTGCCCTCCTTGGTGCGACCCATGTCGATGGCGTGGTCACACCACTCCCAGACAAAGCCGCCGCAGATGCCGTCGCTGGACTGGAAGGTCTGGAAATATTCCTCCAGGTCGCCGGGGCCGTTGCCCATAGCGTGGCAGTATTCGCAGAGGATGTAGGGCTTGCGGCCGTCCTCCTTGAGATACTGCCGGATCTCGTCGGTGCTGGGGTACATCCGGCTGTACAGATCCAGGTCGTCAAAGTTGTAGGTCTTGTCCTTGGGCACATGGAGAGCACTTTCAAAGTGGGTCAGGCGGGTGTCATCAAAGGACTTGGTCCAGGCCAGGGCCGCCTCGAAGGTGCAGCCGTAGGCGCACTCGTTGCCCATGGACCAGATGACCACGCTGGGACGGTTCTTGTCCCGCTCCACGCAGCGGCGCACACGGTCCACCGTGGCCGGGGTGTAGGCGGGGTTGTCCGAGATCAGCTCGTTCCAGGTCTGGCACATCTGCAGCCAGTCCGGATTCTGGGTGAAGCGGAGCATGGCGCCGTGGCTCTCGTCGTCGGCCTCGTCGATGATGTAGAAGCCCATGGCATCGTAGAGGGCGTAGAAGTGCGGAGCGTTGGGATAGTGGCTGGTGCGGATGGCGTTGACGTTGTGGGCCTTCATCAGCTCCAGATCCCGGCGGATCTGCGCCTCCGAAATCACAAAGCCGGTCTCGGGGTCACTGTCGTGGCGGTTAACGCCGTGGAACTTGATCTTCTGCCCGTTGAGGTAGACGACATTGCCTTCCTTGTGGATTTCCCGCACGCCGATGGTATCCGAGATTACCTCGCCGGGGGTGGTGTAGGTGACCTTGTAGAGGTAGGGCTGCTCGGCGTTCCAGAGGTGAACCTGGTCCAGATGGATGGCCAGATGGCCGTCCTCGGTGGTCTGTTCCGCCACCGTGTTGCCCTCGGCGTCGGCGATGCGGCAGGTCACCGGCACCGTCTGATCCAGGAAGGTGAAGTCTGCCCGGATGTCCGCGCCCTGGTAGTCGGCGGTGGGCACCGCCTTGACAAAGTAGTCAAAGATGGCCTGTTCCGGGCGCAGCAGCAGGTAGACATCCCGGAAGATGCCGCTCATACGGAATTTGTCCTGATCCTCCATGTAGCTGCCGTCGCACCATTTGAGCACCAGCACCGCCAGGTGGTTCTCCCCTTCCCGCAGCAGCGCGGTCACATCGAACTCGCTGGTGGAGTGGGAAACCTGGCTGTACCCCACAAACTGGCCGTTGAGCCAGAGGTAGAAGCAGGAGTCCACCCCTTCAAAGTTGAGGTAGGCCCGGGGTGCATCGGGGTTGCGGTGGTAGACAAAGGTGTGGCGGTAGGCGCCGCAGGGGTTGTCCTGGGGCACATAGGGCGGGTCCAGGGGGAAGGGATAGCGCAGGTTGGTGTACTGGTGCCGGTCGTAGCCGTAGTTCTGCCAGACGCTGGGCACCGGCAGGTCCGCGAAGCCTTCGTCGGAGGCATCCTCCCGGTAGAATTCTTCTTTCAGATCATAGATGCTGGAATAGTAGCGGAATTTCCAGGTGCCGTTGAGCAGCACAAAACGATCCGATGCGGTACGCTTTTCCCCGGTGGTATCCATGGCGGTGCTGGCCGGGACATAGTAGGCCCGGTTGGGCATGGTGTTCAGGTGCAGCGTATTGAGATCCTCGTAATAGCGTGGTATCTGCATAACGTTTGTCCTTTCTCGGAATCAATGGGTTTGGAACCTCCCAACTTGCCGAAACAGAGGTCATGCGGGCATGGCCTCTGTTTCGGTGAGGGGGGTATGAATCAAGCAGGATCAGAAGCCGCCATCAGTGCTTGGCATGGGCAGCATCCCAATCGGCGTTGGCTTTCTCCACCTTCAGCTGGGAGAGCAGGACCACCACCAGGATGACGGTAATCAGCGGGTACCACAGGTAGAGGAAGTTGAGCATGTTGATGCAGGAAGCGGACTGCTCGGCTGCGTTGGCCACATAGCCGCCCAGGGAGAGCAGCACGCCGGAGAGCGCGGTGCCGACGCCGCCGCCGACCTTGATGCCCAGGGAGGAGCAGGAGAACATGGCGCCGTCCACCCGTTTGCCGGTGACGCGGTAGGTGTAGTCCGAAGCAGCAGCGATGAGGGCGTTCAGGTCACCGGTCAGCGGGCTGGTGCCCAGGCCGGCACCAACGAGGGTGACCAGCATGAAGGGAATGTTGCCCATGTAGCCGGCAATGATAAAGAGAATACGGAAGAACACAGCGATGAAGTAGCCGTAGAGGTTGACTTTGTACATGCCCTTCATCTTCTTGACCAGGGCGGGGGTAAAGGCCAGGCCGATGATCATGGGCAGCATCTGTGCAGTGGAGAAGGTGCCCAGCAGGGCGGGGTTGCCAAGGACATAGGTCATGTAGTAGATGCCGATGCCGGCGATACCGGTCTGCATGTAGGTGAGGATGTAGATGCCGCAGATCAGCAGGTAGTACTTGTTGTGGACCAACAGGCCGATGGACTTGAGAAGGTTGATTTCGTCCTTCTGGTCGCCGCTGGCGTTCTGGGCTGCGTTTTCATCGGGCAGTTCCTTGACAGACAGGGCCGAGATGGTGTTGACCACCAAGCCGATGATGGCGTAAACCAGGGCCACATTGCGCCAACCAACAGCGCCGCCGCCCATGGCCGCCACAGCGTTGACGGTGATGGAAGCAACAATCAGGTTGGTTGCCAGGGAGAACATGAAGCGGATGGAGCCCAGCTGCACACGCTCGTTGCCATTGCGGGTGATCAGCGAGGTCAGGGTGGCGTAAGCGATGTTGTTGGCGGTGTAGAAGATCGCGTTCAACAGGGTGTAGGTGATGAAGAAGTAGGCGTACTGGACCGCGTCGCCCCAGTTGAGGGGAATGGAGAAGATGGCCACCAGCATCACAGCGTTGCCGATGTAGGACCACAGCATCCAGGGACGGGCCTTGCCCATCTTGCTCTTGGTCTTGTCGATCACGGTGCCGAACAGAACGTCGGTGACGCCGTCAGCGAACTTGGAGAACATCATCAGGGTGCCTACGATACCGGAGTTCAAGCCCACCGTATCGGTCAGGTAGATCATGACGAAGCTGGTCAGCAGGCCGTAGACCATGTTGGCAGCCAAGTCGCCCGATCCGTAGCCGAGTTTGTTGTACCATTTCAAGTATTTTCTTTCTTCCATAAAGCCGTATCTCCCTTTTTTATTATTTCCCCGGCCAAGCCGCAATGGTTGGCCTTGAACCGGTCGGGGATGAATCCAACATTACAGGGTCACAGAGGTGGCCACCAGGTCCTTGGGATCTGCGCTGGAGCCCACATAGACGTTGTACTCCATCTGTTCCAGTCTCCAGACGCGGTACGGAGGATCGTACCACTTGAGTTTTTCCAGCGGCACGGTGATCTCCACCGTCTTCTCCTCCCCTGCCTTGAGGCTGACGCGCTGGAAGCCGCGCAGCTGTTTGACGGGACGGTCCACCGCCGAGTTCTCGAACCCGATGTAAACCTGGACCACTTCGTCGCCGTCCCGGTCACCGGTGTTGCGGACCTTGGCCGTAACCACCAGGCTGTCCTCGGTCTTGCGGACTGCGGGATCGGTGATGGCGAAGGTGGTGTAGCTCAGGCCGAAGCCGTAGGGCACCAGGGGCTTGACGCCGTTCTTTTCCAGCCGGGTGTAGCCGTGGTAATACTCGTAGTACTGATCGGTGGCTTCCCAATCCACATAGGGCAGATCGGATTCCTTGTAGGGAACCACGTAGGGCAGCTTGCCGGAGGGGTTCACATCGCCGTAGAGGATCTCGGCCAGGGCGGTGCCGCCCTCCATGCCGGGATAGTAGGCCATCAGAACCGCATTGACGCAATCGTACCACTCGGTCATCATGATCATGTTGCCGCCCACCAGGACTGCTGCCGACTTCTTGTTCAGCGGGCCGACCTGTTTCAGCAGCTCGACCTCGTCGGCGTGCAGGCCCAGACCATTCTTGCGGTCGCCGCCGATGGAGCCGATGTAGTTGCTGACCTCGTCCTCCGAGACGTACTCGCCTTCGTCGTCGTAGTTGTAGCCCACCACAAAGATCACCGCATCGGCTTCCTTGGCCAGCTTCTTGGCGCTTTCCAGATCCGAACCGTCGTTGAAGATGACCTCGCAGTCGGGATTGGCCTTCTTGAGGCCTTCCTCGGGGGTGACGACGTAGGGAGGCCGCACCCAGCTGGAGCCGTGGTCGCCGATGATGGCGGTGTTGGCCAGCTTGCCGATGAGGGCCAGCTTCTTGGTCTCGCTGCGCTTGAGGGGCAGGACATCCTCGTTCTTGATCAGGGTGATGGCCTCCTCGGCGACCTTCTTGGCCACCGCGATGTGCTCGGGGCAGCCCACCACCGACATGTCGTATTCCTTGTGATCCTTGTCGAAGGCGATGAGAGTACGGACGATCCGCAGCGCGGCCTCGTTGATCCGCTCCTCGGGGACGAAGCCGTCCTGCACCGCCTTGACGAGACGGTCACCGAACCACTGGGTCCACATCATCTCCATGTCCTGGCCGCCGTTGGCCGCTTCCACGGTGTCCCGGACGCCCCAGCAGAAGTCCGACATGACGAAGCCGTCGAAGTCCCACTCTTTTTTCAACACCTGGCGCAGCAGGTAGTTGTGGTGGCCGCACTGGACGCCGTTGTAGCGGTTGTAGGAGCTCATGATGCTGGCGGCGCCGGCATCCACGCAGTCCTTGAAGTGGGGCAGGAAAACCTCCTGCTCGGTGCGCTGGTCGCAGGTGACACTGCACTTGAAGCGGGCGTTCTCCATATCGTTGAAGGCGTAGTGCTTGACGCAGGCGATGATGTCCTCATCCTGGACACCGCGGACCAGCGCCGCGCCCATCTTGCCGATCTGGAAGGTTTCCTCGCCGTAGGTTTCCTGACTGCGGCCCCAACCGGGGTTGTAGGGCATGTTGATGCAGACGCCGGCGAAGAGGTTGCCGCCGTAGGCCCGGACCTCCTGGCCGATGCAGTGGCCGACCTTTTCCTCCAGATCGGGGTCAAAGGTGGCGCCGCGGGCCATGGAAACCGGGAAGCAGGTGCTCTTCCAGTTGCCGCAAACCACACCGCGGGGGCCATCGGCAAACAGCATGGGAGGTACGCCGTACTCTTCCAGGCCACCAGCCGCATAGGGGGTGACGTTGTAGTGGTTTTCGTCCTTGGACATCTCCTCGGTCATTTTCGCAATCATATCGGGGGTCATCTTGGACATATCAATGTTGCCGCTCATCAGCCAGACCTTTTGCTCCAGCGTGAGCTTGTCCACGATCTTCTGCGCCTCTTCGGTGCAGGCCAACCGATACTCCTTGGTTGCTCGCATGATTTTTCCTTCTTTCTATCTTAAGATTTTATGCGCATCGTATCATTGTTGGATACGTTGGGGAACCAGGTTCAGACGGATTCCATCGTCACGCTGACCGCCTCGCAGTCGGGAGAAGTGAGGCGAATGGTGATCTGGCCCGGGGTTCCGGTGCCGCGGATGGCAGCCCGCAGACGGCCTTCGTAGGCGACGGCGGCGGTATCGAAGTAGTTCTCCTCCGATTCGGGATCGGCACTGCCGAAGCCCAGAAGCTGACCGGCGCCTTCCAGCGCGATCTCCACCTTGGGAGTGGCCTGCAGGTTGCGGACCCCCGCCTTGTCGGTGACCTCGATCTCCAGGTAGGCGATGTCGCTGCCGTCGGCCGGGATGGATGCTTCATCCGGCACCGCCCGCAGCACCAGCTCGTCGCCGGCGGTCACGATCTGGTCACGGCCCACCTCGGTGCCGTCCTGGTAGACCACCGCCTCCAGGGTGCCGGGCTGGTAGACTGTCTCGAAGAGGGTGCGGCCCTTCTTCTCGGTGCCCACCGGCTTCTTCTCCAGCAGGGTGCCGTTGAGATAGAGCGCCACTTCGGTGCCCAAGCCGTAGACTTCCACCGTGACCGGGCGGCCTTCAAAGCCCTTCCAGGTCCAGCTGCGCACCGCGTCGGTCATACTCCAGCTGGTCATCTGGTGCTTTTCGCCGTGGTGGGCGGGCAGCTGCACCGCCATGTAAGGCTTGGTGCGCAGGCCCCAGATGATCTCCCGCCAGTAGGAAACGGGGCGGCGGTCGCCCAGCAGGTTCAGATCACCGCAGTAAGCTGCCTTGCTGGGATAGGGGGCATAGAAGCTGATTCCTGCCCCCTCCTCGCCGTAGGAGATTTTGCCGATGCCGGCCTCGCCCAGGTAATCCCAAGCGGTCCAGTCAAAGTCGCCGATCAGGTAGGGCAGTTTTTCCACCAGCGCCCAGTTCACATCCAGGTCCTGGGGATAGGTCTCCGAACCCATCATGATGCGGTTGGGGTACTGTTTGCCGTCGCTCTCGTAGCGGCAGGCCGCGTAGTTGTAACCGGCCACATCCACCTGGGCAAAGGCTTCCTCGGTGGCCTTGCCTGCCATCTCGCTGGAAACAAGCTGGTTCATCATCTCGCCCAGGTTGGTCATCATGCTGTTGATCTCGGTGTTCTGGGGCTCATCGGACTGCTGGCCCGCCTGGTCCTTCATCTCCATCAGCTTGTCCATGATGCTGAGCATCAGGTTCAGGCTGTTGGCCACAAAGCGGGAATCATCCAGGCTGCGGATCAGGTCCGCCAGCTTTTTGCCCCACTGGACATCAAACTTGTTGCCGGTTTCGGGGATCTCGTTGCCGATGGAGTAGAGAATCACACAGGGGTGATTGTAGTCCTTGTTGACCAGGTTGGTGGCATCCTGCTTCCAGTTGTCGGCCATCCGGGTGCCGTAGTCGAAGTCCACCTTGGTGGTGGTCCAGACATCGGCAAACTCGTCCATCACCAGCATGCCCTGACGATCGCAGGCTTCCAGCAGCCGGCGGCTCATGGGATAGTGGGAGCTGCGCAGGGCGTTGAAGCCCGCCTCCTTGAGGCGGCGCACCCGGAACTCCTCGGCGTGGGCAAACTCGGCAGTGCCGATGACCCCGTTGTCGTGGTGGAGGCAGCCGCCCCGCAGCTTGACCGTCTTGCCGTTGATCCGCAGACCGTGGGTCCGGTCCAGCTTGAGTTCCCGTACACCGAAGGTGCCGGTCTCGGCATCCAGCTCCTGACCGTTCTCGCTGACAAAGGCCCGGTAGCGGTAGAGCTGGGGGTCATCGGGATCCCACAGACGAGGCTTGGGCAGGCAGAAAGTCTGGCGGTAGGTCTGGCTGGTGTGCTCCAGGATGGTGATGGGCATGGTGTCCTGAGCGGCCACCGTGCCGTCCTCCTCCAGCAGCTGCACCGTCAGGGTCACATCCCGCACGCCGGTGCCGGTGTATTCCAGGGTGGATTCGGCCCGGATCACCGCCTGGTCTTCCTCCAGGTCCATGGTGCGCAGGTGGATGCCGTCGGGGATCAGATGCAGACGGTCGGCCACCATCAGGTTCACATCCCGGTAGATGCCGCCGCCGGTGTACCACCGGCCGCTGGCCCCGGCGTTTTTGACGACGACCTGGATGCGGTTGGGCTTGTCGAAGGTCACCAGCGGGGTGCAGTCAATGTAGTAGTTGCCGTAGCCGTAGGGGCATTTGCCGGCAAAGGAACCGTTGACGTAGACAAAAGCGTTCTGATAAATGCCCTCAAATTCCAGCCAGACGTTCTTGTCCTGGTCCTTGGGGTCCAGGGAGAAGGTCTTGGTGTAGTTGTAATTTTCCTCCCGGAAGAAGCCGTTGCCGCTGCCGTTGGGCTCCTGAGGATTGCGAGGACGGCGGATGGAGGCATCGTGGGGCAGGGTCACCGGATAGCTTTCTTCCTTGCTGCCGCCCACCAGCGCCTGCAGCGAGCCGCCGGCGCCCAGATGATACACCCAATCTTGATTGAACCGTTGTTTGAGCATTGTAGAACCCCTTTTGTGTGATTGTGGATGGTTTACAGCACGCAGCTGCCCCAGAGCAGATCCCGGTCGGCACTGCTGGCGCCGATATACAATTCATATTCCATGTGTTCCAGCTCCATCTGCCGGGTTTCGGGGTTGAACCATTGCAGTTCCTCCACCGGGCAGCGGATTTCCAGATGGCGGGTTTCCCCTGCCTTGAGGAAGGTGCGGGTGAACCCCCGCAGCAGCTTCACCGGCCGGTCCACCGCCGAGTGGGAGAACCCCACATAGAGCTGGCTGACCTCGGCGCCATCCCGGGTGCCGGTATTGGTCAGATCGCATTCTGCCACCACGCTGTCCCCTTCCCGCCGGAACACCGGATTGCGGTAGGCGAAGGTGGTGTAGGAAAGGCCGAAACCGTAGGGCAAGGAGGGGGCAATCCCCTGCTTTTCCAGCCGGGCGTAGCCGTGGTAGTATTCGTAATGCTGGTGGGTGGTGCGCCACTGGATGGGGGGAAGATCCTCCGCCCGGACCGGCACCACATAGGGCAGCTTGCCGCTGGGGTTCACATCCCCGAAGAGGATCTCTCCCATGGCGGTGCCCCCTTCCATGCCGGGATAGTAGGCCATCAGGATGGCGGAAACGCTGTCCTTCCAGTCCTCCATCAGGATCATGTTGCCGCCGATCAGAAACACCGTCGACTGGGGGTTAAGCGGCCCCACCTCCTGGATCATCCGGACATCCTTGGGGTGCAGCCCCAGCGATTCAGTCCGATCCCCGCCGGGGTATTCCCCGTCCAGATCGGACATGTCCTCGCTGACGAACTCGCCCTCATCTGTGCAGCGGTATCCCACCACAAAGATGACGGCGTCGGCCTGGCGGGCAAGGTCTTTGGCGTGGCCGATGTTCTCCCCCGAGTAGTAGATCACATCCACCCCGGGCGCCGCATTGGCGATGCCCTGCAGCGGGGTGACCACATAGGGCGGGAAAACCTGGCTGGAGCCGTGGTCCCCGATGACCTGTTCCTCGGCCAGCGCCCCCAGAACCACCAGCTTTTTGATCTTGCGGCGGTTCAGCGGAAGGACGCCGTCCCGGTTTTTCAGCAGAGTGATGCCCTCCCGGGCCGCCTGCAGGGCCAGCCGGATGTGCTCCTTGCACCCCAGCACGCTTTCCCGGGCAGGCGGACGGTCCTGCGCAAAGGTCAGCAGGGTCCGTACCACCCGCAGGGCAGCTTCGTCAATGGCCGACTCCGGCACGCTGCCGTTGCGCACCGCCTGCAGCAGATGTTCTCCGAAGAGGACGGTGCTGGGCATTTCCACATCCATGCCGCCGTTGGCAGCCTTGGCGGTATCCGAGATGCCCCAGCCGAAATCGCTGATGACAAAGCCATCGAACCCCCATTCCTGTTTGAGAATCCGGCGCAGCAGATAGGCGTTTTCGCCGCAGTGGTCGCCCTGGTAGCAGTTGTAGGAAGCCATGACGCAGGCCGCGCCCCGGTCCACACATTTTTTGAAGTGGGGCAGGAATACCTCCCGCTCGGTGCGGATGTCGCAGTCGATGTCCACCTGGAACCGGGAAATTTCCATCTGGTTGAAGGCGAAGTGCTTGACGCAGGCGATGACCTGTTCGTCCTGCACCCCCTCCATCAGGGCGCTGCCCATCTCCCCCAGGTGGAAGGATTCTTCCCCGTAGGTTTCCTGGCTGCGTCCCCAGCCGGGATGGTAGGGCAGGTTGATGCAGACCCCGGCGAAAAGATTGCCGCCGCTGGCCTTCACCTCCCGGGCCATGGCCCGGCCGATTTCCCGCTCCAGTGCGGTGTCAAAGGTGGCGCCTCGCAGCATGGTGACCGGGAAGCAGGTGCTTTTGCCAGTGCCACAGACCACCCCACGGGGACCGTCGCAGAACCGGAGGTCTTCCACCCCCAGCCGCTGGCATCCCCCCGCCGGATAGGGCAGATGGTTGTAATGCCGCCCCGGAAGGGTGCAGTCGTCACAGAGTTCCTGAAAGTCCTGGTTGCCCGACATCAGATAAACTTTTTCTTCCAAGGTCATCTGATTCACAATCTGTCTGGCCCGCTGGGTGTTGGCAAGACGCTGTTCTCTGGTGCATTTCATCGTTGTTGTCCTCCGCACAGAGCTTTTTGAGCAGCATCACCGCCTCGCTGGTGCTGTATTGGAGATACCCTTTGATCTCGGAGCGCCCCGAGGTCGGACCGCCGCGTTTGCGGTATTCCAACGGGGTAAGGCCGGTGCTCTTTTTGAAGACGCGGTAAAAGGTGTTTTCGCCCCCCACGCCGCTCACATCCACCACAAAGGAGATGGGCTTATCGGTAAACTGCAAAAGGTACTTGGCCTTTTCCAGCCGGCATTCCAAAAGCAGCTCCCGGGCCGAAAGCCCGATGTTGTCCTTCAGAAACCGATAGACGGTTTTTTCGCTCATCCCAAAGTGTTTGTACAGCTGTTCCAGCACCGTCTCCTCCTGGCTGTTTTCCCGGATGTAGTCGATGATGTTCAGCAGTGTCGTGGCATCCTGCTGCAGGTCTCTGCCCGCTGCGCTCTGATGGATGTCATAGACACCAAATTCGAACAGATCGGCCAGCAGACCATAGAGTTTGGACTGCAGACGGTAAGGATTGGGATTGGGGTTGGTGCTGGTGGAGAGCAGCCCGATGGCCGCGGCCTGACGGATAAAAGGCCGGTAGCCGATGGCGGGCATGTTGGATTCGCTCTGGCTGTTGAGGTAAAACTGGAACCGCCGGTTCCCCTCCGATTTGCCCCGGAACAGCGCCGATGTGATCTGGATGAACAGGCAGATGTTGTCTTCCTCGGTCTTGCGCAACTCGTGCACCTGGGTCGAGTTGAAGAGGTAAATCTGCCCGGCTTTGAGCACAAAAGGAGCCGGTAGGGTGTTGACCGCCACACTTCCCTTGAGCACCAGCATCAGTTCGTAGTCATAGTGCCAATGGAAGCGGGAGATCTCGATGGAGGTGATAAAGACATTGACAGGGCACCGTTCGCCGTGCTCGATTGCTTCGTATACGTAAGATTCCATATCAAGCACCCTTACAACGCCGTCGCTATCTTTTCGCGGTTTCCACATCCGTTTCGGGATTGCCGCCGGGCATCCGGCGTCAACCGTGTTGATTCAGTTCCTCGTTTGAATCTATCCAAATTATATCCCCACTTTCCGATTTCTTTTGTCATATTCGTTCAAGTATGTTCCTGTTTCCGGACAATATTACCCAAAAAAATACATCTAGTGCCGAATATTATACCACATTTTGCCAAACTCAACAATTTAAACCGACAAATTTCACAATCCTGCACAAAAAGGCAGAGCCGGGAAATCCCCAGTGATTTCCCGGCTCTGCCGATGTGAAACAAAAGGTTCACAGAAATATTTTTGTTTTAAGACTCAGTCCAGGGCGGCCTTGAGAGCGTCCACCCGGTCGGTGTTCTCCCACTTGACCCCCAGCTCTTCCCGGCCCATATGGCCGTAGGCGGCCAGCGGGCGGTAGATAGGCTTGCGCAGGTCCAGTGCCTGGATGATGGCGGCGGGGCGCAGGTCAAAGACCTTCTTCACTGCGGCCTCGATGCGGGCATCCTCCACCTTGCCGGTGCCGAAGGTGTCCACCATGATGGAAACCGGTTCGGCCACGCCAATGGCGTAGGCCAGCTCCACCTCGCACTTTTTGGCCAAGCCGGCTGCCACCACATTCTTGGCCACCCAGCGGGCGGCGTAGGCGGCAGAACGGTCCACCTTGGAGGGGTCCTTGCCCGAGAAGGCGCCGCCGCCGTGGCGGGCATAGCCGCCGTAGGTGTCCACAATGATCTTGCGTCCGGTCAGGCCGGTGTCGCCCTGGGGACCGCCCACCACAAAGCGGCCGGTGGGGTTGATGAAGTACTTGGTGTTCTCGTCCAGCAGGCTGGCGGGGATGGTGGCCTGGATGACCTCCCGCAGGATATCGGCATGGATCTGGTCGTTGGAGACATCGGGGCTGTGCTGGCTTGAGATGACCACCGTGTCCACCCGGGTGGGCTTGCCGTCGTCGTACTCCACCGTCACCTGGCTCTTGCCGTCCGGACGCAAGTAGGGCAGGGTGCCGTTTTTGCGCACCTCGGCCAGCCGCTTGGCCAGCTTGTGGGCCAGACTGATGGGCAGCGGCATCAGCTCGGGGGTCTCGTCGCAGGCGTAGCCGAACATCATGCCCTGGTCGCCGGCGCCGGCCACCTCGTCGTTGGTGCCCAGCGCGATGTCGGGGCTCTGGTTGTCGATGTTGGTGATGACGCCGCAGGTGTCGCAGTCAAAGCCGTACTTGGCCCGGTCATAGCCGATCTCCCGGATGACCTGCCGGGCAATGCCGGGGATGTCCACATAGCAGTTGGTGGTGATCTCCCCCATGATGTGGACCAGACCGGTGGAGCAGGTGGTCTCGCAGGCCACCCGGGCACCGGGGTCCTGGGCCAGGATGGCATCCAGGACGGCATCGGAGATCTGGTCGCAGATCTTGTCGGGATGCCCCTCGGTGACCGACTCGGACGTGAACAGGAATTTGGACATAACGAAATTGCCTCCTTATAAATGTGGGTCAGAAAGGCAACTGTTGAGAAACAAAAAACGCACCGGAGGCGAACCCCCGGCGCGCGAAAACGCTTATCTTTCGGTTCCCCGCAGGATTTGGCACCTTACGCAGACGCGCAGGTTGTCGGGCTTCACAGGGCCTGTTCCCTCAGCCACTCTTGATAAGTTGCTATTCTGATGTACGGTTGCTATGATACCATGCCCCCTGGCAAAAGTCAACAATCCGATCCTGTGCAAATCATCTTGTTTGCACAAAAATTCAGTGCCGGCCGTGGAGGATGGGCGAAAGGGGCTTGTAGACCGCAAAGGTCAGCGCCGCGTCGATGAGCCCTTTGACAAAGGTAAAGGGCAGGTTGAAAACCACCAGGCATTGCAGCAGGCCGTCCACCCCGGGGAAGATGGCCTGGTACATCCCGATGATGGCTTCCAGCGGCATGAAGTTGGCATAGACCGGGTAGGTGATGAAGTAGTTCACCGGCACGCTGAGCACTGCCATGCAGGCGGCCCCCACCAGTGCCCCCACGGCAGCGGTGACCCGGCTTTTTTTGTGGCGGTAGATCAGGCCGGCGGGCAGCACAAAGCAGACCCCCAGCATGAAGTTGCACAGCTCCCCCACCCCGGCAGTGGAGGTGCGCAGCAGGTTGAGCAGGTTTTTGATCAGGCAGACCACCACCCCGCCCAGCGGCCCGTAGGCGAAGGCGGCAATCAGGGCGGGCAGCTCCGACACATCCATCTTGATGAAGGAGGGCATAATGGGTACGCTGAAATCAATGAACATCAGCACGGCGGCCACCGCCCCCAACATGGCGGTACCTGTCAGTTTGCGCAGTCTTGTGGTTGTTTGCATAAAAATTACCTCCCGGGGGCTGGCCCCCAATCTGAATTTGGAAAGCCGGTCACGGTGAGGGAAAGAATCTGCTTGCCTCAACACAAAAACGCCCCGCTGCCGTATGGGTACACGGCAACAGGGCGCAGGTAGAGCAAAGCAAAGTGCTTCCGTTTCTTTCATCCGGACTATACCGTCGGCTTCGGAGTTTCACCGAATCAGCGGCTGCATGGCAGCCGGTCGCGGGCTTTACCGCCGGTGGGGAATTGCACCCCGCCCTGAAACAGACTTTCTGAAGGTATTATACCAGAGGTTTTGAAAAAAGCAAGGGGATATGCTATAATGGCGGTGTTCTTTCCCGCTGTGCGCGGTCTTTTTTCCCTTGCAGCGAGAAAAAAATTGACAAGAATTTGCCAAGGAGGAGCCTTTCATGCTTCCCAGAGAGATCATGGCCAACTTTTTCCTCTTTATCTACACCCACGGCGTCCTGCTGCGGGGCATTCTCGCCGCCGTGCTGGTGCTGTTCGGGGTGTTCGGCACCCGGCTGCTGCGCAAACTGCTGGTCTTCATCCGCCGCCACACCAGCCGCTTTGCCCCCGAATGGCTGCAGATCCTCAACGACGGATTCGAGCTGCCGGTGCTGCTGGTTCTGCGGGCGGTGCTGCTGTTTTTTGCCGTCATCGCCTTTCCCCTGCCCTTCCCGGCCGGGCAGGTGTGGCGGGTGTCCTCCACCCTGCTCACCGCCCTGATCACCGCCTTTGTCGCCTGGGGGCTGTGGCGGTCGGCCAGTTTGTGCGGACTGCTCTTCCGCAGCGCCGAAAACAAGCTGGACCTGGACAGCAACAAGACGATGATCCGCTTTTTTGAAAAGATCTATCGCGCCCTCATCGTGCTGTTTGCGGCCCTCATCATCCTGGACCTCTTCGGGGTCCCGGTCACCGGGCTGCTCACCGGCGCCGGCATCGCCGGCCTGGCCATCTCGCTGGCAGCCCAGTCCACCCTGTCCAATTTGATTGCCGGCATCACCCTGGTGCTGGAACGGCCCTTCGGCATCGGGGACTATGTGGTGCTGGGCGCCATGGAGGGCACGGTGGAGGAGATTTCCTTCCGCTCCACCCGGCTGCGCACCCCCGACAAGGTGCTGATCACAGTGGAGAATTCCAAGGTCTGCGCCGAGTACATCCAGAACATGACCGGCCGCACCAACCGGCTGTGGGCCTTTACCATCGGGGTGACCTACGACACCCCCCGGGCCAAGATCGAGCAGCTGACCGCCGATCTGACCGCCCTGCTCCAGTCCGATCCCATGGTACAGCCCGGTTCCGCCCAGGTGGTTCTGTCCAACTTTTCCGCCTCCAGCATCGACCTGGATGTGCGGGTCTATGTGACGGCGCTGGGTCTGGACGAGTTCCGGCAGCTGAAAAACCGGATGAATCTGGCCATCATGGATCTGATGGCCCGGGACGGCTGCGAGTTTGCCTTCCCCTCCACCACCGTCTATCTGGAAAAAACCCAGGAATAACCACAGCGGGCCTCCCACACCGGGACGCCCGCTGTTTTTGTCTGATGCAGTTTACAAGGCCAGCTCTGCCACCGCACGGCCCAGCGCCGCCAGGTCGGTCTCGTCGGGATGGGAGAGCGCCCGGTCAAAGTTGTCGATCATGGGCTGCCACTTTGCCGGGTCCTGGGCGGCCATGGCCTGGTAGCGCGCCCGCACCGGCGCCGGCATCCGGCCCTGGCACATATACCGCCCCACCACCCGGTTGGAGGGGTCCAGCGCCGCCTGGACCCGGTCCAGAATCTGGTCAAAGTAGGGCTGGCTGCCGCCAAAGCCGGCAGTGCCGAAGAGAAAGACCCGTTTGCCCCGCAATCCCTTCAGAAAGGCGGTGAGCTCCTCGTCGGCCTGGCCCTTGTCGGTCCAGAACCCCACAAAGAGCAGGCCGGCTTCGGCGGCGGCCGGGTCGGGCGCCCCAAAGTAGAGGCAGTCTTTTTCGCCCAGGGTGTCCCGGATGGTCTGGGCAAGACGGGCGGTGTTGCCGGTTTTGCTGCTGTATACAATGGCGTAGTTCATCCTTGGTTCTCCTTTTCATAGATACAGTGAACGCCCTGGTGCTGCTGCAGCCCGCCCAGGCAGGCGCGGTTGCAGCGCAGACAGCGGTGGATTTCGGAAACCTGGCCCTGACGGACCTTCTGGGACCAGTCGGGGTCGGCAATGAGCTGGCGGGACATGGCGGCGCAGTCGATCCGGCCAGAAGCCAGCTGCGCCTCGATGAAATCGGGGTCGGACAGCCCGCCCACCCCGCACAGGGGCCGCTTTGTGTACTGCCGCACCCGGTCACAGAAGGGCAAAAAGCAGCCCTGGCCCCCGAAATCGGGGTGGTTCCGGGGCGGGATGGTGTCGGTGAGGCTGCCGTGGTTGGCCAGCGTCACATGGAAGCTGGTGACCCCTGCCGCCTCCAGCCGCGGGACAAAGACTTCCAGCTCCTCCAGCAGTACCCCGGCGTTGCCGTAATGGGGGTTCTCCTGCCGGACGGCCAGCTTGAAATCGATGGGGATGTCCGGCAGGGCCCGGCGCACCGCGGCCACCGCTTCCACCGCAAACCGGCTGCGCTTTTCGGGGCTGCCGCCGTAGAGGTCCTGGCGGTGGTTGAGCAGCGCGGAGGAAAAGCTGCCGCACATCCGGTCACCGTGCACCTGGATGGCGTCAAACCCGGCCTCTCGGGCCAGCTTGGCCGCCGGCCCGAAGGAGGTGGTGATCCTGGTCACCTTGCGGGCGGGCAGCCCGGTAATATAAGGCCCCGCCTGGCGGTTGAGCCGGCTGCGCAGTTCCTCCGGCTTGATCCGGCCCAGCAGCACCCCGGGGGCCTGGCCCAACAGCCACAGCAGGTCGGTGTCCGACTGGTGCAGCTGGGCGCAGGCCAGGGCGCCGCCTGCATGGATGGCCGCGCAGAGCCGCCGGTAGTAGGCCATGCCCTTGCGGTGGTAGAGCGAATGAGGGCCGTGTCGACCCACCGGCACATCCCCCACAATCACCATGGCACAGCCGCCCGCGGCGATCCGCCCCAGCAGCTGTTCCTCCTGTTCCGGCGAAAGGCCCAGGGTGGTGGGGGCAAAGATAATCCGGTTTTTTAGGGTCAGTCCGCCCCATTCAAGGGGCTGAAAAATGGTTTGGTACATGGGAATCCCCTCCTGTTCGGAGCATCAGTTTTTGAAGCAAGGCCAGCAGTTGCTGCCGTTCCCCGGGGTCCAACCCCTGCAGCCGGGTTTCGTCCCACTGGCGGAACAGATCCCGGCACAGGGCAAAGGCCTGCTCCCCCTGCGGGGTCAGCCGCAGCAAATGGGCGCGGCGATCCCGGGGATTGGGCATCTGCTGTAAAAAGCCGCCCTGCTCCAGCTTGGTCAAACTACGCGCCGTGTGTCCCCCATCCATCCGCAGTGCCTGGGCCAGCGCGCCGGGGGTACAGCCGGGGTGTTTGCCCACGTAGATCAGAAAGAACATCAGCCCCTGGGAAAGTCCGATCTCCCCCAGACGTTGGGTGCAGTATTCCTGAAACTCCCGCCGCAGCAGGGTGATGACAAGGGAAAAGGATGAGAACATCGGCGGCCTCCTTTATTTGACTAAGTCAAGTATATTCCATTGTATGACTTTGTCAAGTAATTTCAGCCCTGTTCACAGAATGTTTGCACCTGTGCCGGGCACATGGATACAAAAAAGGCCCCCCCCGGAAAGTCCTTCCGTGAACCGAACCAGTAAAAACGGACAATAGACAAAATGCCCCCTGATGTAGGAAAATATAAGCTGCCGGATGGACTTCATTAGACTGTTGGCGGCTCTGATTTCCCGGTTCAGGTTGCCGATATTCGTCTGGATACCACGCTTTTCCATCTGCCGGACAGCAGCCCCCTCATGGACAGTAGGGACAACATCAAGCCCCTGTCTGGCATAGGAACGCAAGTCCACACGCTCCGGGCGGTCATTGG
>CALWNP010000018.1 GCA_944382835.1 uncultured Gemmiger sp.
CAACAAAAAAATGAGATAGGCAAACCCTTTCGGGAATGTCTATCTCATTTTTTTAGACTATTTTGCAACAGCCCCTTTATTTACATTGGGAGGGTTACAGGATGCGCACCCGGATGGCGGCTCCGATGCCGGCCAGCTGACCGGCCAGGGCATCGTCGATGGTGCCGGTCACATCCAGCATGGTGTAAGCCACATCCTTTTTGCTCTTGTTGACCATGTTCTCGATGTTGAGGTGGGCGTCGGTGAGCACCCCGGTGATGGCCGAGATGACGCCGGGCTCGTTCTTGTGGATCATGCAGATCCGGCGGCCGCCCAGGCGGGGCTGCTGCACATCGGGCAGGTTGACGCTGTGCAGGATGTTGCCGTTTTTGAGATAATCGCTGATCTCATTGGCGGCCATCACGGCGCAGTTGTTCTCGCTTTCGGGGGTGGAGGCGCCCAGGTGCGGGGTGCAGTAGACCCCCTTGACCCCCAGCAGTGCCTCGGAGGGGAAGTCACAGAAATACTGGGCCACCTTGCCGGTGCCCAGGGCGTCCAGCAGGGCGTCGGTGTCGGCCAGCTCACCGCGGGCGAAGTTCAGCACCCGGACGCCATCCTTGCACATGGCCAGGGTCTGGGCGTTGATGGTGTTCTTGGTGGCGGGGGTGTAGGGCACATGGATGGTCAGATAGTCGCAGCGGGGCAGCATGTCCCCCAGGGTGACGCAGTGCTGCACACTGCGGGAGAGGCTCCAGGCCGCGTCGATGCTGATGTAAGGGTCGTAGCCCAGCACTTCCATGCCCATGGCCACCGCAGCGTTGGCCACCCGGGCGCCGATGGCCCCCAGGCCGATGACGCCCAGCACCTTGCCCCGCAGTTCGGGGCCCACAAACTGCTTCTTGCCCTTTTCCACATCCTTGGCCAGGGTGGGGCTGCCCTTCAGCCCCTGGGCCCACTGGATGGCATCGGGCAGGTTGCGGCTGCCCGCCACCAGAGCGCCCAGCACCAGCTCGGCCACCGCGTTGGCGTTGGCACCGGGGGTGTTGAAGACCACGATGCCGGCCTCGGTGCACTTGTCGATGGGGATGTTGTTGGTGCCGGCACCGGCCCGGGCGATGGCCAGCAGGTTGTCTCCCAGGGTCATCTCGTGCATGTCGGCGCTGCGCACCAGGATGCCGTCGGGATTGGCGGCGTTGTTGTCGATCTCAAACTGGTTGGCGGGCAGCTTGGCCAGCCCCACCGGAGAAATTGCGTTCAGTGTTTTGATGGTATACATAATCTTCTTCCCTCTCCTGTCCGGGCCTTACTGGCCGGCGTGCTCCTTGCGGAACTGTTCCATAAAGACCACCAGTTCGTCAATGGCCTTGGGCGGCATGGCGTTGTAGATGGACGCCCGCATACCTCCCACCAGGCGGTGACCCTTGAGGTTGACGAAGCCGGCGTCGGCGGCCGCGGCGCAGAACTCCTTGTCCAGCTCCGGCGTGGGGCTGGTGAAGGTGACATTCATGATGCTGCGGTAGCGGTGCTCCACCGGGTTGTGGTAGAAGTCCTGGCTGTCCAGATAATCGTAGAGGACCTTGGCCTTGGCCTCGTTGATCTTCTGCATCTCGGTCAGGCCCCCCACCTCTTTTTCCAGGTAGTCCATGACCAGGCCGGTCATGTAGATGCACCAGCAGGGCGGGGTGTTGTACATGCTGTTGCTTTTGAGCAGGGTGGTGTAGTTCATCATGGTAGGGATCTTTTCGGGGGCGATGCCCTTGGCGCTGTGGCCCAGCAGGTCCTCCCGGATGATGGCCACCGCCATGCCGGCGGGGGCGACGTTCTTCTGGACGCCGAAGTAGATGCAGCCGTACTTGGTCACATCCACCGGCTCGGAAAAGATCATCGAGCTCATGTCCGCCACCAGCGGGATGCCCTCCACCTGGGGCACCTCCACAAAGCGGGTGCCGAAGATGGTGTTGTTCTGGCAGATGTGGATGTAGCTGGCGTTGGGATCATACTCCACCGCCTTCACATCGGGGATGTAGGTGAAGTTGCGGTCCTTGCTGGAAGCCGCAATCCGGGCGGTGCCGAACTTGGCACCTTCCTCGGCAGCCTTCTTGCTGAAGTTGCCGGTGACCAGATAGTCGGCGGTGCCGGTGGTCATGAAGTTCAGGGGCACCATGGCAAACTGCTGGGTGGCGCCGCCCTGGAAAAAGCCGATCTTGTAGTTGTCGGGGACGTTGAGCACCCGGCGCATGGCGGCCTCGGTGTTCTGGATGATCTCGTCAAACCACTTGCTGCGGTGGCTCATCTCCATGACGCTCTGGCCGGAGCCGTGATAGTCCAGCAGTTCCGCCTGGGCAGTTTTGAGAACCGGTTCGGGCAGCATCGAGGGGCCCGCGCTGAAGTTATATACTCTTGCCATATCTTCCATCATCCTTTTATCAATCTTCCGCCGCGTTCCGCTGAGGCGGCGGGCTCGTGACGTGACTTTATTATACGTTTCCCCACCCGGCAGGGCAACGAAAACCACGCCGTCAAAACACCGAAAAACCATGCGCTTTATCCCCACAGAAAAGCAAAAGAGCACAAATGTCTTTTCATTAAATACAATTTATTTTACATTTGTAGAAGATAAGGCCCGAAAAATCACCAAATTTGCCGAGGCGTCTTTGTCTATTTTGCATTCTTGCCTTTTTTCTACCACAGATGTAAAATATTTATGCGATATTTCCCCACAGTTGTAGGAGGTATGTACTGTGAACAGTTTATCCCACAGTGAGGAGCAGGTGATGGCGGCGCTCTGGGCCTGCGGCAAGCCCGCCTCCCGGCGCCAGATTGCCGAGCGGCTGCCCGACGAATGCCGGTGGGCGGACTCCACCCTGCTGAACTTTCTGCTCCGGCTGGAGCGCAAGGGGTTTGTGCGGCCGGACAAGCAGGGCAACAAGAACATCTACACCCCGCTGGTGCGGCGTACCACCTACTGCGGCGCCGTGACGGCGGAGCACCTGCAGACGCTGTACGGCGGCGACCTGCGGCAGCTGGTGGCGGCCCTGGCCGACACTGGGCGGGTCAGCTACGCCCAGATGGAGCGGCTGGCCCGCTGGCTGGACAACCGGGTGGCCGAAAGCCCCGAGTACGACTACGACTGAAAAGCCGCCCGGCTGCGAAGAGGCAGCCGGGCGGCAGAAAAGACAATCTTATTGGGCGGTGTTCTGGCTCTCGGCAAAGGTCTGTGCCCACTGGGCGATGGCCTCCCCGTCGGCAGCCCGGGTGTGGTAGCCCTTGCCGTCCACTTCCAGATAATTGCCGCAGACCAGCACCTGGGTCTGGGTGCCGTCGTGCTTGTAGAGGGTCAGCGAGACGCTCTGACCGCTGGGCATCTCCTTGCTGGGCAGGTAGACCACCGCTTTGCCCAGCAGCTTGACCAGGGCTGCGGTGTCATCCCCGGTGGAGGTGGCACTGATCCCCGGCGGGGTGACGGTGATGTCCACATGGTCGATGTCCTTGGAAGAAAGATAGATAAAGGTACGGGTGCCCAGCAGCAGCCGGATCACCACCAACGCCGCCACCAGTACAATGGCGATCAGGATGTTTTGCCTGGTACGTTTTGACATGACAACTTCCTCATTTCTGATCTTACAGCCCAGCGGAGGTTATGCCTCCTCCTGGGCCATGGTCACAATCTCCCGGATGGCCTGCCCCGTGGGGGTACCGGCCAGGCCGCCGATGCCGGTTTCCCGCAGGTCCCGGCTCATGGCGGCCCCCACCTCGGCCATGGCGTCGATGACCTCGTCGGCGGGGATATGCCCCACCACGCCGGCCAGCGCCATATCGGCGGCGCTCACCGCATTCATGGCCCCGATGACGTTGCGCTTGATGCAGGGGATCTCCACCAGCCCGGCCACCGGGTCACAGACCAGTCCCTCCAGATTGGTCAGCGCCATGGCGAAGGCCTCGGCACAGGCTTCGGCGGTACCGCCCTTCAGATAAACCAGGGCGGCGGCCGCCATGGCGCTGGCAGCGCCCACCTCCGCCTGGCAGCCACCCTCGGCGCCGGCCAGGGTGGCCCGGGCGGCAATGACCTGCCCGAATCCCGCCGCCACATACAGGGCCCGGCAGACGGCCTCCTCGTCGGCCAGCCCGGCCCGCCACAGCGGCAGCAGCACCGCCGGCAGCACCCCGCAGCTGCCCGCGGTGGGGGCGGCTACGATCCGCTTCATGCAGGCGTTGCACTCGGCGGTTTTCAGCGCCTCGGCCAGCACCTGGTTCAGGTAATCCCCGCCCAGCAGCAGCCCAGCCCGGGCCGCCGCCTCCACCTTGGCAGCGTCACCGCCGGCAAAGCCGCTGTTGGAGCGGTCCTCCTCCCGGTACTCGGCGCTGGTGCGGCACATCACCGACCACATCCGGTGCATTTCGGCTAGGGAATCCTCCCGGGTCAGGCCGCTCTCGGCCAGGTCGCTGCGCAGAATCACCTCGTGCAGCGGCAGATGCTCCGCCTGGCAGGCGGCCAGCATCTCCCGCACCGATGGATATGCCATAGGGTTCCTCCCTTACAGATTCAGTGTGGTGACCTTGACGATGCCCGGCTGGCGGCGCAGATAGACCGCCACCTCCTCGGGGATGGGCTCGTCACATTCCAGCACCATCACCGCCTTGCCCCCCGCCGCCGAGCGGTAGAGCTGCATGGTGGCAATGTTGATGCCGTGCCCACTCAGGCAGGCGGTGACGGTGGCCACATGGCCGGGGCTGTCCTGGTTGTGGACAATCAGGGTGTCCTGGTCCGCCCCGAAATCGGTGGTGATGCCGTCGATGCTGCAGATCCGGATGCGGCCGCCCCCGATGGACGCCCCCACCACCTCCAGCCGGTGGCCGGTGCTGCCTTCCAGCCGCAGCACCGCGGTGTTGGGGTGGGCGCCCCGCAGCGCAATGGTCCCCACCGAAAAGGCCAGCCCCGCCTGACGGGCCAGGGCAAAGCTGCCGGGGATGCGGGCATCGTCCGGCTGCATCCCCAGCAGGCCCGCCACCAGGGCCCGGTCGGTGCCATGGCCCCGGCCGGTGGCGGCAAAGCTGCCGTGGAGCAGAATCTCGGCCCGGGCAGGGGGTTCTCCCAACAGCTTGCGGGCGGTCAGCCCGATGCGCACCGCCCCGGCGGTGTGGCTGCTGGATGGGCCGGTCATCACCGGCCCCAGAACGTCAAACAGACGCATGGCGACTCCTTCCCGGCCGGGGAAGGGTTTCTCTCCCGGCCTGTACCTACCCAGTATAGCGGTTCGCCGCCGGTTTTGCAAGGCCGGGCTGCCCCTTGACAGAGTGGTCAGGCCATGGTATTTTATATTTAGCAATACTAAATACTTGATTTTGGAAAGATGGTGGTGGCATTGCCCAGGGCAGCCGAAGGGCGGGAGCAGCGCTTTGCCCAACAGATCAAAAAAGGAGTGCTGGAGATGCTGGTGCTGCAGCTGCTGGCCCGGCAGCCCAGCCACGGCTACGGGCTGATCCTGGCCCTGCGGGAGGAAAGCGGCGGGCTGCTGGACCTGAAGGAAGGCACCCTCTACCCCATCCTGTACCGGTTGGAGGACGAGGGCTGCATCGCCAGTGCCTGGGCGGCTCCCCGGGAAAGTGCCGTCCGGGAGCGGGCCACGCCCCGCAAGGTCTACACCATCACCGAAGCCGGCCGGCAGGCGCTGGCCGCCGAGCAAACCGTCTGGCAGGAATTTTCCGCCTGTGTCCGGACCATCTGCGGAGGGAAGAACCATGGATGAGATGCAACGCTACTTAAAAGAGGTACGCCGCTCTCTGCGGCTGGACCGCAAAACCCGGGCCCGGGTGATGAGCGATCTGGCGGGCGATCTGGAAAGCCGGCGGCAGGCCGGGCAGACGCCGGAGCAGATCCGGGCTGAGCTGGGCAGCCCCGCCCAGGCGGCCGCCGCCCTCAACGAGGCCTTTCCCGACCACCGCAGCGACGCCAGCGGCTGGCGCTGGCTGTTTGTGGCGGTGGCGGGGATCTGGATTTTCCTGGTGACGGATCTTCCGGGACGGGTTCTCCGGCTTTTCACCGCCGACAGTGCCTCCATCGGGATCATCGGCGGGGCCGACGGTCCCACCGCCATCTTTGTCACCTCCAAGTGGCCCGGACTGGTCTCGGACGGGGTGCCTCTCCTCTCGGCCTGCCTGGCCGGGTTCCTGCTGCTGGGCTGGTGCCGCCGGGGCGGAAAGGGACGGCTGTGGCTGCCCATCCTGCTCTGTGTCTTTTCTCTGGTGGGGGCGGTGTTTTTCGGCGGTCTGCTGCCCCTGGCCATGACCGCTTCGGCCCTGGGGTTTGATGGGTGGAGCATCGCCGGGATGGCGGTGACCCGGCTGCTGCACTGCGGTGTCTGGATGTCGTTGCCCCTTCTGGTGGCCGCCATCCTGCGTTACCGGAAGCGGTAAATCGGACGATGCTTCTTGAAAAATAGGAGATTTGCAAAAAAATCAAAAGAGCGGGCGCCGGGGGCTTGACAACCCCGGCGCCTTGTGCTAAGATATTACCTGCATCTTGGTGGTGGCCACTGTGGAGAGGTGTCCGAGTGGTTTATGGAACTGGTCTTGAAAACCAGCGATTCGCGCGAGCGGACCATGGGTTCGAATCCCATCCTCTCCGCCATTTTTGTAAAAAGTGAATAGTTCAGTCACTTTGACTTGTGGAGTAATACTCAAGAGGTCGAAGAGGCGCCCCTGCTAAGGGCGTAGGTCGGGAAACCGGCGCGAGAGTTCAAATCTCTCTTACTCCGCCAAAGAAATACCGCGTTGCAGCTTGATTTCAAGCGTTGCAATGCGGTATTTCTGTTTTTTGGGTTTGACAGCACAAACCCCGTCCCCTCTTCCCCGCCATTGGGGAAAAGAGGACGGGGTCGGGTGGTCAGCGGGTGTACTGGCCCACCATCCGGTCCAGATCCAGCAGCGCCTTTTCGGCACCGCGGGTCATGTTGCGGATGGTCTTGCGCACCTGGCGCTGGTCGTGGGTGGCCACATACACCACCCCGGCGCCCATCGCCATGCCCACCGCAGCGCCGGCCAGGGTGTTCATCATCATGCCCATGGGGATTGCCTCCTTTCCGCGGGCCGTCGCGGCCTTTCTTTGGCCGCCTTGCCCGGTTCTGCTTCTAGTTTTCCTAACACTTTCGCCGTTATGCGCCTTTTTTTGTGAAAGGGATTGTGGTAAAATCGTCTCAAAAGCCGTTCAGGGCCGGATTTTGGCCCCCGGCCGCCGGGCTTTTTGGCAGAATTTGTTCGCCCGGCGATCCCAAAACAGAAAAGAGCGTTGTTTTCATGACCCATGCCCCCAAAACCGTTCTGTGTATCCATGATCTGCCCGGCTACGGGCGGGCCGGTCTTTCGGTGATTGTGCCGGTTCTGTCGGCGCTGGGCGTCCAGGCTGTGGCGCTGCCCACCTCGGTGCTCAGCACCCACACCGGCGGCCTGGGCACCCCGGCCAAACTGTCCAACCCCGCCTACGGCCCCGCCGCCCTGGAACATTACCGCCGGCTGGGCGCCAAGTTTGACTGCATCTATTCCGGCTATCTGGCCGATGTCTCCCAGGTGCATCTGGTGGAGCAGGCTTTTGGGTTCTGGCCCGACGCCCACAAGGTGGTGGACCCGGTGATGGGGGACAACGGACGGATGTATCGGGGGCTGCCCTCCGAGCTGGTACCCGCTTTGTATACCCTGTGCGCCAAGGCCGACATCATTCTGCCCAACATGACCGAGGCCGCCCTGCTGCTGGGCCAGCCCCTGCCCGGCATCACCCCCGACCTGCCGCCGGAGGAAGCGGCGGCCCAGGCCTCCATGCTCACCCGCATCTGCCCCCAGGCGTTGGTCACCGGGGTGCCGGCGGGGCGCAGCATCCTCTGTGCCGGGGCCTCCCGCAGCGGGGAGAGCTACACCGTCAAGACCCCGCTGGTGCCCCGGATGTTCCACGGCACCGGCGACATCTTCGGCGCGGTGTTTGTGGGGCGGCTGCTCCAGGGCAATGTGCCCCAGGCTGCGGCCCAGGCGGCGGCTGCCTTTGTGGGAGACTGCCTGCGCGCCACCCCCGAAGGGGTGGACGAGCGGCTGGGGGTCTGGCTGGAGGCGGTGCTGCCTCGGCTGAGCCAGAGCATGGCGGACTGAAAAATCATGGAAAAAGGATGTGCAAAATGCCAGTTTTGAATATCGTTTTGGTGGAGCCGCGGATTCCGCAGAACACGGGCAACGTGGCACGCACCTGCGCCGTGACCGGGGCGCGTCTGCATCTGGTGGGGCCCATGGGGTTTGCCATCAGCGACGCCAAATTAAAGCGCGCCGGGCTTGACTATTGGCACCAGCTTGATATAACATATTATCAGGATTTGGCGGCCTTTTTTGCCGCCAACCACGGCCCGTTTTTTTATTTCACCTCCAAGGGTCCCCGGCGGCACACCGAGCCTCACTATCCCGACGGCGCCTACCTGGTGTTCGGGCGGGAGGACGCGGGTCTGCCCGAGGAACTGCTGGTCCAAAATCCCGATGCCTGTGTGCGCATCCCCATGCGCCGGGGCGAGCGCTGCCTGAACCTTTCCAACTCGGTGGCCGTCGGGGTGTACGAAGCGCTGCGTCAGTGGGACTTTGCCGATCTGGAAAGCCGCGGCCAGCTCACCAAATACGAGTGGAGAAATGAGGATGTGACATGATCAAAGTTGGTTTTGTAACCGATTCCAGCGCGGACATTCCCCAGGAACTTGCCGACCAGTACGGCATCGAGATCGTGGGGTTCCCCATCAACCTGGACGGCAAGGAGTACATTGAGCGTCGGGATTTCACCAACGACGAGTTCTATCAGATGATGCAGCAGGCCACCGGTGTGCCCACCACCGCCGCCATCACCCCGCTGCAGTGGCTGGACATCTACTGCCGCTATGCCGACGAGGGATACACCGACCTGATCCACGTCTCCATCAACGCCGGCGGCTCCAGCACCTACAACAATGCGGTCCAGGCTGCCCAGATGCTGGCCGAAAGCCGCCCCGGCTGCACCATGAAAATCCGCATCATTGACAGCCACACCTATTCCATGGTCTTTGGCTGGCATCTGTGCGAATGTGCCCGCAAGATCCGCAACGGCGGCGAGATTGCCGACTGCGTGCTGGAGATGGAGCAGAAGTTTGCCCGGATGGAGGTCTGCCTGGCGGCGTACAGCCTGAAGCAGATGAAGAAGTCCGGCCGGATTTCGGCGGCCGCCGCCTTTGCGGGGGAGCTGCTGGGTCTGCGCCCCATCATCAGCCTGAACGACGGCATCTCCCATGTGGAGGCCAAGGTTCGCGGCGACGCCAATGTGCCGCCGGCCATGCTGCGCTGGGTCAAGACCCGGGTGGACAACCTGAAGGAGGTGCCCTATCTGGTGGCCTACACCTCCGACACCAAGCACCGGGATGAGCTGGTCAAGCTCTGCCGCAAGGAGTTCGGGCATCCGCCGCTGGCGGTCTTCCAGCTGGGTGCCGCGGTCAGCGCCAACACCGGGCCCAATGCCATCGCCATTGCCTTTGAGGGCAAGCCCCGCCGCCTGTGCGACTACGCGCCGTCGCTGCCCTGAGATAGGTTACAGGCTGTCGCCTTTTGCGGCAGCCTTTTTTGTGTCAAAAAGAACCGGACAATCAAAACGGAAGGATGAACAAGATGGAACGACTTTCCCTGCGGGAATGCCTGATCGGTGACCGGAGCTTCTACCGCCATGTCTTTGTGGTGGTGGCCCCCATCATTGTGCAGAACACCCTCTCCAACGTGGTCAGCCTGCTGGACAACGTCATGGTAGGCCAGGTGGGCACTCTGCCCATGTCGGCGGTGGCCATTGTCAACCAGATTCTCTTTGTCTACAACCTCTGCATCTTCGGCTCCCTGGCGGGGGCCGGCATCTTCGGGGCCCAGTATTACGGCCAGGGCAACATGGAAGGGGTACGCCAGACCTTCCGCATCAAGCTGCTCTGGGCCGCCCTGCTCACCGCCGGGGCGCTGGTGCTCTTCCTTTCCGCCGGGCCCGCCCTGGTGGGACAGTACATTGCCGCCGACACCCCGGCCGCCGATGCCGCCGCCACCCTGGACTATGCCAAGGGCTATCTGTTGGTGATGCTGGTGGGGCTGATTCCCTTTGCCCTGACCCAGACCTATGCCAGCACCCTGCGGGAATCCGGCCAGACCACCCTGCCCATGCAGGCCAGCATGATCGCCATGGTGGTCAACTTCTGCTTCAACTGTCTGCTGATCTTCGGCCTCTTGGGCTTTCCCCGGCTGGGGGTGGTGGGTGCCGGCATTGCCACCTCCCTCTCCCGCTTTGTGGAGCTGGGCATTGTGGCGGCGGGAGCCCACCGCAGTGTGGACCGCTATCCCTTCATGCAGGGCGTCTACCGCAGCTTCCGCATCCCGGCCCCTCTGCTGCGGGAGGTACTGCTGCGCAGTGCGCCGCTGCTGGTCAACGAGTTTTTGTGGAGCATGAGCCAGGCCACCCTGCTGCAGTGCTACTCGGTGCGGGGCATCCAGGTGGTGGCAGCCATGAACATCTCCAACACCATCGCCCAGATCTTCAACGAGGTCTACCTCTCGCTGGGGCATGCCACCTCCATCCTGGTGGGCCAGGAGCTGGGGGCCAGCCGGATGACCAATGCCCGCCGCACCGCCTGGCGGATGATCTCGCTGAGCGTCTTCAGCTGCCTGGTCATGGGCAGCCTGCTGGCGCTGAGCAGTCCGCTGATCCCCAACATCTACAACACCGAGCTGGAGATCCGCCAGCTGGCCACCGGGATGATCCTGGTGGTGGCCTGCTGTATGCCGCTGTTTGCCTTTGCCACTGCCACCTACTTCACCCTGCGGTCGGGGGGCAAGACCTTCATCACCTTCCTGTTTGACAGCTGCTTCACCTGGGTGGTGACGGTGCCGGCGGCCTTTTTGCTGACCCGCTACACCACCCTGCCGGTGGTCACCGCCTACCTCATCGCCAGCGCGCTGGATTTTATCAAATGCACCATCGGCTTTGTGCTGGTCAAGCGGGGGGGCTGGGTGCGCAACATCGTGGGCTGATCGCAAAAAACGCTCTTGTCAGGGCGTTTTTCTTTTGTTATAATAAGGGTTTGTTGAGCAACTTAGGATTTTAGGCTCCGCTGTGCTTCGGCACGGCGACAAACCGGCCGGGGCTGGCGGTCCCGCGCGCGGTCAAAATCTATCCCGCCGGAGTGTATTATGTTTTCTGCAACCAATTCCCGCAAACACCTTCGTTCCCTGGTGCGCTGCGCCATGATCGCCGCGGTCTACGCGGTGGTCTGCCTGGCCCTGGCCCCCTTCTCCTACGGGGCGGTGCAGGTCCGGGTGGCCGAAGCCCTCTGCCTGCTGCCGGTCTTTGGGCCGGAATACATCCTGGGGGTCACCCTGGGCTGTCTGCTGGCCAACCTGCTGGGCTCCACCATTGTGGACGTCATCTTTGGCACCGCGGCCACCCTGCTGGCCTGCCTGGTGACCTACCAGCTGCGCCATCTGCGCTGGAAGGGGCTGGCACTGCCGGCGTCTTTTCCGCCCGTTGTCTCCAACATGCTGATTGTCGGCGCGTTTGAGATCACCGTCTTTTTCTCGGATTCCGCCCCCACCGCCGCTATGGCCGTCTTCAACGCAGTGACGGTGGGCATCGGGGAGGTCATCAGCTGCTGCATCCTGGGTGTGGCGCTGGTCAAGCTCATTGAGTCCACCCCCGCCCTGAAAAAGGTCTTTACCGAATGAGAAAGGAGGCCGCCATGCGCCCCGAACTGATTCTCTGGGACTGGAATGGTACCCTGCTGGACGATGTCGCCCTTGGCCTGGACGCGCTCAACCGTCTGCTGGCAGCGTATGGTTACCCCCAGCGGTACGACCTGGCGGCCTACCGTGAGATTTTTGGCTTCCCGGTGGAGGAGTATTACCTGCGCGCCGGGATGGATTTTTCCAAGCATCCCTTTTCCCAGCTGGCCCACAGCTATATGGAGGACTACCTGGCCCACAGCCCGGCCTGTCCCCTGATGGCCGGGGCCCGCACCGCCCTGGAGGCCTTCCGGCAGGCGGGCATCCGGCAGGTGATCCTGTCGGCCTCGCCGCTGCCCACCCTGCAAAAGCAGGTGGAGGCCCGGAGGGTGACCGAATACTTTTCCCGGCTGCTGGGGCTGGGCGACATCTACGCCAAGAGCAAGGTGGAGCTGGGGCTGGGGTATCTGGCCGAAGCCGGCTTTGACCCCGCCCGGGCGGTGATGATCGGGGATTCGGTCCACGATTTTGAGGTGGCCCGAGCCATGGGCACCGGCTGCGTGCTGCAGACCGGCGGCCACCAGAGCGCCAAGGCCCTGTCCGCCACCGGGGCACCGGTGCTGGACACCCTGCCGCAGGTGGCGGAATTTTTGCTGCAAGGAGGCATTTCGGAATGAGCGACCAGTTCAAAGGCGCTTTTCTGACCATGTTCGGAGGAGCCTGCTGGGGAGTATCGGGCTGCATCGGGCAGTACCTTTTCACCCGGCAGGGGATGGATTCCACCTGGCTGGTGCCCATCCGGCTGGGGTTGGCCGGGCTACTGCTCTGCGTCTACTACCTGCTGCGGGCCCCCAAAACCCTCTTTGCCCCCTGGCGGACCCGGCGCAATGCCCGGGATCTGGTGATCTACGGGCTGGGCGGGGTGAGCTGCTGCCAGTTCCTCTACTTTCTGACCATCCAGCTCTCCACCGCCGGCACCGCCACCATCCTGCAGGACCTCTCCCCGGTGCTGATCCTGCTGATTCTCTGCCGGTCCCAGCGGCGGGCCCCCCGCCTGTTTGAGGTGGGCTCCATCCTGCTGGCTCTGCTGGGGGTCTTTTTCCTGACCACCCACGGCAGTCTGACCAATCTGGCGGTCTCCCCCGCCGCTCTGCTGGCCGGGGTGGGCAGCGCCTTCTGCGTGGTGGTCTACACCATGTGGCCGAAAAACCTGCAAAAGCAATATCCCACCCCCATGCTCCAGGGCTGGGCCTTCCTGATGGGCGGAGCGGCCTTCAGCCTGCTCTTCCGCCCCTGGCAGATGGGCTACCGGCCCAACCTGGTGGGCTGCGCCGGCATCGCCGGGGTGGTGCTCATCGGCAACGTGCTGGCCTTCTCCTGCTACATGTCGGGGGTCAAGCTGATCGGGCCCCAGAAATCCAGCCTGTACAGCTTTGCCGAGCCGGTGACCGCCGCCATCCTGAGCACCCTGGTGCTGGGCAGCGATTTCACCTTCTGGGATCTGGTGGGCTTTGTCTGCATCTTCGGGATGCTGGTGCTGCTGAGCCTGCACAAGACCCCTGCGCCCCGGCCCCGGCCGGCCGAAAGCCACGCCTGAGACCAGAACGGCAAAATCCAATCAATCTTGTTAAAAACACCCGTGCGGGTTTGACAGCAAAACCTGCACGGGTGTATTATATTAAAGTGTATAGTTGTGGCATTGCCATCCTAAGAAACGCCGTTTGCGCGGCAGAAATTACAGGTGTTTGTATATGTCTTTCATGGAAAAACTGTTCGGTACCTTTTCCGACAAAGAATTGAAGCGGATCCGCCCCATTGCCGACAAGGTGCTGGCCCTGGAGCCCGAGATGCAGAAACTCTCGGACGAAGAACTGCAGGCCAAGACCCCCGCCCTGAAAGCCCGGCTGCAGCAGGGAGAAACGCTGGACGATATTCTGCCCGAAGCCTTTGCCGTCTGCCGGGAGGCCGACTGGCGTGTGCTGGGGCTGAAGCCCTATCCGGTACAGATCATCGGCGGCATTGTGCTGCACCGCGCCTGCATTGCCGAGATGCAGACCGGTGAAGGCAAGACCCTGGTGGCCACCATGCCGGTTTACCTCAACGCCCTCACCGGCGAGGGGGTCCATGTGGTCACCGTCAACGATTATCTGGCCAAGCGCGACAGCGAATGGATGGGCAAGGTCTACCGGTTCCTGGGCCTGAGCGTGGGCCTGGTGATCCACGACATTCCCGCCGCCGCCCGCAAGGCCGCCTACGCCGCCGACGTGACCTACGGCACCAACAACGAGTTCGGCTTTGACTATCTGCGGGACAACATGGTGGTCTACAAGGCCAACATGGTCCAGCGGGGCCACGCCTACGCCATCGTGGACGAGGTGGACTCCATCCTCATCGACGAGGCCCGGACCCCCCTGATCATCTCGGGCAAGGGCGAGGATTCCAGCGTGATGTACAAGCGGGCCGACGACTTTGCCAAGAGCCTGAAAAAGAGCGTCATCGTGGAGCTGGACGACAAGGTGGCCGCCGAGGAACAGGTGGACGGCGACTATGTCGTGGACGAGAAGCGCAAGACCTGCACCCTGACCGAGAGCGGCGTCAAGAAGGCGGAAGCCTGGTTCCAGGTGGACAACCTGGCTGACGCCGACAACATGACCCTGCGCCACTACATCGACCAGGCCATCAAGGCCCGGGGCGTCATGCACCGGGACACCGACTACATCGTCAAGGATGGCGAGGTCATCATCGTGGACGAGTTCACCGGCCGCCTGATGTACGGCCGTCGCTACAACGACGGCCTGCACCAGGCCATCGAGGCCAAGGAAGGGGTCAACGTGGCCGCCGAGAGCAAGACCCTGGCCACCGTCACCTTCCAGAACTACTTCCGCATGTACAAAAAGCTCTCCGGCATGACCGGTACTGCCTCCACCGAGGCCGACGAGTTCAGCGAGATCTACGGGCTGCAGATTGTCCGCATCCCCACCAACAAGCCCCGCGCCCGCAAGGACCTGCCCGACAGCGTCTACAAGACCGAGAAGGGCAAGTACAAGGCGGTCATCGACCAGGTGGTGGCCTGCCACGAAAAGGGCCAACCGGTGCTGGTGGGCACCATCAGCGTGGAAAAGAGCGAGGCTTTGTCCAAGATGCTCAAGGCCCGGGGCATCGAGCACAACGTGCTGAACGCCAAGCAGCATGAGCGTGAGGCCGAGATCGTGGCCCAGGCCGGCAAGCAGGGCGCCGTGACCATCGCCACCAACATGGCCGGTCGTGGTACCGACATCATGCTGGGCGGCAACGTGACCTACATGGCCAAGGCCACCCTGCGCCGGGAACTGGAAAAGCAGATGGCCAAGGCGGACGAGGAGGCCGAGGCCGCCTACAAGGCCGCCCGCGCCGCCGCCAAGGCCGCCGGCGAGCCGATGCCCGAAAAGCCGGCCCCGGTGGACCACACCGCCCGGCTGGACGAGCTGCTCACCGAGGCGGACGGCCACGCCGACACCCAGGACCAGCAGATTCTGGCCGCCCGCAAGCGGTTTGAGGAGCTGTGCGCCGAATATGAGCCGGAGGTCAAGAAGGAAGCCGAGGCGGTCCGTGCCGCCGGCGGCCTCTTCATCATCGGCACCGAGCGGCACGAGAGCCGCCGGATTGACAACCAGCTCCGCGGCCGTGCCGGCCGTCAGGGCGACCCCGGCGCCTCCCGGTTCTTCCTGAGCCTGGAGGACGACCTGATGCGGATTTTCGGCGGTGACCGGGTGCAGAGCCTGATGGACACCCTGGGCCTCGAGGAGGACATGCCCATCGAGAACAAGCTCATCACCAACACCATCGAGAGCGCCCAGAAGAAGCTGGAAGCCTCCAACTTTGCCATCCGCCGTCAGGTGCTGCAGTACGACGACGTGATGAACCAGCAGCGCGAGATCATCTACAAGCAGCGCCGGATGGTGCTGGACGGGGAGGACATCTCGGGCAAACTGCACGAAATGATGAAGGAATCCATCGACGAGTCCTGCCAGGCCTATCTCAACGGCGAAAGCCCCGACGACTGGGATTTTGCCGCCCTGCGCCGCCATTATATGAACTGGCTCTGCCTGCCCACCGACTTCAACTACACCGCCGAGCAGCTCAACGACATCACCCGGGAGGAGATCGCCAAGACCCTCTATGACCGCGGGATGAACATTCTGGAGGCCAAGGAAAAGAAGTACGGCTCTCCCCTGATGCGGGAGCTGGAGCGGGTCTGCCTGCTGCGCAACGTGGACTCCAAGTGGATGGAGCACATCGACAACATGGACCAGCTCAAGCAGGGCATGGGCCTGCGGGGCTACGGCCAGCGGGACCCCATCGTAGAGTACCGGCTGGAAGGCTTTGCCATGTTTGACGAGATGATCGCCTCCATCCGGGAGGACGCCGTCCACATGCTGCTGACCATTGAGCTGCGCCGTCCCGGCATCCAGCCCCAGCGGCAGCAGGTGGCACAGCCCACCGGCGAGGGTGCCCCGGTCAAGGCCGGCGCCAAGGGCAGCGCCCCGGTGCGGGTGACCAAGGTGGGCCGCAACGATCCCTGCCCCTGCGGCAGCGGCCTGAAGTGGAAGAAGTGCACCTGCAAGGAATACCACCCCGACCTGTGACAACGAGGAAACCAAGATGAAAGCCCATATCCATACCGAACCCCGGGCCCTGCTGCTCTGGCGCTACGGCCCCGGCGACCCGGGCTACGACGCCCTGGAGCGGTCGGCCCACCACTACCGGCTGACCATCCGCCCCATGGACGAGCGGATGCTCGGCGCCACCATCGGCGATCTCTGCGCCGGGCGGGCGGTACCGGGAGAGGCCGTCGCCGCCCCCACCGACCGGGCCGCCATGATTGTCAGCGGCCTGCGCCGGGACAACGGCGACCTGAACGCCTTCCTGGACCAGATCAAGGCCGAGGGGGTTTCCATCCCCCTGCGGGCCATGGTCACCCCCACCAGCCGCGGCTGGACCCTGGGGCAGCTGCTGGGAGAGCTGGGCGCCGAACATGACGCCCTGCACGGCGGCCAATGAGCCGCCGCCTTCTCGGCCTGCTCATCGCCCTCCTGCTGGCCCTCACCCTGCTGGGCAGCATGGTGGCCGGCCAGTACCGGCAAACCAAATTCTACACCCAAACCTGGTGGGATCTCTTTGACACTGTCACCATCCTGACCGGCTATGCCGACAGCCAGGAGGAATGGGATGCCCAGGCCCAGGCGCTTCACGATGATCTGCTGGCCTACCACCGGCTGTTTGACATCTACCACCACTACGACGGCCTGACCAACGCCTACGATCTCAACGCCCAGGCCGGGTCGGGACCGGTGACCGTCCCCGGCCAGCTGTTGGATTTGCTGACCTTCGGCCAGCAGGCCGACCAGCTGACCCAGGGGGCCTGCAACATTGCGGCGGGCCGTGTGCTGGCCCTCTGGCACGACGCCCGGGTGGCAGCCGAGACCGCCGAAACCGCCACCGCCGACCTGCTGCCCACCCAGGAGGCACTGGAGGAAGCCGCCGCCCACTGCGACATCCAGGACCTGGTGCTGGACGCCCAGGCCTCCACCGTCACCTTCACCGATCCCCAGCTCCAGCTGGACCTGGGCAGCATCGCCAAGGGCTATGCGGTGGAAGCCGCCGCCCGGGCCGCCGAGGCCCGGGGAATGGACAGTGCGCTGCTCAATGTGGGGGGCAATGTGCGGGCCATCGGCAAAAAGCCCGACGGCTCCCCCTGGACCGCCGGGGTGGACAATCCCTGGACCGAGGGCAGCGGTGAGCCGGTTTCCACCGTTCAGCTGGCGCCCGGCCAGTGTCTGGTGGTCAGCGGGGATTACCAGCGGTACTTCACGGTGGACGGGGTGCGCTACCACCACCTGATTGACCTGAGCACCCTGCAGCCCGCCCGGTACGCCTCCTCGGTGGCGGTGCTCTGCAGCGACAGCGGACTGGGGGATGCTCTCTCCACCGGGCTGTTCTGCCTGCCGCCCGAGAAGGGCCAGGCCCTGGTGGAGGGTCTGGAAGGGGTCAGCGCCCTTTGGATGCTGCCCGACGGCTCCACGGTGGCCAGCAGCGGCTGGCCCGACCAGAAACTGCAAAACTGAATGACAAAGGGTTCCGACCGGATTGGTCGGAACCCTTTGTTTTATCTGTGGATCAGCTGTCCTCCTGGGTGCTCAGCAGGATGCGGTCGTTGTCCAGGGTGTGGCCCGCGTTCTTGGCAAACCGGGTCAGCAGGTCCTCCACCGTCATCCGGGCCCGCTCCTCGCCCCCCACGTCCAGCACGATGCGGCCGCCGTCCATCATCAGGGTGCGGTTGCCCAGCTGGAGGGCGTCGTGCATGTTGTGGGTGATCATCAGGCAGGTGATGCCGTGCTCCGCCACAATGGACTTGGTCAGGGCCAGCACCTTGTCGGCGGTGGCGGGGTCCAGTGCCGCGGTGTGTTCGTCCAGCAGCAGCAGTTTGGGGGTGACCAGGGTGGCCATGAGCAGGGTCAGGGCCTGGCGTTGCCCGCCCGAGAGCAACCCCACCGGCTGCTTCATCCGCTTTTCCAGCCCCAGGCCCAGCTGGGACAGCCGCTGGGCAAAGAGCTCCCGGTCCGCCTTGCTGATGCGGGAGAAGGGAGAGGTGTGCCCCGAGGCCCGCAGATAGGCCAGGGCCAGATTTTCCTCGATGGTCATGCTGGGGGCGGTGCCCCGCAGCGGGTCCTGGAACATCCGGCCGATGGTCTTGCTGCGGCGATAATCGGGCCAGAAGGTGATGTCCTGGCCGTCCAGCAGGATGCGGCCGGAATCGGTGTAAAAGCTGCCGGCAATGGCGTTGAAGAGGGTGGATTTGCCCGCCCCGTTGGAGCCCACGATGGTGGCAAAGTCCCCCTTGTCCAGGTGGAGGCTCACGTCCGACAGCGCCTTCTTTTCGTTGACGGTGCCGGGGTTGAAGGTTTTGCTCAGATACTGCAGATCAAGCATGGTCTTTCCTCCCCTCCTTGCCGGCGTTGTGCCGCCGGCTGCGGAATGCCATTCCGCTCTTGAGCGCCGGGGCCGCAATGGCCAGGGCGACGATGACCGCCGAGATCAGCTTGAGGCATTCCGACGGGACGTTGGCCCGCAGGGCCAGGGCGATGATGAAGCGGTAGATCACGCTGCCGGCCACCGCCGCCACCGCCTTGACCCACATACCGCCCCGGCCGAAAAGGGTTTCCCCGATGATCAGCGAGGCCAGCCCGATGACCACCATGCCGGTGCCCAGGTTGATGTCGGCAGATTTCTGGTACTGGGCCAGCACCGCCCCCGACAGGGCGGTCATGGCGTTGGCGATGCACAGACCGATGGTAATGGTGAAGGCGGTGTTGATGGAGCTGGCCCGCACCATGTCGGGGTTGTCGCCGGTGGCCCGGATGGACAGCCCCAGCCGGGTGTTGAGGAAGAGGATCAGCACCGCGCAGACCACCACCGTGATGCCCACCGCGGTGATCAGCTTGTAGGGGGCGTTTTCCCCCAGCAGCGCCTCGGCGGCGGTGAAGATGGTCTTGGTCTTGAGCATGGGGACGTTGGAGGAGAAGCCCATCACCGCCAGGTTGACGGTGTACAGCCCGGTGTTGGTGATGATGCCGGCCAGGATGGAGGGCACCGCCAGACGGGTCTGGAGGAAGGCGGTGACAAACCCGGCACAGGCCCCGGCCAGCATGGCCAGCGGCAGCCCCAGGAAGGGGTGGCCGGCCACCGCAGCGGTGGCCGAGACGGCACAGCCCAGGGTGAAGGCGCCGTCGGTGGTCATATCGGCGATGTTGAGCACACGGAAGCTCAAAAACAGCGCCATGGCCACCAGGGCGTAGATGAAGCCCAGCTCCAATGCGCTGAGCACGGTTGCGACGGTAAACATGGGACAGCTCTCCTTGCAGTCAGGATTTGGGAAACAGACACAGAAGCGCCGCGGAACGGCTGTCCCGCGACACTTCGGGTCTCCGGTGTGGGGTTATTCGGCGGCGGTGGTGACCTCCACCACGGTGGATGCCATGGAATCAAAGATGCTGGGGTCGATGCCCAGGGCCGCGGCGGTCTCGGTGTTGACGGTGATGATGCCGCCCTCCATCACATGGTATTCGGGGATGGCGCCGCCCTGCAGGATGTCCACCGCCATGTCGGCGGTGTAGGTGCCCAGATCGGTGTAGTTGACGCCGCTGGTGACAAAGGCGCCTGCGGTGACAAAGCTGTCGGCCCCGGTGTAGTAGGGGATGCCGGCGTCGGTCAGGGTTTCGGAGACCGCTGCGGCGGCGGCCATGACGGTGTTGTCGGTGGGGGTAAAGACGGCGTCCACCTGGCCCACCATGCTGGCGGCGGCGCTGAGGACCTCGTCATTGGTGTTGCCGGTCTTTTCCAGGTAGGAGACCCCCTTCTCGTCCAGATAGGCCTTGGCCTCGGCGATGGGGGTGGCGGAGTTGGTCTCGGAGTTGGAGTAGAGCAGCCCCACCGTCTGGATGTCGGGGTTGACCGCAAACATCATGTCCAGGATGGAGGCGGTGTTCAGGGCATCCGAGGTGCCGGTGACATAATCCAGGCCGGTGAGGTCGGCGGAGGCGGGGTCGGAGATGGCAGCGTAGATCACCGGGATCTCATCCTCGGCGCAGGCGTTGGCCATGCACTGGGCGGCCAGCGAGGCAATGGGGATCACCGCGTCGTAGCCGTCCGAGACCACCTGGGTGCCGATCTGGTTCAGGGTGGTGGCGTCGTTCTGGCCGTTGAACTCCTTGTACTCGATGGGCACCCCGATCTCGGCGGCCTTGGCGTCCAGCTCCGCCTCGATGGCGGTGCGGATCTCGTCCAGACTGGCGTGGTCCATCTGCTGGACGATGGCCACCTTGAAGCTCTGGGCCGACGCCTCGGCGGAGGAGGCCTCGGTGCTGGCGGCGGCGGAGGAGCTGGAGGCGGAATCAGTGGTGGCACCGCACCCGGCCAGGGTGGTCAGAAGGGCGGCGGCGGACAGAACAGCAACAAACTTTTTCATCATGACAGCTTCCTTTCGTTTGCATCAGAAGGGGTGACGGGCGGTCAGATTGTGCGCCGCCATCGCTCTGCCAGTCGAATCTCCATCATGGTACCTCTCCTCTTTCCAATAAAAAACTGCCCTTGCACAGAACTGCTTCTGTGCAAGGGCAGGTAGTTCAAATTACCTGTGGTGCCACCTTGCTTGCCGCGGTGAGTCGGCCACTCTGCGGGGAACCAACATTCCCCTGCCCTGTAACGGAGGCTTCCGTCAGCGGATACTGGAGCCGATGCTCTTTCCCCGTGCCCTCAGCGAACCATTTGTCTGCGCCGCTCTCCGCCCCATTCCCAGCAGCAGGGGCTCTCTGTGGGTGCGCTTGCAGTTTTACCTTCGCTTCATTGGTTTGAAGTAATTTAACCATATACCGCCCCATTTGTCAAGAGGAATTTTGGGGATTTTTTATTCTCCCCCGTCTTCCTCCTCAAAGGCCCCCTCCACCGAGGCATGGGCCTCGGCGGTGGCGTCGGTCTCCTCGCCGCTGTCAGCGGCCTCGCTGTCGCTCTCGGCGGCTTCCTCCTTGGCGGCCAGGGAGGCGGCCTCCTCCTCGGTCATCACCCCGTCGGTGATGACAAAGATCTTCTGGAAGTAGGACAGGGCCGACTTGCTCTCGGCCTCCTGGGTCAGGAAGCCGTTGTCGGTGTCATAGGGGGTGGCCACCCCGTCCAGGCTGACGATGCTGTCCTGAACCAGGGCGTCGGGCCAGTAATCGCTCAGCGGGGTTTCCTCGGCCAGCCCCTCGGTGGTCTCGCCGCTGTCGGGGTAGAGGGCCAGGATGGTGCAGACCTTGCCGGTCACCGGGGAATCTGCCGCCTGCAGCCGCATGCCAAAGCGGTTGTAGCCCTGGGCATAGCCGCCGTAGGCACAGTCGCTCTGGAGCACCCGGCCGGCATCCATCTGCCCGAAGAAGACCGCCTCGGGGTCCTGCTCCTGCAGGAAGGTGAAGTTGTCCATCATCACCGCATCGGCGGCATCCGCCCCCTCATCGGCACGGGTCAGGTTGTGGATCAACTGCTTGGCGTAGGGCCAGTTTTCGCTGCCGAAGATGTTGCGGGCGCGGTAGAAGTGGTCCTCCAGCGCCTGCTGTAGCGCGTCCAGCCCCGCCTGGTCTCCGGCGGCCAGCTGGGCCACCAGCTCCTGGTACTCCTCGGGCAGATCGCCGTTGGGGTTCAGCAGCAGGGAGAGTGCCCGGATGCCGGTGCTCAGATCGGTGTCGGGACCGATGCCGTACACCTGCAGGATGCCGCCCATGGACCAGTTGTAGTCATAGGCCCAGCGCCAGAAGGTCTCGGCCTCCTCGGCCTGGTCGGGGTCGAGAGTCTGGAGATAGCTCTGGAGGGAATCCTCGTTGCCGTTCTGGAGGAAGTCGTTGAGGAAGAGCCCGGCGCCAAAGCCGCAGTCCTCCAGCACTGTGCCCATCCCCTGGTTCTGGGACAGGTAGCGCACCAGGGCTTCCTTCATCTCGGTGTTGCGCTCCTCGCCGGGGTTCTGCCCCGCCAGATAGACGCTGTACCCGCCGGTGCCGAAGTCCTCGTCAGCCAGGGGTTCGTCCAGGGTCACCCCGTGGGTGTTGTCCTCGTAGTAGCCCTTCATGTCGTCGTCGCTCACCGAGCCGTAGAGGAACCGCTGGAGAATGCGGATGTTCTCGGCCCAGTCGGGGTCGTACATCAGCCGGTCATCCATGCCGGTGCGCACCCCGTAGGTGCCCTCGGCGGGCAGGGAGAGCTGCTCCGCCTGCACCCCCAGGAAGCCGGGCAGCTGGATCAGCAGCGCGGCAATCTCGGTCTTGGTGAAGTTGGTCTGGACCAGGGGCAGCACCGTGTTGAGCAGGTTGTCCAGCTCGGTGACGCTGGCGTTCTGGATCTGGTCCAGCACCGCCTGGATGACGGTGCGCTGGCGGGCGATCCGCTGCCAGTCGTTGTCAATCTTGCGCAGCCGGGCGTACTGCAGGGCGGTGTAACCGTCCATATGGTTGAGCCCCTCGTGCACCGGGTTGACAATGAGCATCGAGTTGGAGGGAACCTCCCAGTTCATCGCCGCCGCTTCCAGCTCGGTGAGGTTGATGTCCACGCCTCCCACCGCATCGACGATCTGGACAAAGGAGTTGAAGTTGATCCGGACATAGTGGTCCACCTGGACGTTGAAGCAGTCCTCCACCGTATCCATGGTCAGCTTGGCGCCGCCGTAGCGGAAGGTGTGGGTGATCCAGTCATACTGGCCCTCGTAGCCGTCCAGCATGATGGGCACGCCGGTGCCCCGCTCAATGGAGACCAGCTTGATGGTGTTCTCCTTGATGTTGAGGGAGACCAGGATCAGGCTGTCTGCCCGGGCGTCATCGCTGAACTCGGTGGTGGCGCTGGTGCCGTCCAGCTCGTTGAGGTGGGTGAAGGCGTCCCAGTCGTTGACAGCGTCGGTGCGCTCGTCGGTGCTGATCAGCAGGATGTTCAGCACATCGTCATCGGCAAAGGGGCTGCCCTCGGGCATCTCCATGGCGTCGTCGTTGTGCTCCAGACCAGTGCCGTCCAGGTCCTGGTCCTCGTCGGCGCCGATGGTGCCCACGCTGTCCACCGTGCCGTCGTTGTAGTGGATCAGATCCAGTTTGCCGTTGACGTAGAGCACCACTGCCCCCAGCAGCACCACCAGGACTGCCAGGATACCCACCAGAATCTTGGCCCAGCGGGGCAGGTTTCGCCACCGTCCAGGCTTGCTTTTTTTCTCGCCCTCGGAGGGCTGGGCGTTTTCGGGATTCTTGTTCATTGTTTTTGTTCCTTTTTGTGTCCCCGCAGCCGGTGGAGTCCGGCCCGCAGGCTGCAAGCGTAGTAGACAAAGGCCATGCCGGCGAAAAGGCTGACATCCAGCGACCGCCAGGTGAACCAGCCGTGCTGGACGGAATGGGTGCGCAGCACTGCCAGCCAGACCGGCGCCATCAGGGCGGTGAGGCCCAGCGGCAGCGCCCGCAGCAGCGGGCCCCGGCCGCGCAGGCAGAGCAGAAAGAGGAGGATGCAGACCAGCACCGCCGCCACCAGCGGCCAGAGCAGGCCCTTTTCGGTGAGGGTATCCAGCACAAACCCCAGGAGATTACCCCAGGTCAGCTGGATGCCGTGCCAGGTATCGGCGTTGGTCCGCACCCCGGCCTGGTGGATGGCATCCCCGATCACATCCGTCCCGGTGATCAGGCTGGCCAGCACCCATTTGATGCCCCAGCATCCGGCGTACCCCGCTCCCCAGCAGAGGGAGCCGCCCACCACCGCAGCACACTGGTGGGGGCCGGCCCGCAGCCGTTGGGGCAGGCAGACCAGCCAGACCGCCACCGGCAGCCCCAGGGTGAGGATGGGGGTGACCAGCAGGTCACAGAAGGCGGTGGCAACCCCCAGCACCAACAGCCCGATGCCCAGGGCACGGATGTCCCGGGGCCGGGCCAGCACCCAGACGCAGCCGGCATAGGCCAGCATAAAGCAGGTGAAAAACTGCACCTGATGGGGGACGAAAAAGACCCCCACCAGCAGCTGGGCCGCCCCGAACCAGAGGGCAGTCCGCCAGCCGCACTGCCGCCACAGCCGGGCCAGGATCACCGCCAGCAGCACAAAGAGCACCAGGTACTGGATCACCCGCACCTGCTGGTAGGGAAAGACCAGCAGCAGCGGCCGCAGCCAGATCAGATAGCCGTGCCAGTACCGGGCGTAGGAGAAGGGCTCCAGCTGTTCGGAACGGGTTTCCCCCGCCGCCCGGGCCTCCAGGTAACTTTCCAGGTCGTCGGCCAGCGTCTCAAAGTTGTCCACATTGTAGGCGGTGTTGGTCATCATGGCGGTGAGGGGGCCGGTCTCGTCGGCCGAGGCCGCCTCAAAGAGCATGATGGTGTCGGTGTAGTTGTCCATCTGGAAGAGCTTGAAGCCGAAGTATTCGGGGTACATCCCCTCGGCCTGCAGCCCCGGCACCGAGCGCAGGATGTTGCGCCGCACCGCACCGCCGGGCACCGCATAAGCCCCCAGCAGCAGGACAAAGAGAACGGCCAGGCTCAGGACAAAGGCCGCGGCGGCCCGGAGCAGAAACCCTGCCCCCTTGGATGATGGCTGCGACATCCTTTTCCCTCCCCCGCATGGTTTTTCCCGCTGTTTACACTGGTAAACATACATAAAGTAGTATACCATACCGCTGCCCCGCATACAAGCAAAACACACCCGCCGGGGCCGGCGAGTGTGTGTCAGTTTTGTGAGATTTTGTCAGCGCAGAGCCGCCGGGCGAAGCCCGCCGGTGGCCACCGCGTCGGCCTGGCGGGAAACCGAGAGGACAATGCCCATCTCCCCCAGCAGCATCATCAGGCTGGTGCCCCCCGAGGAGAAAAAGGGCAGGCTGATGCCGGTGTTGGGGATGGTGTTGGTGACCACCGCAATGTTGAGCACCGCCTGCATGATGACCTGGACCACAAAGCCCACCACCAGCAGAGCGCCGAATTTGTCCCGGGCCCGCACCGCAATGGACATCCCCCGCAGCAGCAGGAGCAGAAAGAGCAGGATCACCAGGGCTGCCCCCACAAAGCCCAGCTCCTCGCAGAGGATGGAGAAGATGAAGTCGTTCTGGGGTTCGGGGACATAGAGGTATTTCTGCCGGCTGTTGCCCAGCCCCAGCCCTGCCGCCCCGCCCGAGGCGATGGCGTAGAGGCTCTGGATGGTCTGGTGGCCCTCCCCCAGGGGGTCGGCGAAGGGGTCCTGCCAGGAGGCCAGCCGGTCCGCCGCATAGGGCACCAGCTCGGGCAGCAGAATCACCGCCGCTGCAATTCCCGCCAGGCCCAGCCCCCCGGCCAGGCCGAACCATCGGAGGCCGGTGCCCCCCACAAACATCAGCACCGCCCCGATGCCCAGGATCAGCAGGGTGCCCGAAAGGTGGGGTTCCAGCAGCATCAGCACCGTCACCGCCCCCAGGATCACCCCGAAGGGAAGTACCCCGGTGGAGAAGGTCTTCATCCGGTCGTGGTTCAGCGAGATGATATGGGCAAAGACCAGCACCACCGAAAACTTGGCAATCTCGCTGGGCTGCAGAGTGCCCAGCCCCGGCAGCACCAGCCAGCGCTTGCAGCCGTTGTACTCCGGCATGAAGAGGACGATGGCCAGCAGGACCAATGAGACCCCCATCAGCGGCCAGGCCAGCTTGTGCCAGATGTGGTAATCCACCAGCGAGGCGGCGTACATGGCACTGACCCCCAGCGCCGCAAAGAGCAGCTGGGGCCGGATGTAGGTGTAGGCGTCCCCCCGGCGGTAGAGCGCCACCGCGTACCCGGCGGAGAAGAGCATGAGCAGGCCGTAGGCCAGCAGGAGAAGCAGCAGAATCAAAAAGGGCAGGTCCAGCGCCGGCTGGGCCGCCACCCGGCGGCGCAGTTCCGCCAGACGGTTTCTGGGTTCGGACATACAAAAACCCCCTTCCCCGTCTATTGTACGCGGGAAAGGGGGATCTTAGTCATCAATAGCTGGTCAGGGTGGTGCCGGGATAGTAGTGGGTCAGGATGGAGGCATAGTCCCAGCCGTTCTGGGCATAGCCCACCGCGCCCCACTGGCTCATGCCGCAGCCGTGGCCGTAGCCGTAGACATCAAAGATGAAGCAGTCCAGCCCGGCGTCATAAGTAAAGGTGAAGCACTGGCTGCGCAGGCTGCGCCCGTCCACGCTCTGGCCGGCGGTGAGGTTTTCCCGGAACCAGCGGCCGGAGCAGGTGGTGTTGGGGCCCTCGTCGGGGCCAATCTGCATCTGGGCCACCCAGCCGTACTGGTTGGCCGACAGGATCTTGAACCAGTTGTTGGGGTCCACCCCCGACAGGTCGATGCCCAACTCGGCCAGGATGCGGTCCTGCAGGGTCTGGCGGGAGAACCGGGCACAGCCGGTGTTGTTGCCGTTGGTGTTCCAGTTGGTGGCCACGCTCTGGTCATAGGGGCTGTCCACCGCCTGGAGCCAGGGCCGGTCGGTGCCCCAGACATCCGCCGCCGAGGCGGTGCCGGTGGAGGCCGAGGCGAAATAGGGGGTGAAGCAGACGCTGCCGTTGTAGGTGATCAGCACATGGGCCACCTCCTGAGCCGCAGCGGTGGCCGCTGCGCTGGGGCTGGTGCCCGCCACCGAGGGGTAGCCCCCCTGGCTGAGGATCCAGCAGTGGGCCGCCACACACTGGGCCTTGTAGGCCTCGGCGGGGGCGCCGTCCCCCAGCTCATTCTGGGCGATCATGGCCAGGCACTGGACCAGGTCCATGGTCTGGGCGGTGCCGTTCATCGTCACATTGATGGTTTCGCCGCTGCTGCCGGTGGGTTCGGTGCCGGTCTGTCCGGCGCCGTCCACATTCAGCCCGCCGCTGCTCTCCTCCTGGGGAGTGGGGGTGGGCGCCGCGCTCTGGGCAGGGGCCGCTGTGGGGGTGGGTGCCTGGGTGGGGGCCGGTGTGGCCACCACGCTTTCCAGAGAGACCGTCTGCTCGGGCAGTTCCCCCTCAGCCCCCTTGGTGATCTGGGTTTCCACCGCGTTGGCGTCCCCGGCCACATCGGTCAACCCCGCCAGCAGCTCGCTGGTGGATTGGGCCAGGGCGTGGGCCTCGGCCGCCAGGGCATCGGCGTCAAAGGTGGGTTCCTCCACCGCCTCCTCCTGGGCCGAAGCCTGCTGGGCGGGGGCTGCCTGGGCCGGCTGGGCGGTGAAATCCGCCAGCGCCTGGGCCAGCAGGGCGGCAGCATCGGTCTGCCCCTGGGCCAGGGCTGCGGGCAGCAGCGGGTTTTCCGCCGCCCCGATGGCCGAGGTATCCAGCTTGGCGTCCTCCCCCTCGGCGATGAGCCGCCCGGTGACCCACAGGCGGGTGCCCGGGGTTTCCCCGTCCGACACCAGGGTCAGGAAGGAGGCCCCGGTGCCCACCTCCACCCCGGTGGTGTAGAGGCTGCGGATCTGCGCCCCCAGCACAAAGTCCAGATAATCATAATAGTTGGACAGGTCGGTGAAGGCCGCCGGGTCAAAGGGGTTGGCGGAATCCGCCGGGTCGGCGTAGTAGACCGCCACCACCTTGTAGCGGTAGGTGGCGCCGGGCAGATAGAGGGTGAATCCACTGTTCTGGCGGAAGGTTTCCAGATCGGCAAGGCCGGCCAGACGGCTGCCGCCGCAGTCCAGCACTGTGTTGGAGGGCTGGGCACTGCCCAGATAGCTGGTTCCGGGCATCCGGGCCGCCGCCTCCTCCTTGGGTTCGGCGTCCTGGCCATAGACGAAGAAACCGTCCTGGCCCGAGAAGCCCAGATAGCCCCCCACCCCGTCCAGCTTTTGCAGGGCGTTGTCCAGGTAGGCGGTGGCGCTCTCATCGTAGGCGGCAGTGCCGTAGGTGCGCACAGAGGGCTTGCTGCCCAGGTCGCTGCGCAGGAAAAGGAAGATGCCCACCGCAACCCCCGCCACCAGCAGCACCAAGAAGAGCATTCCCAGAATGGTGGCCCGGCGGCGCCGCCGCTCGGTCTTTTCGATCATGGCCAGGCTGCGGTTTTTGATGCTGGCTGCGGCCGTCGGCGCGGATGGAGCGGTTTTGGCATGTTTGGTGCGGGAAGACCGGCGTTTTTTCTCCGGCGGGTCGGGCTCATCGTCCTCGTCGTCGGCAAACAGACGGCTGGCCGCCCGCTGGAATTCCTCGGCGCTCTTGGGCGGCTGGGCGTCGTCCGCCGCCTGGGCCGCCGCAATGGCTTCAGGGTCCAGCCCGGCGGAGAAATCGGGAATCTCCCCGTCCAGGATGGAGGAGGGCGCCTCGGGTTCCGGCGCCGCAACACCCCGGGCGGCCCGGGAAGCTGCCGCGGCCTCCGGCCCCGCCGTGGTGATCTCCATGGGATCGGGCAGGGGTTCCTGCTCCGGGGCCGGGGTGCTGGCCGGGGCCTGTTCAAAGGTGATGGTGCCCAGGGGGGCGGTGTCTGTGCTGGAAGCCGGGGTGCGCAGGGTCCGCCGGGTGGGGGCGGGCTGTTGCTGGGGCAGCGGGGTGTCGAAGTCCATCATCGGCTCAAAGCTGCTGTCGGCGGTTTTGGGGGCGCGGCGCCGCAGGGAAAACCGGGTGGTATCCCCCTTGGTCTGGCCCTCCTGGGAGACGATGAGCAGCGGGCGCTCGTGGCCGGGGCGGAAGGTGATGGTGGAGCCGCTGAACCGCAGCCCCAGCGCCCGACGGCGGGCCAGGTCCAGGATGTTGTTGGCGATGGCGGCATCGCTGAGCTCGGGGCTGACGGCGCAGGCCACCGCGCTGCGCTTGTCGCAGAGCAGCACAAAGGGAGCCTGGCCCACCGTGGCCGGCATATAGACCACGGCATAGTCGGCGTTGCCCACCGCCAGGGCCAGCTGAGCCCGCCCGGCGGCGGCCTGCAGCACATCGCCGGGGAATTTTTGCAGCAGGTTTTCGGGGGTGACGATCTTGCGGGCGTTCTCGGGGTTGGCATAGGTCTGGGTGCCGTAGTCAAAGACCGCCTCGCTGTGCTCCAGCGGGCGCAGCAATGCCCCCACCAGCCGGCCGGTGGGTTCGTCCGCCGCCACAATCAGGCGGCGCTTTTTGACCAGGGCATCCAGGGTGGCCTGGGCCAGGCTGATCTCGCCGGTGCCGTAAACCGCATCCCCAAAGCGGGCGCGCAGTTTCTGGGCCCACTTTTCGCAGTAGTCCTCGGCCATGGCCCGGGTGGGCGCGCTGACCTGGATACAGACGGCAAACTCGCCGTCCCGCTCCAGCAGACGCAGGCCGGGGCAGCCCTCGGCGCGGGCGGTGCGCAGCACCGAAGCCACCTCGGCGGAAGACAGGCCAAAGACCCGCAGGATGCGCAGTTGGGTTGAGAGCATGGTTTCACCCCCGGTTGTCAGAATTCAAGCCCCCACGGGGCAGCTCAAAAGGTTTCCTCCAGCAGTTCGGCGTCGGGCACCGGCAGCTCCAGGGCCATCCGGCGCAGCAGATCCAGGGCGTAGAGGGCGGCGCGGGTGCGGATGATGGCCCGTTCCTGGTAGCCGCCCAGGTTCAGCCGCATCACCCAGGTACGGTGGCTGCGCCGGTCGGCGCCGGCCAGATAGACGGTGCCCACCGGTTTGCCCGGCAAAGCCCCGCCGGGGCCGGCCAGGCCGGTGATGCCCACCGCCAGCTCGGCCCCCGAGGCGTTGACCGCCCCCCGGGCCATGGCCACGGCCACTTCTGCCGAGACCACGTTGTACTGTTGGATCAGCGCCGGGTCCACCTCCAGCAGCTGGGTTTTGGCGGCCTCGGCGTAGGTGACAAAGCCGTAGCCGAAGACCTCGCTGGACCCCGGCACGTTGGTCAGTCGTTCGGCCACCATGCCGCCGGTGCAGCTCTCGGCAGTGGCGGCATGCAGCCCCCGCTCCCGCAGCACCCGGACCACGGTGTATTCCAGGCCGGGCACGTCAACGTCATAGGCGTTGTCCCCCAGCCGCTGCCGCAGCAGGGCAATCCGGTCCATGCAGGCGGCCTCGGCCTGGTCGGCGGTGGCGGCCCGGGCGGTGACCCGGATCTCGCTCTCTCCCACCTTGCAGTAGATGGCGATGGTGGGGTTTTCGCTGTGGAAGAGCTCCCCCACCTTGGTGGCGATGCTGCTTTCGCCCCCCAGCACCCGCAGGGTGCGGGAGTGGATGACGCAGTTCTGCCGCTGTTCCAGGGCGGGGCGGACGTCTTCGGCCCACATCGCCTTCAGCTCCCGGGGAACCCCCGGCATCAGGACGGCACAGTGGCCGGCCTCGTCCTCAAACCAGGCCCCCGGCGCGGTGCCGTGGGCGTTGGGCAGCTTATGGCCCCGGACCGGCACCATGGCCTGTTTGCGGTTGTTGGGGGTGGGGGTGCGGTTGGTCCGGGCGAAGAAGGCCAGGATCTTGTCCCACTCCTCGGGGTCAAAACGCAGGGTATCCCCGAAGGCCTCGGCCACCGTCTCCTTGGTCAGGTCGTCCTCGGTGGGGCCCAGCCCGCCCGAGAAGACCAGCAGCTCGCTGCGGGCCCGGGCCTCGGTGACCAGCGCCCGCAGGCGTTCCACATTGTCCCCGATCACATGCTGATGCAGCACCGAGATGCCCAGGTCAGCCAGTTCCCGGCTGAGAAACTGGGCGTTGGTGTTGAGGATGTCCCCGAGCAGCAGCTCGGTTCCCACACAGATGATCTCTGCGGTCAAGAAAGCCCCTCCTTTCGGGCACAAAGGCAATCAGAATTCCGGGTCGTCCCCGATGTGAATGGGAATCCGTTCCACATTCTCGGCTGCGGCCTGTTCCAGCTCGGCCAGGCCGGGCATGCCGGCCTCGGCGGCCTCGATCTCGTCCAGGCTGGGCCGGGTCTTGGGATGGGGCGGAGTAAAGATGGTGCAGCAGTCCTCGTAGGGCTCAATGGAGGTCTCAAAGGTTCCGATCCGCCGGGAGAGGGCGACGATCTCGTTTTTGTCCATCCCGATGCAGGGGCGAAGTACCGGCAGCGACTGGGCCGCATCGGTGCAGACCAGCGCTGCCATGGTCTGGCTGGCCACCTGGGCCAGGCTTTCGCCGGTGATCAGGGCCTCCAGCTCACATTTCCGGGCCACCATGGCGGCGATGCGCAGCATGCTGCGGCGCATGAGGACGGTAAAGAGGACATCGGGGGCGTTGTCCCGGATGTACTCCTGGGGTTTGGTGTAGGGCACCACAAAGAGGGTGCAGTTGCCGGTGTACTCGCTCAGTTCCCGGGCCAGGGCGCGGACCTTGAGCTTGGCCCGGGGGCTGGTGTAGGGCGGGCTGGCAAAGTGGATGTGGTGCAGCGCCAGGCCCCGCCGGGCCATGCACCAGGCCGCCACCGGGCTGTCAATGCCGCCCGACAGCAGGTTGAGGGCCCGGCCGCTGGTGCCCACCGGCAGGCCGCCGGCGCCGGGGGTCTTGGGCCCGTGGATGTAGGCGCCGTGTTCCCGGATTTCCACCATGATCTCCAGCTCGGGCTCATGGACGTTCACCCGCAGATGGGGGTGCTTGGAGAGCAGGAAGGCCCCCAGCTCCCGGCAGATGTCGGGGCTCTTCATGGGGTACTGCTTGTCCGCCCGCTTGGCCTCCACCTTGAAGGTGCGGATGCCCCGCAGGGTCTGCCCCAGATAGGCTTCGGCGGTCTGGCAGATGGTGTCAAAGTCCTTGTCGCAGCAGGCGGCGCGGCTGAGCTTGACGATGCCAAACACCTTGGACACCCGCCGGGCGGCCTCCTCCATGTCCAGATCCTCCTCCAGAGGCTGGATGTAGACGGTGCTCTGGGAGGAGCTGACTTTGAACTTGCCCAGGTTTTCCAGGCGGTAGCGGATGCTCTTGGCCAGCCGTGCCTCAAACTTGCTTCGGTTCAGCCCCTTGAGGGTCATCTCCCCCTGATAGGCCAGAATAATCTCTTTCATGCAGAAACCCTTTCTGATTCAAATATGCTGCAATTCCGCCAGCCCCTGGCGCAGCGCCGCCAGAAGAGCGTCCACGTCCTCCTCGGTGTTGTCGGCACAGAAGCTGACCCGCAGGGCGGTGTCGATGGTTTTGGGATCGCATCCCATGGCGGCCAGGGTGTGGCTGGGTTCGCCCCGGTCACAGGCGCTGCCGCTGGAGACATAGATCTGCCGGTCGGACAGATAGTTGAGCATGGTCTGGCTCTTGACGGCGTGCTGGGAGAAGTTGAGTACCTCCGGCACCCCGTCGTCGGGGGAGTTGATGGTCACCCCGGGGATCTGGGCCAGCCCCGCCCGCAGCCGGGCGTTGAGGACCGCCGCATGGGCCGAGGAGGCCTTCATCGCCTTGGCCCCCCGCTCGGCGGCCACCCCCAGCCCCACCGCGTAGGGCAGGTTTTCGGTGCCGGGGCGGATGCCGTTCTCCTGACCGCCGCCCAGAAAGGGGGGCAGGATGTGGTAGCCCTCCCGCAGATAGAGGGCGCCGATCCCTTTGGGGGCGTGGATCTTGTGGCCGGAGACTGACAGGCTGTCCACGTTTTTGAGGCAGAGGGGCACCCGCAGCCAGGCCTGGACCGCGTCCACATGGACGGCGGTGCGGCTGTTGCGGGCCTTGACCGCCGCCGCCAGCCGGGCGATGTCCTGCCGGGCACCGGTCTCGTTGTTCACCGCCATGCAGCAGACCAGCACGGTGGAGCGGTCCACCGCCGCGGCCATCCTGTCCACATCCAGCCGGCCGTCGGGGCCTGGGTTGATCTCCACCACCTCAAACCCCTGCTGGCCCAGATTGCGGATGGGCAGCTGGGCGCTGGGATGTTCAAAACCAGAGACCACAATCTTGTTGCCCCAGCTGCGGCGGGGGGCCACGGCGCCCAGGATGGCGATGTTGTTGCCCTCCGAGCCGCCGGCGGTGAAGGTGATCTCCCGCGGGCGGCAGCCGATGGCCTTAGCCACCTTGCTGCGGGCGGCAGCCAGCGTCTCGTGCGCTTCGATGGCGGGGCCGTAGAGACTGGACGGGTTGGCCCAGACTCCGCGGATCGCCCCGTCGATGGCGTCTGCCACCTCCGGGTCCACCATGGTGGTGGCAGCATTGTCAAGATAATGCAGTTGTGCATCCAAACGCATAAAACGCGCTCCCTCTTCTACAAAATTACAAACTGATACAGAGTAAATTATACACATTCCCCCCGGCAAACACAAGGGGCGGATGCCAACAAAATTGCCCCGGCCTTGGGGTGGCCGGGGCGATGTCAGGGCTGGCCCTGACCATTCTTTTCTTTTTCCCGCTCCCGCGCGCGGCGGGCCAGTTCCTCCAAGGTGGGGGTCCGGGTGTAAAAGCGGCGATAGGGGTTGTCCATCCGGGGCGGCTGGGGCGGCGCAGGCCGGGCAGGCCGGCGCCGGTGCAGCCAGCGGAACAGCCGGGTGATCACGATCCGCTCTCCGCCAGCGGTGCGGCCCCGGCGGTCAGCGCCTGCCACAGGGTCAGATTGGCCTGGTAGGTGTCTTCCTCCTTCTCCCGCCAGTTGCCCCGCAGCCCCACATAGAGGTCGGCCAGCAGGTCCTGGTTTTCGCCGGTGGTGTCGTCCATGACGGTCAGGCCGGTGTACTGGCCCAGGTCCAGCCCGGCCAGCACCGGGCAGTCCGACCAGCGATAGACCATCTTTTCCCAGTCGGTGCTGCCGTCCGGCGGCAGGGTGCCGTCCAGGTATTGCAGCGCCCCGATCTGTGCCTCGAACCCCTCAGGGTCCTGGAGCAGGAAGAGATAGCTGCCCTTCTCGGTGGACAGATCGGCGCTGAGCTTGGTAACCCCGGCCATCTGGGTGTAGGCGTCGGTGTTGTCGCTGTCGTTGAAGTCCACCGTAAACTGGTTCACCGTCACCACCACCTTGCCGTCCCCGTTCAGGTCCTCGCCAAAGGATGCCAGGGTGGTCTGCAGCGCCTCCACCGTGTCGGGCGGCAGTTCGCTCTGCCCCACATAGCCCACCTCGTAGTCCGGCTTGACCTGGAACACCACGTCCCGCACAATCCAGGCCACAATGATCGCCGCCACCACACCGGCGATCACATACCATTTCTGATAGTGCCACCAGTTGGCAGCTTTTTCCTGTTTGGTATAGTTCCGGGGTGCCGGGGGTGCTTCGTACTCTTCCTGACTGTCTTTTGTGACCCAAGCCATGGTTGGAACCCTCATTTCCTGTTGATTTTTTTCGATGACGGTTCCTATTGTAGCACAAAATTGCGTTGGAATTGTAAAATAATTCTGACCTTTTTTGAGGGGCCGCCTTGCAAGCGGTTTCCAAAAAGGATATGATAAGAGTATCAGACGGCGGATTTTGCGGGGGCTTTCGGGGTTTCTTCGCCCGGAATCTCCCGGTTTCGCCGCCATCCGAAGGTATCATGAAAGGGTCCCCGGTCCCGGGGATGCAGACGGCACCCTGCCGCTGCGTTCCGGGCCGCAGCGGGCTTTGTCCGGCGAAGATCCCTGCCGGTGCCTTCTCTCAACAGCCGTGAGGTGGTAATCAGATGGAAAACAAAAACACCTTTTTGCTGCGCGACACCGAGGCCTTCATGCGCGGCGAGCTGGACAATGTGACGGTGGCCGGCGGGCAGGTTTTGCTGGACATGGTGCAGGGCAGCTATGTGCCCTACGGCTGTTACACCAGCCCCGCCATCCCGCTGCCGGTGTTCGACGCCATCCGGGTGAACTGGAACGCCTCCACCCCGCCGGGCACCGCGGTGGAAGCCCAGGCCCGGGTGCTGGTGGACGGCAACTGGACCGCCTGGGCCAGCTTTGGCCGCTGGAGTCCCTACATCCGGCGGGAGGGGGCGGTGCCCGGAACCCGCGGCGCCCAGATCCTGACGCCGGACGCCCTGTATCTGGATTCCAAGCTGGGCAGCAAGGCCCAGCTGCGGATTTACCTCTACACCAAGGAGGAGAAACAGACCCCCACCGTCCAGCTGCTGGGGGTCAGTGCCCGGATGACCGATGTAATCCCCGCCGGCGGCCGTCCGGTGAACGCCTCGCTCCATCTGCTGCCCTATGTGGTGGCACGGCGGGCCCCGGCGCTGCGCCCGGTGATGGACCTGGCCTGCTGCCTGACCAGCCTGACCAACCGCTGGGGTGCCGACATCCTGCCCGAGGAGTTTGCCCTGGCCATGTGGGACTGCCAGGCCGGGCAGAGCCCCTCCAACCCGGGGTTTGCCGCCGCGGTGGCGGGGTGCTGGGGCTTTCCCACCTGGGTGTGCTGGGCGGACCTGGCCCTGCTGCGGGCCGAGATCCGGGCCGGCTACGGGGTGATTGTCTCGCTGCAGAGCACTCCCGCCCAGGTGGAGGCGGGGCTGCCCGCGGTGCGCTACGCCTCGCTGCGGGGCTTTTCCACCGAGGGCGGAACCCCTTCCGCCCTGCTGGACGACCCCTGGGCCGGCGAGACCGACTTTGAGGCCGAGGTGGAGATGCCGCTGGACGATTTTCTGGTGACCTGGACCAATCTGGCCATCTGCATGCGCAAACGTCCCCACGGCCCCACCGAGGGCTGCCCCACCCGCTCCAGTGTCTGGCTGCGGCATATGCCGGAGGACACCCCGGGGCTGTACCGGATGTACCTCAACGGCAATCCGGTGGATCTGCCCGACGATTTCTGCGGCAGCCCCGAGATGCCCACCGGGGTGCTGGCCTGGAGCATCCCCGATGAGCGGCCCCACGCCACCTCGGCCCACCGGACCCTGCATTTCACCACCCCGCAGCAGGGCGGGCTGCCGCTGGAAAAGGTGTCGGGCAGTTTCCGCAAATACACCGTCTATGCCATCGACGCCTGCGGCCGGATGCTGGTGGGCGACATGACCCTGTAAACAAACACACCCCCGGAACCGTCAAGGTTCCGGGGGTGGTTTTTTCGACTTTTGGAAACACAAAAGCGGGCCGGCCACTGCTCCGTCCCGCTTTCAAAAAAGAAGGAGAAAAACAGAACGTCCTGCCAGCCCGGTGGTACAACAATATGGACACCCACCCCTCTACAAGCAGGGCCATGGCAGCCGCGCCTGCAAGGCGTTCTGGTTTGCTTCCTCTTTGCCCGGTCTGCGATGAAACCGGTAAAACAAAAGACGCTTTTGGTGGCGGGGAAACTCCCCGTTTCCAAAGCGTCTTTGCTTTGTTGGTTTTATCATACCGCATTTTTCGCGGTCTTTCAACCCCGTTTCGTGTACATTTTGCTTAGTTTTTTGTGCTTAGTTTTGTACGCTTTCTCCAAGAACCGAGAGCTGATAGTCGGCATTTTCCTGGTTCTTGGCCACCAACTCCTGCATATTCTGGGTGTAGGTAAGGGCATCGGCGTCCCATTCCTCGTAACCCGCCTCCCCCCGGTGATCGGGCAGATCGTAGTTGGCCATCAGGTAGCTGCCCAGGGCAGCGGTCACCTTGCGGGCCCCCAGCACGTTCAGGTGGGAGCCGCCGTCGGGGGTGTCGGTTTTCCACTCGATGCCGGGTTCCCAGTCGGTGAGGTTGTAATCGATATAGGGCAGGTCATATTCCTCGGCATATTCCAAAATGCCCAGATGGCGGGCATGGTTCCAGCTGGTGGCCGGCATAGTCACCAGCACCAGGGCGCTGCCGTGCTCTTCGCAGAGCCGGACAATCCGGTCCATATAGAACCGCACCTCCATGGGGATGTACTCGGAACCCGAGCCGTCGTCGTACATATAGGTGGTGTTCATGCAGGCCGCCACATCGGTGATGGGGGTGTAGCCCTTGTTCAGGTCCCGCCAGCTGTAATCGTGCTGCTCCAGCAGGTTGCTGAGGGTCAGCTCCTTCCAGTTGTCATGGAACCGCAGCAGGGGCAGCAGCTCGTCGGCAATGTCCCCGATGGCGCTCTGCAGATAGGTCTCGTTGCCCTTTTTGCTGTAAACGGTGTCGGTGCAGAGCACCACCACCTTGGGGCTCTGCTCCTCGTAGATGCTCTTGAGGCGGTAGTAGATGTTGTACACCGAAAGCCAGCCCGACCCGTAGGTATAGCCGGTGACCCCGTTCTGGGTATACCATTCCATGGGGGAGATGCCCTGGGCAGCGTTGGAATCGCCCATGACCAGGACATCGATGGTATCAAAGTTTTCGCCCAGGATGCCCCCTGCGGTGTACCCCGACAGATAGCGGTTGGAATGGGGCATCAGGTAATGCCCCGTCAGCAGCACTGCCAGCAGCAGCACCAGCAGAAAGGCGATGATCCGGATCGCGTTTTTGATCCAAGGGGAAATTTGCATTGGATGGCTCCTTTATCAAAACTGTGCATAGATCCAGGCGGCGGGGTCATAGTTGTCGCCGTAGGCCCCGAACACCATCACCAGCAGAACGGCCAGCACATAGACCGCCCAGCGCAGAACCAGCGGTTTGGCGGCCAGTTCCTCCCGCAGATGGTGGCCCCGCTCGTGGAGGAAATCCACCACAAAGAGCAGCACCGCCCCCACCACCAGCACCCCGATGTCCCGGGCATCCAGCTTGATGAGAAGGCTGGAGGTGTAGGGCACCCGCAGGCTGGCCACCATGTCCAGCACCGCCCGCAGGCCGTTGGCCCGGAAGATCAGCATGCCGATGTTGACCAGCACAAAGGTGCGCAGCATCTGCCAGACCTTCCAGGCCGGGGTTTCCCGCCAGCGGGCCAGGGCCGGCATCCGCTGGAGCAGCAGCGGCTCAAATATTTCACCCAGTACAATCAGGACGAAATAATACAAACCGTATACAAAGTAACTCCATCCGGCGCCGTGCCACCAGCCGATGGCCACCCAGGTCACAAAGAGGCCCAGCCAGACCGGCCAGTTGCGGCCGGCGGCGGCCCCGAACCGGGTACGGCAGAATTTGCCGAACTTCATCATGGGTTTGCTGACGATCACCGGCTGGAAGAGGTATTCCCGCAGCCAGGCGCCCAGGGTGATATGCCACCGGCGCCAGAACTCGGCCACGGTGCGGGAGAAGAAGGGCTGACGGAAGTTTTCGGCCAGCGGCACCCCGAACAGCTGGGCCGAGCCGCAGACAATGTCCATACAGCCCGAGAACTCGGCATAGAGCTGGAGGGTGTAGAGCAGGGTGCCCGCCACCACGGCGGCCCCGCTGTACTTGGTCCAGTCGTCAAAAACCGCCTTAACATACATGTTGGCCCGGTCGGCAATGACCACCTTTTTGAAGAGGCCCCAGACAATCCGCTGCACCCCGAAGGTCACCGCCCGGTAGGAGGGTTTGGGCGGGTTGAGCAGGGTGGGCGAAAGGGCGCCGTAGCGGTCAAAGGGGCCTTCCACAATGTGGGGCCAGAAGGACAGGAAGAGCAGCACCTGCCAGTAATGGGGCGCCGCCTTGCAGCTGCCCCGGTAGACATCCACAATGTAGCTCACCGCCATCAGGCTGAAAAAGCTCAGCCCCAGCGGCTGGACAAAGGCCGGCACCGTCACGGTGAGATGCCAGGGCATCCGGTCCATGAAGGCGTTGAAGCTCCGGGCCAGGAAGGGCAGGTACTTCACCGCCACAAAGGTGCCGATGAGCAGCAGGGTTCCGGCGGTGACGGTGGCCTTTTTCAGCGCCGTCACCTTCTGCTTCAGGGCCTTTTTCTCGGGCGGGCCGGGCAGCTGGATGCGGGTTTCGGCCAACAGCTCGTCCAGCCGGGTCAGCATCCAGCCGCAGCCCCAGGAGACCAGGGCCGCCAGCAGCACATAGACGATGAACCGATGGGCGGTGACAAAGTAAAAGACCAGGCTGCCCCCCAGCAAAGCCGCCGGGCGCCAGCGCTGGGGCAGCAGGGCCCAGAAGAGCCAGACCACCCCGAGAAAGACAAAGAGATAGATAAAGGAATTGTAGGACATAGCCTGCGTTTACTCCTCCGCCAAACGGTTGACCAGGTCCAGAATGGCCTGGGCAGTGTGGAAGTTCTCCTCCTTCAGATCCAGAGGGGTCACTTCCAGGTCAAACTCCTCACTCAGCGCCATGACCAGCGCCATGATGTCCACCGAGTCCAGCTGGCCGGTCTTGACCAGCTCTTCGTCGGGGGCGGGGGCCAGGCCGGGTTTGACCTCCCCCAGAATTTTCAGAATCTGTTCCATTGTGTACATGGCTTTTTCCTCCTTGCAATCTGTGAGATCTGTCCTGGGTCAGGGCAGGTCAGCCAGCATCGCTCCCAGGGCGATGCGGTCGATCTTGCCGTTCTGGTTCTGCGGCATCAGCTTGAGGCGGTGGTAGACCGCCGGCCGCATATAGGGCGGCAGTCGCTGGGCCAGCCGCTCCCGCAGGGCATCGGTCAGATCCCGTTTGCCCTGGTAGAAGAGCACCAGCCGGTCCCGCTGCTGGTCATAGAGACAGGCGCAGTTGTCCAGCTTGTCCTGGCCGAAGGCGGCAGTCTCGATCTCGCCGGGCTCGATGCGGTAGCCCATGTGCTTGATCTGGTGGTCCATCCGGCCGCAGTAGATCAGCTCGCCGCGGTCGTTGTACCGCACCAGGTCCCCGGTGCGGTAGATGATCTCGGGGTAGGCGCTCTGCAACGGATTCTGGCAGAACCGCTCGGCGGTCTTTTCCGGCAGGCCGTAATACCCGGCCGCCAGGAAGCTGCCCCGGGCGCAGAGCTCCCCCTCCTCCCCTGCCTCGGCCAGCCGGCCCTCCTTGAGGACCAGCAGCCCGCAGTTGGCGCAGGCCCGGCCGATGGGCAGGGGCTCGTCGTCGGCAAAGTCCCGGTCCACCACATAGTAGGCGCAGATGTCGGTGGTCTCGGTGGGGCCGTACAGGTTGGCGAAGAGGGCCTGGGGATAGTGAAACCGCCAATAGTTGAGCTTGGCGGTGGGCATGACCTCGCCGGCGAAGAGGATGGTCCGCAGCGGCGGCGGGGTGGTATAGTCCAGCGCCTTCCAGTTGGCCACAATGCCCAGGGCCGAGGGCACCCAGTAGATGGTGTTGACCCGGCGCTGGGTGAGATAGTCCAGCAGCTGCACCGGGAAACTGAAAAACCGCCGGGGCAGGATCTGGACACAGGCGCCGCTGCGCAGGGCGCCGTAGATGTCGGTGACCGACATGGAGAAGTAGAAGGGGGTCTGGTTGCCCAGCACGGTGTGGGGACCGAAGCCAAAGGTTTCCACCGCCCATTCGCTGTATGCCAGCACATTGCGGTGGGTGATGGCCACCCCCTTGGGCAGGCCGGTGGACCCCGAGGTGAAGAGCACATAGGCCAGGTCGGTGTCCACCATGGCGGTGCGGATCTCCTGCAGCAGGTTTTCGTCCATCGGGGTGGCGGCGGCATCCTCCACCGTCAGCAGGCAGTCCCCCACCCCCAGGGCCCGGGCCGCCTCCAGATGAGCAGCGTCGGTGAGCAGCACCGCGGGGTGGAGCTGGTCGGTGATCCGGCGGACCCGCTCGGCGGGCTGGGCGATGTCCAGCACGGTGTAAAACCCGCCGGCGGCCAAAGTGCCCATCATCCCCAGGATGCAGGCGACATTGTGGTCCAGGTAGAGGGCCACCGACCGTCCCCGGGCGCCCTGCCGGGCCAGGGCGGTGCCCAGGGCGGCGGCCTTCTGTTTGAGCCCGGACCAGGTGATCGAGGTTTCCTCATCGCAGAAAGCCGGAGCGTCGGGCAGACGGGCTGCCGTCCGGTCCAGAAGTTCCAGTAGATTCTTCAAAAACAGCACCTCCCAGTGCGGGTGACCAAAACCACGTCCATGCGTTTGTTTGGGCGATTGGGAACAGGAAAACAGTATGGTATAGTGTACCACATTTTGCCTCTCCTGCCCAGTACCCCGTGTTCAAATCGGGCGGGCAAGACAAAAGCGCGCAGGGATTTTTGTTCGTCCTTGCGCGCTTTTTTCATTCTAATCCGTCACAGACGGAGATTTGTAAACTTTTTGGAACAGGCGGATCAATACTTCTTTTCCACCTTGACGGTCCAGCCCTTGGTGTCGGGCAGCTTGCCCCACTGGATGCCGGTGAGGGTGTCGTACAGCTTCTGGGTCAGGGGGCCGATCTTGCCGCCGCCGATCTCAGCAACCTTGCCCTCCCAGTCCAGTTCCTTGACCGGGCTGACAACGGCAGCGGTGCCGGTGCCGAAGACTTCCTCCAGCTTGCCCTCGTCGGCGGCCTTCATGACATCGGCGATGGCCAGCTTGCCCTCGACCACCTCATAGCCCCAGTCGCGGAGCAGCTCGATGATGGAGCGGCGGGTAACGCCGGGCAGAACGGTACCGGTGCAGGCGGCGGTGTAGATCTTGCCGTCGATCTTGAACATGATGTTCATGCTGCCCACTTCTTCGACGTACTTCTTCTCCACGCCGTCCAGCCACAGAACCTGGCTGAAGCCGCGCTCCTCGGCCATCTCGCCGGCCTTGATGGAGGCCGCGTAGTTGCCGCCGCACTTGGTGAAGCCGGTCAGGCCCGGGGCAGCGCGGATGTACTGGTCTTCCACGTAGATGCGGACGGGGTCCAGACCCTCGGCATAGTAGGCGCCGGAGGGAGAGCAGATGATCACAAAGAGGTAGTGCTTGGCGGCATGAACGCCCAGGCCCACATCGGTGGCGATGCAGAAGGGACGGATGTACAGCGAAGCGCCGTCGGAATGGGGCACCCAGTCACGGTCCACATCCACCAGGGCCTCCACAGCCTGGATGAAGTCTTCCACCGGGATCTTGGGGATGCACAGACGGTCGGCAGAATCCTGGAACCGCTGGGCGTTGCAGTCGGGACGGAAGAGCTGGATGGTGCCGTCGGCAGTGCGGTAAGCCTTCATGCCCTCAAAGATTTCCTGGGCATAGTGGAAGACGGTGGTGGCGGGGTCCATGGGCAGCGCGCCGTAGGGAACGATGCGGGGATCATGCCAGCCCTGTCCCTCGGTGTAGTCCATCAGGAACATGTGGTCGCTGAAGATCTTGCCGAAGCCCAGCTTGGATTCGTCGGCGGGTTTCGCCTTGGGCTCGGTGGTACGGGTGATTTTGATGTCCAACATTCTTCTCAACCTCTCTTTTGACGAAAGCGACGTCGCACAAGCGCCGTTCCCGCCTTGTCTCCCAGGCAGGCTGTTACGCGTGTTTGGGGATTGTTTTTCCTATTATAGCGCTCTAAAGCGGCGAATACAAGCCCCCTTTTTGGGGTTTTGCAGCAACTGTTTACATTTTTCCTGCCATCGGGTACAATAGCCTTGCGAATGTTATGAGAGAAAAGGTGAGAAAGATGGTACAAGGGGTTATTTTTGATATGGATGGCCTGATGTTCGACACCGAGCGGATGTGGGCCACCCTGTGGGAGCCCTGCTGCAATGCGCTGGGGCTGCCGCTGCCCAGCGAGGAGTTTGTGGTGGGTGCCCGGGGTCTGGCCGGAGAGAACATGCTGCGGCACATCCGCCGCTACTATCCCCAGATCCAGCCCGAGGCGCTGCTCAACGCCCTGAACCAGGCCGGCGAGGCCCTCTTTGCCAAGGGGGTGCCGGTGAAACCGGGCCTGGTGGAACTGCTGGACTATCTGGAACAGGCGGGGATTCCCCGGATTGTTGCCAGTTCCAGTCAGCCGGAGGTGATCCGGCGCAACCTGAAAAACACCGGTACCGACCGCTACTTTGAGGACATTGTCAGCGGCGCCGACGTGACCTACTCCAAGCCCGACCCCGAGATGTTCCTGGAGGCGGCCCGCCGCATCGGCATCCCGCCCGAGCGCTGCCTGGTGCTGGAGGACAGCTACAACGGCGTCCGGGCCGGAGCGGCCGCCCATGCCGTGACCGTCATGGTGCCCGACCTGATGCCCTCCACCCCCGAGATGGAGCGGCTCTACACCACCTGCTGCAAGGACCTGTTTGAGGTCAAGGCGATGCTGGAGCGCGGCGCCCTGTAACCCGGTTTTTCCCCATATCACAAACAAAGCCCCGCCCCCTGCCGGAAGGTTCCGGTCAGGGGGCGGGGTTTTCAGCATATTACCGAATCAGACAGGGACTGAATCAGGCAACGTAGCCGTACTGCAGGTAGAAGTAGCCGTACGGGCTGTGCCAGGTGCCCTGCAGAGAGGGGCTCTGCAGCCAGAAGTCGTTGTAGTAAGCGACGGGGATGGAAGCCATGTCGTTCATCAGGATGTCCTCAGCCTGATGCAGAGCAGCATAGTGGGCGTCGGAATCGGCCACACGGGAAGCCTCCATGGCAGCATCGAACTCGGGGTTGCTGTACTGGGCGTCGTTGTTGCCGTTGCCGGTCTCGAACAGCTCCAGCATGTTGGAGGGATCGTTGTAGTCCATCAGCCAGCCGTCACGAGCCATCTCGTAGTCGCCGCTGCGGCGCTGCGGGGTGAAGCTCTGCCATTCGACGGTCTCGATCTCCATGGTGATGCCCAGCTTCTCCTGGTAGACGCTCTGGAGGTACTCGGCCAGGGCGGTGTGGTAGCCGTCATCGTTGGTGGAGTAGGTGATGGTCGGGAAGCCCTCGCCGTTGGGATAGCCGGCATCGGCCAGGCACTGCTGGGCCTCGGCCACAGCGGTGTCGTAATCCTGCGGGATGTAGCTCTCGCCGCCGTTGGCGGTGTCAATGAAGTCGCCGTCCTCACCGACGATGCCGGGGCCGACGAAGTTGTAAGCGGGGCTGTAGGTGCCCTGCATGATGGTGTTGGCAACGTAGTCACGGTCGATGACCAGGCTCAGAGCCTTGCGGACGTTGACGTCGTTGAAGGGCTCGATGGAGGTGTTGACCGCCACGTAGTAGGTGCCCAGGGTGGAGTCGACATAGAAGTCGCCGCCGTCCTCAGCCTTGGTCAGGCTGGGGATTTCCTCGGTGGGAACGCTCTTGACCAGAACGGCCTCGCCGCTGTTGTAGGAAGCGTAGGCAGCGGAGGCATCCTCAATGAGCAGGAAGGTGATCTGATCGCTGACGATGCGGGAGGTATCCCAGCCGCCGACGTAGTAGGGGTTCTTGCTGACCACGATGCGCTCGCTGGGAACCCATTCGGTGATCATGTAAGGACCGTTGCAGATGTAGGTCTCGGGAGCGGTGCACCAGGCATCGCCGTTGGCCTCAACAGTGGCCTGCTGCACCGGGCTGGCGGTGGCGAAAGCGGCCAGACGGTCAAAGTAGGAGCAGGGGTAGGACAGGGTGATGGTCAGGGTCTTGCCGTCCTCGCTGGCAACAACCTGCAGCGCATCGGGGTTGGGATCCTGGGTCGGGTTGCCCTCGTCATCGGGGAAACCGACGGCCTCATCGTAACCGGCGATCATGCTGGTGACGGTGGCGCCGTAGGGAGCCGCGGTGTCGGGATCGGCCAGCCGCTTGAAGCTGTACTCGAAGTCCTTGGCGGTCAGGTCGGAACCATCGCTCCACTTCAGGCCGTCGCGCATGTGGAAGGTCCAGACCAGGCCGTCATCGCTGACGTCGTAGCTCTCGGCCTGGCCGGGAACGACATCGCCGTTCTCGTCCACGATGAGCAGGGTCTCGAACAGGGTGATCAGCATGTTGCCGCCGTCCACAGCGCTGTTCAGAGCGGGATCGAGGGTTTCGGGGTTGGGACCAATCTGCACGGTGAAGCCGCTGGTAGACGCAGTGGTGCCAGCAGTTTCAGCGGTCGCATCGGTGGTGGCGGCGGCGGAGCTGCCAGCCTCGCTGGAAGTGGTGTCCGCGGTGGACCCACAGGCAGCGAGGGAGGCGGCCATGCAGCCAGCCAGCGCCACAGCGACGATTTTCTTCATCTTCATGTGGTATTTCCCTCCATATTTATTTTTCAGACCGGCAGGTTCCGGCCTGATACCCATTCCCAGATCAGGAACGAATACCTAGATTATAGTGCCACCCAAGCGGGCAGGGCAAGGTTTCACGCACAATTGTAATCTTTTTGGAACGTGTTTCCACCGATTTCCAGTGTCGATTACTTCACCTTGTCCAGATGGTGGCAGGCCGCCCAGTGACCCGGGCCGACCTCCTTGAATTCCGGTACCTCGCAGGCGCAGCGCTCATCCGCATAGGGGCAGCGGGTACGGAACCGGCAGCCGGAAGGCGGGTTGAGGGGGCTGGGCACGTCGCCCTGAAGCACGATGCGGTGGGAAGCCCGTGCCGTCTTGGGATCGGCCACCGGGATGGCCGAGATCAGGCTGCGGGTGTAGGGATGGACGCTGTGGCTGATCAGCTCGAAGCTGTCGGCCAGCTCCACCAGCTTGCCCAGGTACATGACGCCAATGCGGTTGGAGATGTGCTTGACGACGCTCAGGTCATGGGCGATGAAGAGGTAGGTCAGGCCCATCTCGGCCTGCAGGTCCTCAAACATGTTGACCACCTGGGCCTGGATGGAAACGTCCAGGGCGCTGACCGGCTCGTCACAGACGATGAACTCGGGGTTGACCGCCAGGGCGCGGGCGATGCCTACGCGCTGCCGCTGGCCGCCGGAAAATTCGTGGGGATAGCGGTTGGCGTGCTCGCTGTTCAGGCCCACACGCTCCAGCAGCTTGATGATCCGGTCATGCCGGTCCTGCTTGCTGGAAGCCAGCTTGTGGATGTCGATGGCCTCGCCGACGATGTCGCCGATGGTCATACGGGGGTCCAGGCTGGCGTAGGGGTCCTGGAAGACGATCTGCATCTTGCGGCGGTAGGGCATCATGTCCACCGCCACCTTCTCGCCGTGGTCGGCGATGACCTTGCCGGTGGCGTCGTGCACCGGGCACTTGCCCGAGTCAAAGATCACCTTGCCGTCGTAGATAATACGACCGTCGGTGGGCTCATACAGGCGCAGCAGGGTACGGCCGGTGGTGGTTTTGCCGCAGCCGGACTCGCCCACCAGGCCCAGGGTCTCGCCCTTGCGGATGGCGAAGTTCACATCGTCCACCGCCTGGATATAACGCTTTCTCTTGCCGACACCGCCGGCCGGGAAGTACTGCTGGAGGTGCTGGACCTCCACGAGGTTCTTGTTCTCGCTCACCGGACGTTGCCTCCCTTCTCAAATTCCTCTTTCTGGCGCAGCCAGCAATGGGTGTAATGGGTCTCGCTCAGGTCGGTGCGCGGGGGCATCTGGCTGAGACAGATCTTCATGCATTTGTTGCAGCGGGGGGCAAAGGGGCAGCCCGCAGGCGGGTTGAGCAGGTCAACCGGCTGACCTTCGATGGGCACCAGACGCTCCTTCTCGGTGGCGTTGAGCTTGGGGATGGAGTTGATCAGGCCCTTGGTGTACTCGTGCTGGGGATTGTAGAAGATCTCGTCGGTGGTGCCGTA